>CAYOXO010000045.1:0-28393 GCA_964407945.1 uncultured Stakelama sp.
TGGTTCAGCTCGCTGAACCAAACAATTGACCTCGCCTCCGGTTAGTGTGACGCTCGCGTTACACAGCAGGAGAGCGGCGATGGCCAAGGCAAAGAAGAGCAAGTCGGCGAAGGCGGGCAAGCTGCCCAAGTCCGTCGCCGGAATCGAACTGCCCAAGGAACTGCGCAAGCAGGGCGCCAAGCTGCTCGATCTGATCAAGAACCCGATGGTCGGCGATCTCGTCGCCGCGGGTCTGGTCGCGCTCGCCGCCAATGTCCGCAACCAGGGCAAGTCCGCCGACGACGGCGGCGGCGGCGTCACCTCGGGGAACGGCCGGAACAAGACCACCACCGCCGAAGCGCTGGGCAAGACCGCCGCGACGCTCGCCACCGTGGTCGCCGCACGCGCTGCCGAGAAGATCACCAGCAAACTCGCCGAACCTCCCGCGCCGCCGCCTGCCCCAGCACCCGCACCGGCCCGCGCGGCGACGAAACCCCGCACCTCCACCCGCGCCAAGCCCGCAGCTCCGCTCAAGGCGGGTCCGACGCGCAGCGCACCGGCAAAGGCACCCGCCAAGCCAGCGGCCAAGCCGAAGACCACCGCTTCGGCGGCCAAGCCCAAGACCGCGACTGCGAAAACGCCGGCGAAACCCAAGCCCGCCGCTCCGCTAAAGGCCGGCGCAACCCGCAAGGCCCCCACCCGCAAGCCTGCGGCGCGAAAACCCGCGCCCAAGCCCGCCAGCTGAGGCCCGGCGCGCGATGGGCGCGGTGGAGATCATCGGGTTGGCCGCCAGCATCAGCCTGCTCGCGGGCTGGCGGCTCTACCTCTGCGTCTTCGCCGTCGGCCTCGCGATGCACACCGGCTGGGTCGAGCTGCCCCAGCAGCTGAAGGCGCTCGACGTCCTCGCCAATCCCTGGATCATCGGCATCGCCGGGGTCGGCGCGGTCGCGGAATTCTTCGCCGACAAGGTGATGTGGCTCGATTCGGCGTGGGACGCGGTCCACACGCTGGTCCGCCCGATCGGCGGCGCGCTGCTCGCGCTGGCGATCGTCGACCCCTCCGACCCCGCCTGGCAGGTGATGGCACTGCTGCTCGGCGGCAGCGCCTCGCTGCTGACGCATGGCGCCAAGGCGAGCGGCCGCGCCGTGGTCAACGCCAGCCCCGAACCGGTGAGCAACGCCGTGGTCTCGACCGGCGAGGATATCCTGACCGGCGGGCTGCTGGTGCTTGCGCTGGCCAACCCGGTCGCAGCGGTGGTGATCGCCGTTTTGATTCTCGCGGCGACGATCGCCGCATTGGTGATGCTGCGGCGGTTGCTGCGCAGGCTGCTCCCGCCGAAACCCGCCAATCCGGCCTAGCCGAACAACTCGCCCAGGAAGTCGCGCATCGCCTGCCAGCTGCGTCGGTCGGCGGCCTCGTCATAGCCGAAACCTGGGCGCGGCGATTCCCGCAGGCTTGGATCGGTGAAGGCATGCCCGGCATGGCCATAGCCGTGAAGCTGCCAGTCTGCGTCCGCTTCGGTCAGTTCTGCCGCCAGCGCCGTCACCGCTGCGGGCGACGCGAGCGGATCGTTCCAGCCGTGACAGATTAGCAGCTTCGCCGCGATCGGCTTGGGATAGTCGTAGCCCGGCGGATCGAAGATGCCGTGGAACGCCACCACGCCCAGCACGCCGCCATCCGAACGGGCGAGATCGATCACCGACTTGCCACCGAAACAATAGCCGATCGCCACCGTCTTCGCGGCATCGACCTGCGGCAGCGCCTTCAGCGCCGCGACGCTGGCGTGCAGCCGGTCGCGCAGCAGCGCGCGGTCGGCGTTGAGCCCGTCCATATAGATTGTGGAATCGGGTGCCCCGCGCGTCGTCCGCTTGCCCTGGCCATAGGTGTCGGCAACGAAGCCGACATAGCCCAGCGCCGCCAGCCGCTCGGCGACCACGCGATCCTGCTCCTTCTCGCCCAGCACATTGGGGACGATCATCACGCCGGGTCGTGGCGAATCCCATGCGGTGTCGAACGCCGCCACGCCCTCGAACGGACCGCCCGGCCCGTCATACACGATGGTCTGCCTTTCGATCGCCATGGCCATCCTCCGTTGCCCTCTGCGCGTCATCCGCTAAGGACGCGGGCAAATTCCCGCAAGGAGTCGCCTATGCCCACGCTCGTCCTGATCCGCCACGGCCAGTCCGCCTGGAATCTGGAAAACCGTTTCACCGGCTGGTGGGACGTCGATCTGACCGAACAGGGCGTCAAGGAAGCCTGGGCGGCGGGCGAGCTGATGAAGGAAAAGGGGCTCGACTTCGACCTGACCTTCACCAGCTTCCAGAGCCGCGCGATCAAGACATTGAACCTCGCGCTCGAGGCGATGGGCCGGCTGTGGCTGCCGACCGAAAAGAGCTGGAAGTTGAACGAGCGCCATTATGGCGGCCTCACCGGCCTCGACAAGGCAGAGACCGCGGCCAAGCATGGCGACGATCAGGTCAAGATCTGGCGCCGCAGTTTCGACATCCCGCCCCCGCTGCCCGAGGAAGGGTCGCCCTGGGATCTCGCCAAGGACCTGCGCTACAAGGGCATCCCGATCCCGCAGACCGAGAGCCTCAAGGACACGATCGAGCGCGTCCTGCCCTATTGGGAAGAGCGGATCGCGCCCGAGCTCAAGGCCGGCAAGCGCGTCCTGATCGCCGCGCACGGCAATTCGCTGCGCGCGCTGGTCAAGCATTTGTCGGGCATCTCGGACGACGAGATCGCCAGCCTGGAAATCCCGACCGGCCAGCCGATCGTCTACGAACTCGCGGATGATCTGACGGCGACGGATCGCTACTATCTCAACGAACGCTGAGGCGGTTACAGACCCTCGCTTCTCGCCGTCACCCCGGCCCCGACCGTCATCCCGGCCTTGTGCCGGGATCCACGGTGCGGCGAGGACTGAGCAAGAGGCTCGAATAGCGCGCCGGCCTCCCGGTGGACCCCGGCACAAGGCCGGGGTGACGGGTTGGGTTTGAGGGCTGGCCTCACACCAGCGTGTGCGTCAGCGTGATCTCCGCATTGAGCACCTTCGACACCGGGCAATTGGCCTCGGCGTCCTTGGCCAGCTTCTCGAACTCGGCCGGATCGATGCCCGGGATCGACGCAGTCAGCGTCAGGTCCGACCGCGTGATCGCGAAGCCGCCGTCCTTCTGCTCCAGCTTGATCGCGGCCTTGGTCTCCAGCGTGCCCTGCGAATAGCCGGCGCGGGCGAGCCCGAAACTCAGCGCCATGGTGAAGCAACCGGCGTGCGCCGCGGCGATCAGTTCTTCGGGATTGGTGCCCGGCTCGTCCTCGAATCGCGTGTTGAAGCCATAGAACTGGTCGGTCATCACACCCGACTGGGTCGTGATCGCGCCCTTCCCTTCCTTGCCGAAACCGGAGTAGCGGGCGGTGGCGGTACGGGTGGTCATGGGAACATCTCCTCGTTGCAGCACGTTCGATTCGAATGCGTAACGCCGGGATAGCGCAAGGTGTCCCGCTTTGCGCGCTGAGGATTACCGATTAGAGAAATCGACGAAACATGCAGAATCCCGAAGTCCTCTCCCGCCCCTTCTTCGAGCAGAAGAGCCGCGCCTTCTGGATGCTGCAGGGCGCGGGCTGGGGCGGCTATCTGCTGCTGCGCGCGGTTTCGAACTTTTCGAACCGCACGTTCAGTTTCGAGGATCTGATCCGCGTCACGATCGAGGCGATCGTCGGCTATTGCCTCACATTGCTACTCTCTGCGCTATACGGTTACTTCCGCCGCCTCCCCCGCATCACGGGTATCCTTGCCACGATCGCGACGCTCGCTGCCGCAACCTTGGTCTATGCCATTCTCACCGGCTTCACCGTATCGGTCATGCGCGGCGATCCGGGGATCGAAATCCCGCTGGTGCTGGGCAGCCTGTTCCTGAGCTTCACCGTGCTCGCCGGCTGGTCCGCGCTTTATTTCGGCATCAACTTCTACCTGATCGTCGAGGATCAGATCGACCGGATGGAGATGCTGGAGAATCAGGCGTCGTCCGCCCAGCTCGCGATGCTACGCTACCAGCTCAATCCGCATTTCCTGTTCAACACGCTGAACTCCATTTCGACTTTGGTACTGCTCAAGCAGACCGACCGTGCCAATGCGATGCTCGCGCGCCTGTCCAACTTCCTGCGCTACACGCTCGCCAACGAGCCGACCGCGCATGTCACGGTCGCGCAGGAGGTCGAGACGCTGAAACTCTATCTCGAGATCGAGAAGATGCGGTTCGAAGAACGGCTCAAGCCGGTCTTCGACATCGACCCGCGCGTGGTGAAGGCGCGCCTCCCCTCGCTGCTGCTCCAGCCCTTGGTCGAGAATGCGATCAAATACGCCGTCACGCCGCAGGAAGCGGGCGCCGAAATCGCGGTCGCGGCTCGGCTCACCGGCGATCGGGTGCAGATCACCGTATCGGACACCGGCCCGGGATTGATCGAGGGCAAGAACCGGCCAAGCCTTTCAACCGGGGTCGGGCTTACCAATATAAGGGAACGTCTGGCGCAGGCTTTCGGGCCGGATCATCGGTTCGACGCGCGGTCGATCCCCGGCGGGGGCTTCCGCGTCGAGATCGAGATTCCGTTCCAGGTCGAGGAGCAAACGAGAGAGGCGGCCTGACCGGAACCGCACCGTAACAAACTCGTTGGGGCATGAAGTACGGGGGGATTGTTTGCGTAGCCTCGGGTATCGAAGCGGCGCCGAATGAGAGTAAAGTGAAACCATGACGATCCGCACCATTCTGGTCGATGACGAACCCCTGGCGATCCAGGGCCTCGAGCTGCGGCTCCAGACGCACGAAGATGTCGAGATCATCGACAAGTGCCAGAACGGGCGCGAGGCGATCCGCGCGATCAAGACGCACAAGCCCGATCTTGTCTTCCTCGACATCCAGATGCCCGGTTTCGACGGCTTCTCGGTCGTGCAGGGGCTGATGGAGGTCGAACCGCCGCTGTTCGTGTTCGTCACCGCCTATTCGGATCACGCGATCCGCGCGTTCGAGGCGAACGCGATGGACTATCTGATGAAGCCGGTGGACGAGGCGCGCCTTGCCGACACGCTCGAGCGCGTGCGCCAGCGCCTGACCGAAAAGCGCGGCGTCGAGGAAGTCGAGAAGCTCAAGGAAGTGCTCGCCGAGGTCGCCCCCGACGCGGCCGAGGAACTCGCATCCGGCGACAATGCCGAGGTCGCGTCGAACCGCTACGAGAAGCTGATCAACATCAAGGATCGCGGCCAGATCTTCCGCGTCGATGTCGACACGATCGAGGTGGTCGAGGCCGCCGGCGATTACATGTGCATCAAGACCGCGGACAACACTTTGGTGCTGCGCGAGACGATGAAGGATCTGGAGAAGCGGCTCGATCCGCGCCGTTTCCAGCGCGTCCATCGCTCGACCATCGTCAATCTCGACCAGGTCAAGCAGGTCAAGCCGCACACCAACGGCGAGTGCTTCCTGATCCTCGATTCGGGATCGCAGGTGAAGGTCAGCCGCTCCTATCGCGACGTCGTGGCGCGCTTCGTCCACTGACCCGGCTTCGGCGAACGGTCGTTTATCCGCAAGAAACGGGATTGTTCCCTCTTCGTTCCGGCAGTAATACTGCCGGAAACAGGAGGAATCGATGACCGCCAAATTCGATCGCTTCGCCGCGCTGCATGAACCGCGCGCGCCGCTGGTGCTGTTCAACGTCTGGGACGCCGGGTCGGCAAAGGCCGTTGCCGCGGCGGGCGCGCAGGCGCTCGCCACCGGCAGCGCCTCGGTCGCCGGGGCCAATGGCTTTGGCGATCGGGAAGCGGTGCCGCTCGCTCTGGTACTCGACAATGCCGCGCGAATCGTCGCGTCGGTCGATGTGCCGGTGACGATCGATTTCGAGGGCGGCTATGCTGTCGATCCTGCGGGCGTCGCGGAAAATTTCGGGCGGTTGGCGGCGACCGGCGCGACCGGCTGCAATTTCGAGGATCAGGTGATCGACGGCGAAGGGATTCACCCCTGCGCCTTCCAGGCCGAACGCATCGCCGCGGCCCGCGCCGCGGTCGGCCCGGCCTTCTTCATCAACGCGCGCACCGACATCTTCCTGCAGGCCAAGGCCGAGACGCATGACGAGGCAAAGGTCGATGCTGCGATCGCCCGCGCGCACGCTTATGCCAAGGCAGGGGCGAGCGGCTTCTTCGTCCCCGGCCTCGCGAATCTGGAACTGCTCGCGCGGGTCTGCTGGGAATCGCCGTTGCCGGTGAACTTCATGGCCTTCCCCGGCGCCCCCGATGCGAAGGCCGTGGCCGACGCGGGCGTCGCGCGAATCAGCCATGGGCCGTTCCCCTGGCGCGCAGCAATGAAGGGGCTGGAAGACGCGGCGCGAGCGGCGTTCGGAAGCTAACACCCCCTACCCGTCACCCCGGCCCCGTGCCGGGGTCCACCGGGAGGCAAGCGATGCGCGAGAACCTCAAAGGCATCATGCGGGGAGCCGTGGATCCCGGCACGAGGCCGGGATGACGGAAGAGGGTCAGGCTTCGTCCGAAGCCCCGGCGTCTTCCGCAGCATTCTCGAACCACGCCTCGACCGGACCGTTGAGCTTGATCGTCAGCGGATCGCCCTTGCGATCGGTCTTCTTGCCGAGCTGGACGCGGATCCAGCCTTCGGAGACGCAATATTCCTCGACGTCGCGCCGCTCATTGCCCTTGAAGCGGATGCCGATGCCACGCTGAAGCAGCGTCTGGTCGAAATAGGGGCTCTTTGGATTGACCGAGAGCCGGTCGGGAGGAGTGTCGCTCATGGCGCGCGGCTCTAGCCGAACAAGCCGACAAAAAAAAGCGGCGCGGGAATAACCCGCGCCGCCCTTGCTGTCGCTGTGCTTGGGTCAGCGGCAGTAGCGCACGCTCACGCGGCGGCCCAGATAGGGGTCGTACACCCGGCGGACCGAACAGCCGCGCCAGCCGCGCTGCTCGTAGTGGCGGTAGTAATAGCCGTCGCGCGGGTAATAGCCCCGGTTGTTGTAGTAGGGCTTATCGTAATCATAGTAGCTGCGATCATAGTCGTAATAGCGGCGATCGTAGCTGTCATAATAGCGATCGTCGTAGCGGTCGCGATAGCGATCGCGGCCCGAACCTGCGATCGCCGCGCCGATCACGACGCCGGCAATACCGGCGGCAACGGCAACGCCTGTATTGTCGCGGTCGCGGTGACGATGATAGCGCTGCGCTTCCGCCGGCGCAGCCGCGGTGAGCGCGGTGGCGCCAAGCGTCAGTCCGAGCACCGCCTTGGTGATGGTCTGCATGACTTCCTCCTCGTGCAAAGCTGCACCTTTCGACGCCGGAAACGCATATGCGGGCGCCTTGGATGCATATCTGCCCGATTCGATCTGAACTATCGCAAAATCGCGTGTTCACTTGCGGTTTATGGAGCTTTGGCGTTTGAAGGCGGCACCGGCCCGCTCCCCGCCCGGCCGGCGAGCGCCGACAGATAGCATAAGGAACCTTCTCCCGATGAACCTCTGGCTGATGAAGTCCGAACCCGACGTTTTCAGCTGGGATGACCTGGTCCGCGACGGCAAGACCGAATGGGACGGGGTGCGCAACTACACCGCTGCCGGCAACATGCGCGCGATGAAGGTCGGCGACCGAGCCTTTTTCTATCACAGCAATATCGGGCTTCAGATCGTCGGCATCATGGAGGTGAGCCGAGAGGCAAAGCCCGACGGCGAGGGCAAGCACTGGGTGTCGGTCGAAATGAAGCCGGTCGAACCGCTGGCCAATCCGGTGACCCTCAAGCAGGTCAAGGCCGAACCCAGGCTCGCCGAGATGGAGCTCGTCAAATTTTCCCGCCTGTCGGTCGGCAAGGTCACGCCCGACGAATGGAAGCAGGTAATCGACATGTCGAAGCCGTAACGAACCGCCAACGGGTTCCCCTCGCGACGCCTCGCCGCTAGGGAAGATGCTTAATGCCCGCCGACGACCCCGTGATCGCCGGCCGCTTCGACGGTCTGGAGCATCGTTTCCCGGTCCGTGTCTATTTCGAGGACACGGACCTGTCGGGGGTGGTCTATCACGCCAATTATCTGCGCTTCATGGAACGGGCGCGATCGGACATGCTGCGCCTGGCCGGGATCGATCAGCGCGCCGCGCATGAGGCGGGCGAAGGCGCCTATGCCGTCACACGGATGCAACTGCGCTTTGCTGCACCGGCACGGCTCGACGACGCGCTGATCGTCGTCAGCCGGCTGGTCCGCGTGCGCGCGGCGGCCGTCGATATTCAGCAAAGAGTCATGCGGCACGACGAATTGCTGGTTCAGGCAGAGGTCGAAGCCGCGTTCGTGGCGCCCAACGGGCGTCCGCGGCGGCAACCGGCCCAGTGGGTGGACGCGTTCGTGCCGCTTGTCATGATGGGGAATTGAGCGACACATGGACTGGTTCATTAATACCAACGCGCACACGTCGGTGATCGGCCTGTTCCTGCAGGCGAAATGGGATGTGCAGGCGGTCATGATCGGCCTGCTGCTCGCCAGCATCTGGACCTGGGCGATCATCTTCTCCCTGCGCGGGCGCATCGCCGCCGCGCGCAAGTCGACCGAAGCGTTCGAGCAGGACTATCGCAAGAGCGACGATATCGACGTCTTCTACCGGATGCATGGCGACGCTTCGCATCCGGTCGCGCGCGTCTTTGCCGCAGGCGTCACCGAATGGCGCCGCTCGACCGGCGGCCGCGCGCTCGACAAGGAAGGCACGCGTGAGCGGCTGGCGACGACGATGGGCGCCGCCGTCGCGCATGAGATCGACAAGCTCTCCGACCGGCTCAACATCCTCGCCACCATCGGCTCGGTCGCGCCGTTCGTCGGCCTGTTCGGCACGGTGCTCGGCATCATGCGCAGCTTCACCGCGATTGCGGGCGAGCAGAGCACCTCGCTCGCCGTGGTCGCGCCGGGCATCGCCGAGGCGCTGCTCGCCACCGCGATCGGCCTGTTCGCGGCGATCCCCGCGGTGATCGCGTACAACCGCTTCAGCCACGGCATCAACCGGGTCGAGGCGCAACTCAACCGCTTCGCCGATGGTTTCCACGCGACGCTCAGCCGCCAGCTCGACAGCGGCCCCGGCAAGCTCTGATGGGCGCACACCTCCCTTCCTCGCGCGGCAAGGGCCGGCGCGCGCCGATCGCGGACATCAACGTCACGCCGCTGGTCGACGTGATGCTGGTGCTGCTGATCATCTTCATGGTCACCGCGCCGCTGCTCACCGCCGGGGTTCAGGTGAACCTGCCCGAAAGCCGCGCCAAGCCGCTCGAGCAGGACCAGAAGCCGGTGCAGATCACCATCGACCCGCAGGGCAAGCTCTATCTCGACAATGACGAAGTCACCGAGGAAGGCCTTCCGGCCCTGCTCGAGGGGATCGCCAGCCAGAATGCCGAGGACAAGCCGCAAGTCTATCTGCGCGCCGACCTCCGCCTCGAATATGGCAAGGTCATGCGCGTGATGGGCGAGCTCAACCGCGCGGGTCTCAACAAGGTGTCGCTGGTGACCGCCCCGGTGGACGGCGGCTGATGGCAATGGCGATCGACCGGCGCGAGGGAACGGGACTTGGCCTGGCGGTGCTGGGCCATGCGATCCTGCTCGGCGTGCTCGCCTTCGGTCTGATCCCCAAGCATGAGCCCGAGAAGATCGAGGCGACCCCGATCGAAATCTCGCTGACCGACGAAGCCGGCATCAAGAGCGAGGCCCCGGTGATCAACCGCGAGGCGCCGGCCGAACGGCTCGCCGAAGTCCCCGCCCCGCCCGAGCCGGTCACGCCACCACCGGTCGCGCAGCCCGAGCCCGAGCCTGTGGTCCGCCCCAACCCGGCTCCGCCCAAGCCCGAGCCGCGCCCGGCGCCGCAGAAACCGGAACCGGCCAAGAAGGCCGAGCCGAAAAAGGCCAGCGCGCCCGCGCCCAAGGCACCCGCGCAGCCGACCAAGCGCGAGGTGCGCCCGACCGGCCGCCTCACCGGCATCGTCAACGGCCTCACCGACCAGCCGAGCAAGGGCAAGGCGACCACGCCGCAGGCCAGCCAGATCGGCCCGGCGGTGAAATCGAGCCTCGCCGCCGAAGTCATCCGCCAGCTCCGCCCGCACTGGCGCTCGCCCACCGGCGCCGATGTCGAGCTGCTGCGCACCACGGTCGAAATTCGGCTGAAGCCCGACGGCTCGCTCGCCGCTCCGCCGCGCGTGATCAACCAGACCGGCGTCAACGACAGCAACCGCGCCCAAGCCGAGTTGCACAAGGAGCGCGCACTCAACGCCGCGCGCCTCGCCGCCCCCTTCAACCTTCCGGCGGAATATTACGACGCCTGGAAGATTCTCCGCCCCAACTTCGACAGGAACCTCAGCCGATGAAGCCCGTAATCTCGCTCGTCGCCCTCCTCGTCGCAGCGCCCGTCGCCGCGCAGCAGGTGACGCCGCCGCCCGTCCCCGCCCCTGGCCAGGCCCCGGCGCAGGAAGAGGAAGGCCTCAGCGTCGATGTCACCGACACCGCCTCGGCCGACCTCACCATCATGATCCCCGCCATGCCGGCGGCGCAAGCGGTGCAGACGCCCGCAGGCAACACCGAGACGCTCGGCCGCCAGATCGCCGAGGTGATCGCCGCCGACCTGCGCAACACCGGCCTGTTCAAGCCGATCGGCCCCGACGGCGTACGCGCGCCGTCGGTGGGCGAGGTCCGCGCACCCGACTTCAGCTATTGGCGCAACGGCAGCGCGCAGGCGCTGGTTCAGGGTTATGTCCAGGCCGGCGCGGGCGGACGCCTCACCGTCGGCTGCTATCTCTACGACGTCGCGCTCGGCACCCAGCTCACCCGTTCGGGATTCGAGGTCGGCCCGTCCGACTGGCGCCGCGCCGCGCACAAATGCGCCGATTCGATCTACTCGCGCCTGTCGGGCGAAGGCCCCTATTTCGACAGCCGCGTCGTCTATGTCTCGGAGACCGGACCCAAGAACAAGCGCATCAAGCGCCTCGCGATCATGGATCAGGACGGCGCCAACCACCGTTTCCTGACCAACGGCCAGTCGATCGTGCTGACCCCGCGCCTGTCGCCCGACGACCGCCGCATCGCCTATATGAGCTATCAGAACGACAAGCCGTCGCTCTATGTCTACGATCTGTCGAACGGTACGCAGCGGCTGCTCGTCACCGATGTCAGCATGGCCTTCGCGCCGCGTTTCTCGCCCGACGGCCGCTGGATCCTCTTCACCATGTCGACCGCGGGCAATGCCGACATCTATCGCGTCGCCAGCACCGGTGGATCGCCGCAGCGGCTGACCAACGGCCCAGGCATCGACACCGGCGGCAGCTATTCGCCCGACGGCAGCAAGATCGTGTTCGAAAGCGACCGTTCGGGCACGCAGCAGCTCTATGTGATGAATTCCGACGGGTCGAACCCGCAGCGGATCAGCTTCGGCGGCGGGCGCTACGCCACCCCGGTGTGGAGCCCGCGCGGCGACCTGATCGCCTTCACCCGCATGGGCGGCGGCTTCCGCATCGGTGTGATGAACCCGTCGGGCGGCGGCGAGAAACTGCTGACCGAGGCATGGGGCGACGAAGGCCCCAGCTTCTCGCCCAATGGCCGCGTGCTGATGTTCTACCGCGGCGCCCAAGGCCGCGCCGGCAAGGCCGATGTCTGGTCGGTGGACCTGACCGGCAGCAACGCGCGCCGCATCCCCACGCCGCTCGATGGATCCGATCCGGCCTGGGGACCGTTACGTCCCTGAACCGATTTCACCACCAGTTCTGTAAATGCCTAGGGAGATACGACCAATGGCAAAGCTTAGAACCGCCCTCATCATCGCCTCGATGGCCGTCGCCGTCGCGGGTTGCTCGAAGAAGCGACCCGAAACCCTGCCCCCGGGCCCGGGTGAAGTCGATACCGGTCCCACCACCCCCGGTCCCGACACGGGCACCGGCGTCCAGCCCGGCACCGCGGCGCACTTCAAGCAGAATGTGTCGAGCGACACCGTGCTGTTCGGCCTCGACCAGTATGACATCGACGCCCAGGCGCGCACGATCCTCGACAGCCAGGCGCAGTGGCTGACTCAATATCCCAACACGCGCATCACGCTGGAAGGGCATGCCGACGAGCGCGGCACGCGCGAATACAACCTCGCGCTCGGCGATCGCCGCGCCAACGCTGCCAAGAACTATCTCGCGGCCCGCGGCGTCTCGGCGACGCGCATCACCACGATCAGCTACGGCAAGGAACGCCCGATCGCGCTCGGCTCGGACGAGCAGAGCTGGGCACAGAACCGCCGCGCGGTGACCGTCGTCATCAACTGATCGTCGCTGACGGACAAACGAAGGGGGCGCGTACCGCGAGGTGCGCGCCCCTTTTCGCAGGTGGGAGGCCGTCTCAACCGGCCGGCGCGTTGATCGCCAGCTGCGCGGCAAAGGCGCGCTGATAGGCCGGCCGCGCCTCGCCCCGTGCGACATAGGCGGCAAGCTTGGGGAATTCGTCCAGGATGCCCGACATCCGCAGGCGCAGCAGCACCGAAACCATCATCAGATCCCCGGCGCTGAACCCGCCGTCGAGCCATTCGGCATCGCCCAGATGGTTGGACAACTGCCCTAGCCTGACGCGAACCCGGTCCATTACCAGCGGCATCCGTTCCTGTGCCCAGGGCTTGTCGCGCTCATGGATCCGCGCGTTGGAAAGATCGAAGATCGGCGCCTCGACCGTGTTGAGCGCCGCGAACATCCACATCACCGCTCGGGCCTTCGCATCGGCATCCGCCGGCAACAGCCCTTCGTGCGTCTGCGCGATGTGCAGGACGATCGCGCCGGTCTCGAACAGCACCAGCCCGCCCGCCTCATAGGTCGGGATCGCGCCAAAGGGGTTCAGCGCCAGATGCGCAGGCTCCTTCATCCCCGCAAAGGAGACGAGGCGGACGTCATAGGGCTGGCCGACTTCCTCGAACGCCCAGCGCACGCGCGTGTCGCGCGCCAGCCCCTTGCCGCCATCGGGCGACCGGTCAAAGGCGGTAATGGTGGGATTCATCGCGTCCATCTCCTTGATCGAGCCGAAGGAAGTTCCGGCTTCATGATGACGACGAACGAACTCGACGGAAATCGACATTCCGCGCGCAACTGAACGGGGCCTGCGATTGCCGGCGCCGATCGTTCCGAAAGCGGGCGGGACGGGAAGACGATATGCCGCCCCGACCTCCGAAACATACCGCGAACATTCTACTTTCCTACAACCTCCCGAATCAGGCATAGACTGGTCGATGTACGACTCCGACCTTCCACCCATCGCTGAATTCGCGATCCCGGACTTCGCCCCGGTACCGCTCAAGCGGAGCCGGCGGGACGGCTGGACTCCCGCACGCCAGCACGGCTTCATCGTCACACTGGCCAACACCGGCTGCGTGGCGGCAGCCGCCCGTTCGGTCGGAATGGGCGTGACCTCCGCTTATGGGCTACGCAGGCGCCCCGGCGCTACCGCGTTCGCCGCCGCCTGGGACATTGTGCTCCGCGATGCGCGCTACCGCGCACTTGAGGTCGCGATGCGGACGGTCTTTGCCGGGACGATCGTTCCGCACACCTATCGCGGCAATTTTACCGGCACGCTCATCCGCAAGGACGATATTCGCGCCACGCTCGCTGCACTGCGGACAGTCTCGGCGCTCTCGTCACCGGCCACGCCAAAGTGAAAAAACCGCGCGACATGCCTTCACTTTGCCCGCCGCCGATTCCGCTTGCGCCTCCCGGAATTAGATATAAAACTGATATCACAATTTATAGGAGGCAAACATGTCCGATTCGAACCCCCGCGCGCTTCGCAGCAGCACCGAACGCCCCGCATCCACCGCCAGCGGCTATGCGATGCTGCTGCTAGCCCTTGGCACCCTGGCGGTCATCGCCGCCGCGGCCACACAGGTCGGCCAGGCGCTCTGGGCCCCGCTGGTGATCGGCATCGGCGTCATCATCCTAAGCTTCGTCGCGTGCGGCTTCTACCTGCTCCAGCCCAACCAGGCTGCGGCAATCCTGCTGTTCGGCGAATATCAGGGCACCGATCGCACCAACGGCCTGCGCTGGGCATGGCCATGGCTCATCAAGAAGAAGGTCTCGGTCCGCATCCACAACATCACCTCGGAACGGCTCAAGGTGAACGACCTGCGCGGCAACCCGATCGAGATCGCATCGAACGTCGTGTGGCGCGTCGCCGACACCGCCCAGGCGCTGTTCGACGTCGACGACTATCGCGAGTTCGTCCACATCCAGATCGAAAGCGCCGTGCGCGCGATCGGCTCGCGCTATCCCTATGACGACTTCACGCATGAAGAGATCACGCTGCGCGGCAATGCCGATCATGTCAGCGAGGAACTGCGCGTCGAGCTGCAGGAGCGGGTCGAGATGGCCGGCGTCCATATCGACGAGTGTCGCCTCACTCACCTCGCCTATGCGCAGGAAATCGCCCAGGCGATGCTCCGCCGCCAGCAGGCCGAGGCGGTGGTCGCCGCGCGCAAGACCCTGGTCGAGGGCGCAGTCGGCATGGTCGAGATGGCGCTCGAACAGCTGTCCGAGAAGAATGTCGTCGAGCTGGATGACGAGCGCCGCGCGGCGATGGTCTCGAACCTGATGGTCGTGCTCTGCTCCGAACGTGACACCCAGCCGGTGGTGAACGCGGGCTCGCTCTACCAGTAGAAATGTCGTGAGCGTCCCACCCAAAAAGGCGTTCCCGCTCCGCCTCGATCCCGCGCTCTACGCGGCGATCGAACGGAGCGCGGCGACCGACCTGCGCAGCGTCAATGCGCAGGTGGAATGCCTGTTGCGCGAGGCGCTGGCCCGGCGCGGGGTCAAGCTTGCGGAGCCGGTTCGCGCCAAGCGTGGGCGGCCGACAAAGGATCAGGCGCCAAAGGAGGAGAGTTGAGATGCGCTCCAACCAATGTCCCAAATGCCAGAGCTCGATGGCCGAGGGGTTCATCCTCACCGAACGCAGCAGCCTGCCGACCCTGCTCAGTTGGTCGCGTGGCACCCCGCGCAAAAGCTGGTGGGGCGTCAAGGCCGGCGAAGGCAAGCCGATCGAGATAACCACCCTGCGCTGCCAGCGCTGCGGCTTCCTCGAAAATTACGCGCGCACCTGACGCATCGTCCAACACAAGGAGGTTGATCTGATGATCGCATTGTTCGCCCGCCGGGAGCACCTTCCCCGCCTCGCCGGCATCTCGATCCTGCTGCTGGTCGCCGGCCTCGCCGCCGCGCTGCTGTCATGAGCGCCCGCACCCATCTCGACGCGCTCAAGGTGCGTGAGGGCTATTGGTTCGCGCAGAAGCTCTACGGCTATGGCGCGGTGCCGGTGACCTGGCAGGGTTGGCTGGCGACGTTCAGCTATGTCGCGCTGGTCGCCCTGCTCGCCTGGCTGATGCCGACCGGCGCACTCAAGCTCGTGGCAATCGCGCCGGTCAGCGCAGCCTATATCTATTTCATCTGGACCAAGACCGACGGCGGCTTCCGCTGGCGCTGGGGTCCGGAGAAGAAGGACTGATCAGCGCGCGGGCTTGGCCGGCTCGGGCGGCGGCGGGCCGAACGCCTCGTCGAGCAGTCGGGCGAGGCGCAGGCCGCCGCGGGTAATCTGCTGGCGCATCACCGGCACCAGCCGCTCGACCGTCGCGTCGTCCATCTTGCCGCGCGGCGGCATGTCCGTCCGGCACGGATCGCCACCATAGGCTGCCGCATAGGCTTCCTTGGCGATCTCCCAATTCTCGCGGCTCCAATCCTCGACCGTGCCCGCATTCATCACCGTCCGCTCGGCGGCGGGATAGGCGACCACCAGCGGCGGCGGGGTCGAGATCGCCCGCTCGGCCAGCCAGCCGTCCCAGATGGTATGGAGGTTGAGCCGCTCCGGCCCATAGACGCCATAGTCCGACCGCGCCCGGTTGCCGCCCAGGTCGCCCTTGTCCCCGGCATGCAGCGGCTGGTGCAGGTCGCCGACGAAGTGGACGAGGAAGGCCAGCGCCATCACCTTTTCGCGGACCGGCACCTTGGGGTCCTGCAACAGCTTCACGCCGCGCTCGACCTGCGCCGACACGCAATTGCCGTCGGGGCAATTGCCCTTGAGCGTGAACGGCTTGCAGATGTTCACATTCTGATAGTGCCAGTTGTACGCATAGCTGAACCGCGCGCCCAGCGGCTTGATGCAGTCGGCCCAGACGCTCGCCTGCTCGATCGTCTTCGCGGGACAGGTCGGGGTTTCGAGCAGGCCCTGCTTGGCCAGCATCCGGTCGATCGCGCGCCGCGTCTCGGGCTTCACATTCTTGTAGGCGATCGAGGCGATCGTCTCGTGCCCATATTCCCAATAGGCCATCGCCGGGCTGGCGATAAGCGATGCGGCGAGCGCGGCGGCGGCAAGGATGCGACGAATCATCATGCCGCCATAGCGGGCCGCCCGATCAAAATCGCTTGCATTCTTTACCAATGTTCTATATATGTTCCAGTATGCGCATTCTATCGCCGTGCTCGACCGGCGCCCATCTCGCGATACCGGGGCGAAGGGGAAATCGGGGGGGGGGGGGTAGCTAGTGTGGGGTTTGACGGTTTCCGGCGCGAATCGCTCGATACGGAACCGTCACTCCTCGTCGCCATAGATCGCGACAGTCCTCTTGCCGCCCGCCGAAACCCTGCCGCGATACATGCCGGACGTGTTGAAGCTCCACGCCATCTCGCCGCTCGGCCCGGTCAGGATCACGCCGCCGGTGCCGCCAAGATCGGCGGTCTCCTTCATCACCACATCCGCCGCGGTCTTCAGGCTCTCGCCCTTGAAGCGCACCCGGGCGCAGATCTCATGCGCCACGCCCTCACGGATGAAATACTCGCCCGCCCCGGTCGCCGAAACGGCGCAGGCGCGATCGTCGGCATAGGTGCCCGCGCCGATCACCGGCGAATCGCCGATCCGGCCCCAGCGCTTGCCCATGATCCCGCCGGTCGAGGTCGCGGCGGCGACATGGCCCTTCGCATCCATCGCCACTGCGCCGACCGTGCCGAACTTGCGGTCGATATCGAACCCGCTGACCTTCTTCGCCTTCAGCGTCTCGAGCTGGCGGCGGCGCTCCTCGGTCGCGAAGTACGACGGATCGACCTGCGCCAGCCCCTTTTCGGCGCTGAACTGGTCGGCGCCCTTGCCCGACAGCATCACGTGCGGACTGTCCTCCATCACCTTCCGCGCCAGGCTGATCGGATTGCGCGTCCGCGTGACGCCCGCAACCGCACCGGCGCGCCGCGTCGTGCCCTCCATGATCGAGGCGTCGAGTTCATTGGTGCCGTCATAGGTGAATACCGCTCCGCGACCGGCGTTGAAGGCGGGATCGTCCTCCAGCACCTTCACCGCGGCCTCGACCGCGTCGAGCGCGCTGCCACCGCCCGCCAGCACCTTCGACCCGGCCTCCAGCGCGGCGTCGAGCCCCTTGCGCGCCGCCGCCTCGCGCTCGGGCGTCATCTTGCCGCGTTCCATTCCCCCCGCCCCACCATGGATGACCAGCGTCCATTGCGGCTTGGTCTGCGCCGTGGCGGGAAGCGACATCAGCAGGGCTCCGGCAATGAGGAACAGGCGGGTCATTCAAGTCTCCGGGGCTGGCGCGGGACGCGGGCGGTCGCGCCGCTCCATCCTGAGGCCGATCAGCGGCCGCAGCAACGGAATCTCGCGACCGACGCGATAGAAGATCCAGCAGCCGAGTGCGGTCACCGGCACAAGGATGGCGAACTCGGCGTACCCGGGCAGGTTGAGCTGGAGCAGCCAGTACATCGCAACGACGATCACCGTCTGATGGATCAGGTAGAAGGGAAATACCGCTTCGGTCAGCATCGGCCGCAGCCGGTGATCGCGATTGAGATACTTCTCTGCAAAGCCGATCAGCGCGGCGATGGTCATCCAGCACTGGATGTAGCGAGCGGCGAGCATCACGCGTCCGACGACCCAGGGCGGATCGGCGACATAGGCAATATCGATCGCCACCGACACGACATAGCCGGCGAAACCGATCACCGCCGCCGGTTTCCAGAGGCGCGCGATCCACGCCATCACCGCATCCGACCCGGCCAGCGCGAACCCGAACAGGAAGGCGGGGAAATAGGCGAGGTGCGCAATGCCGTCGTTGATCACATCGTGGCTGTCGCTCCAGCGCTGGAACACCACCACCTGCGTGATCAGCAGATAGGCGGTGGGCAGCCACAGCACGCGCGTCCCGGCGAACAGCCGGTCGAACATGCGCTGGAACCAAGCTCCGCCGGGCAGCAGCACGATCAGGGCGAGTGCGAGCGTGTAGAGCCACAGATAGCCGACGAACCACAGATGGTTCCAGGTCGGCACGATGATCCCGGAGATCGTGCCGAAACGCCAATAATCGCGTGCCCAGAAGGTCCAGTAGCCGGCCTGATAGCCGTGCTGGGTCACCAGCTCGACCCAGGTCTGCGGCGGAACGATCACCGCGACGCCGAACAGCAGCGGCACGATCAGCCGCCAGCTCCGGTTGGCGACGAAGCTGCCCGGCTTGCGCGACTTCATCCACAGCGCGCGGCTGGCATAGCCCGAGACGAGGAACAACAGGGTCAGCCGCCAGGGACTGGTGAACAGCATCGGCACCGTCACCCATTCGGCGGGCGTCGCGGTCTTCACATGATAGCCCCAGGGCACGAAGACCATGCCGACATGATAGAGGATCAGGAGCGCAAACGCCCCAACCCGCAGCCAGTCCATGCCATAATGCCGTTCCACCCCTGCGCCTTAGCGCGCCCGAACGCCCCTGTCAGGCCGGTTGCTGCGAACCGCGGGGGCCTTGTGTGGCATTCGCGGGCCCAGTCCGATCAGCGGCCGCAACCAGCCAATCTCCCGGCCGAACAGGTAGAAGGCCGCGCAGATCGCTGCCGTTCCCGCCAGCAGCGTGACGAATTCAAGCAACGGACTGAGCCGGTAGGGCAGCGAATACCAGGTGATCAGCACGATCGCCGGCTGATGCATCAGGTAGAAGGGGAACACCGCCTCGGCGAGCGGCTTACGCAGACGATGGTCGCGATTCCAGTAACGGTCGGCGAGCACGAACAGCGCCATCGTCATCGTCCACGCCATCGCCGCGACCGCCGCGCGCTCGGCCGCCATCACCCAATGCGGCGGGATCGCCTCGCCGGGGAAGATCAGCTCGACCGCGACGACAATCGCGCCCGATGCCGCGGCGGCTGCCAGCGCTACCTTCCACCAGCGCTGGAGCGGCGCCCAGAGCTGTGGCGCCCCGGCAAGCACGAAGCCGAACAGAAACATCGGCAAATACTGGGCGTGGCCGGCCCAGTCGCGGAACAGGCCATGCTCCTCCTCGACGAGGAAGGTCAGCACGACCTTGACGGCCGCCAGCGCCGTCACCGGCGCCCAGAGGATCCGCCAGCCCCTTGTCAGCCATGTCACCAGCCATGCCGTTCCGTTCTCGATTGGGGTGCGGCCCCATGCCAGGCCGGCGGCGAGAATCGCGGTGTAGGTCCACAGATAGGCGACGAACCACAGATGTTCCCAGCTCGGGAACTCACGCCCCCAGAACTCGCCCGATCGCCAATAGTCGTGCGTCCAGAACTGGATCAGGCCATGGGGATAGCCCTTGTCCATCACCCGCACCCACATCTCGATCGGCACGAGCACAGCCATGCCGAATGCCAAGGGGATCAGCAGGCGCACGTTGCGCGAGCCCAGGAATTTGCCCGCGCTGCCCGACTTGGCGAACAGGTGCCACGACGCATAGCCCGACACCGCGAACAGCAGCGGCAGACGCCACGGCGTGAGCAGCGACATCGGCGCGATCAGCGCATCGATCCGATAGGGCGTCTTGATCACCCAGTCCCACGGCGCGAACACCATGCCGATATGATAGATGATCAGCAGCACGAAGGCCGCGATGCGCAGCCAGTCGAGGCCATAATGGCGGTTGATGCGCGGGGACGGTTCGCTGGCTTCGGTCACGTCCGGCCTATACCCCCGCCGGCTCACCAATTGGTTAGCGCCGCTTTCTCGGGCGGTGGCGATCGGCTATAGGGCGGGCGAACTCAGAGGAACTTCAATGTCCGTGCGTCCCTGGCGCGATATCATGCGCCGCCAAAGCCGCCAGATCATGGTCGGCAACGTGCCCGTCGGCGGCGACGCCCCCGTCACCGTCCAGACGATGACCAACACCCCGACCGACGACGTGAAGGCGACGATCGACCAGATCCGCCGCTGCGAGGATGCGGGCGTCGACATCATCCGCGTCTCCTGCCCCGATGTCGCGAGCACCGCCGCACTCAAGCAGATCGTCCGCGCCGCCAAGGTGCCGATCGTCGCGGACATCCATTTCCACTACAAGCGCGCGCTCGAAGCGGCCGACGCCGGCGCCGCCTGTCTGCGCATCAACCCCGGCAACATCGGCAGCGCCGACCGCGTCAACGAAGTGGTCAACGCCGCCAAGGCCAATGGCTGCGCGATCCGCATCGGCGTCAATGCGGGCAGCCTCGAGAAGGACCTGCTCGAGAAATATGGCGAGCCCTGCCCCGAGGCGCTGGTCGAAAGCGCGCTCGACCATATCAAGCTGCTGCAAGACCGCGATTTCCACGACTTCAAGGTCGCGGTGAAGGCCAGCGACCTGTTCCTCGCAGTCGCCGCCTATCAGCAGCTCGCCGAAGTGGTCGACTGCCCGCTGCATCTGGGCATCACCGAAGCGGGCGGGTTCGTCGGCGGCACCGTGAAGAGCGCGATCGGCATCGGTTCGCTGCTATGGTACGGGATCGGCGACACGATCCGCGTCTCGCTCTCTGCCGAGCCGGAAGAGGAAGTCCGCGTCGGCTTCGAAATCCTGAAGGCGCTGGGCATCCGCAACCGCGGCGTGCGCGTCGTCAGTTGCCCGAGCTGTGCGCGGCAGGGCTTCGACGTGATCCGCACCGTCCAGACGCTGGAGGAACGGCTTCAGCACATCCGCACGCCGCTGTCGCTGTCGGTGCTGGGCTGCGTGGTCAACGGACCAGGCGAGGCGCGTGAGACCGATATCGGTCTGACCGGCGGCGGCAACGGCAAGCACATGGTCTATCTCTCGGGCCTGACCGACCACATTGTCGAGGACGCCGACATGCTCGACCACATCGTCAAGCTGGTCGAGGCCAAGGCGGCGGAGATCGAGGCGGCGGACGCGGCGAAGGCCGAAGCGGCGGCATAGCCGGGCATGCGGGCGGTATTCGGGCTGATCAGCCGGAGCCTGCTCGATACCTATCGCTGCGGATTCCTGCTGCTAGGGCTCGCCCCCTTGGCAGCGGCGCTCGTCATCCTGCCCGAATTTGCCCAGCACGTGGTCGAGATCCAGAATGGCATGTTCGACAGCCGGGACGCCGCCCACGCCTTTGGCAATTCGCAGCTACGCTGGGCGTTCGGCTATGTGAAACTCGCCGGGTTGGCTCTGGCCTATCTCGCCTGCGCCCGTTTCTGGTGGACGCACGAGTATGGCGGGCGCTGGTGGTCGCCGGCCGGCATCGTCTGGAAGCGTCTGCTGGGCGGGTTCCTGCTCATCGCGCTGGTATCGGCATCCACCTACCCGTTGCGCGGCCATGTTCCCGACATCTGGCTCGACAGCCTCGATCTGGCGCTGCTGCTGCCGGTCTTGTCCCTGCTTCTCTACATGCTGTCGGGATTGTTCGGCGACGCCCGCATCCCGCTCGCCGCGATCCTCCGGCGAAGCTGGCCGTGGGTGGCGTTGCTCGCCCTCCTCTGCATCGCGGCCTTCGTGCCGCCGCAGATACTCCACGGGCTGCTTCACAAATGGGCGATCGGGCAAAGCCGGGCGGTGATCTGGACGCTGATGACGATCGATGCGCTGCTGATCGGGCTGCTCGCCTCGCTGGTCGGCGCCGCACTATTCGTCGGCTATTCTGCGATGGCGAAGCGGCTGCACCCGTCAGGCTGAACGGCGAAAAGTCCCAAAAGTCACAGTCCTACACGTGCGCGAGGGATGGACACCGGCCGGAATCGACGAAATCAAAGAGCGGCCGGAAGCCTCCGGCCCGTCGAGTGAAGCAGGCGAAATCCTACATTTCAAGCGGCCCCGTCGCGTCTGACAGCCACGCCGCAAACGCGCGCATCGCCGCGCTTTCGCGGCGCGAGTTGAGCCGGGTGAGCCAGTAGCGGCCAAGCGCGATCTCCATCGGAAAGGGCTGCACGAGACGCTCGGCGGCAAGGTCGGCTTCGAACATCGTGGGCGGGGCCAGCGCCACGCCATGGCCACCCAATGCGGCAGCGATCATCAACGCTGAGCTGTCGAACATCGGGCCGGTCAGTCGCGGCGACGGCGCGCCGGCAGCCTCGAACCAGCGCGGCCATTCGTCGGTACGATAGGAACGCAGCAATGTCTCACGACTGAGATCGGCCGGTGCAGTCAGGCGCGCGGCAAGTGCCGGCGTGCAGAGCGGGGACAATGGTGCCGCGAGCAGCGGGGAGGCACGCGTTCCGTGCCACGCGCCATCGCCAAAGCGGATGGCATAGTCCAACCCCTCGCCGGCCAGATCGACGCGGTTATTGTTGGTCATCAGGCGGAGATCGATTTCGGGATGGGCATGTTCGAACGCAGCGAGCCGGGGGAGCAGCCAGCCGGTGGCGAAGGTACCGACCACGCCCAGCGTCAACACCTCGCGCATCCGCCCGCCCTCGTAACGGTCGAGCGTCGCGCCGATCCGGTCGAACGCATCGCCCAGCACCGGTACCAGCGCCAACCCTTCGTCGGTGAGGGCAAGACCGCGCGGCAGGCGCCGGAACAGCGGCACACCCAGCCGCCGCTCCAGCGATGCCACCTGATGGCTCACCGCCCCCTGGCTGACGCAGAGCTCAAGTCCGGCACGGGTGAAGTTGAGATGCCGCGCCGCCGCCTCGAAGGCGCGCAGGGCGTTAAGGGGAAGCTGGGGCCGATCCATGCGCCATCCATGAACTCAGCTCATGGCTAAGTCGAGAATTGATGCTTTGTGCGTTGGAGTCAGGTCCGTCACTCTCTGGTTCCACACCGATGCGGAGAGAATGGCGATGAGCAGAACTGGAGTCTTGATTGCGGCCCTCATGGCATTGTCCGGCACCGCTGCCGCGCAGGATGCCGACCGCAACGACCCACTGCTGAGCCCCATCGCGGAGGATTATGCCAAGCAATGGCTGGAACCGCAGGCACCGGTGCGGATGCACGGGCAAAGCTATTATGTCGGGTTTCAGGGGCTGGGCGTGGTGCTGATCCGCACCGATGCCGGGCTGGTGCTGATCGACGCTGGGGTCCCGCAGGGCGTGCGCACGGTCCAAGCGAACATCCGCAAGCTCGGCTTCGACCCGAAGCAGATCAAGTACATCCTGATCACCGAGCCGCATTGGGATCACGCGGGTGGCGCAGCAGCACTGGCGCGCGATAGCGGCGCGACGGTGATCGCGGGCGCCGCCGCCGTCGCCGAACTTCGCCGCGGCAATGTCGGCAAGGACGATCCGCAGGCGAGCATCCACGCGCCGATGCCCGGCGTGTCGCGGATCCGCGGCGTGCGCGACGGCGAGCAGTTGCGCATCGGCGGGGTGACCATCGTCGCGCGGGCGACGCCCGGACACACGCGCGGCAGCACCAGCTGGCAATGGCAGTCGTGCGAGGGCAAGGCCTGCGCGACCTTCGTCTTCTCGGCCAGCATCAACCCGGTGAGCGACGATCATTACCGCTTCACCAGCCATCCCGAGCGCGTGGCGCTGCTGCGCCGGGGCGCTACGGCACTGGCGGGTCTGCGCTGCGACGTCGTGATCCCATCGCACCCCGGCACCAACGACACGCTCGAGCACCTCGCCGCGCTGGAGCAGTCGCGCACGCCCAATCCGATGATCGAGAAGGATGCGTGCAAGGCCCTCGCCAAGACCTATGCCGATCGGCTCGATGCACGGCTGGCAAAGGAAAAGGCGCCACCGCGCACGGGCGATTGACCCGCGCCCGCGGACACGCCAACCACGGCCGGTGAGTTTTCCGATTCCCTTCGCGGCAGCGCTGCTCATCTCACCGGCCGCGGCCGAGCAGCCGCGGTTCGAGACGGTCAGCGTCGGCGGCTGGACGATCACCGACGAGGAAGCGACCTGCGACGCCGGTTTCGCGATCGACGGCGAGGACGTACTGCGCGTTTCCGGCCAGATCTATGGCTGGAAGGATGGTCCGAGCGGCGGCGTCTTCCAGCATATCGGATTCGAGAAGGGGGACTATACGCTCCCTTCCGGCACCTTTCCGGTGACGATCAGTTGGGCGGACACGGGCGGGGCCGTGGCACGCGTGCAGGCGACCGGCGAGGCCGTAGATCTCAGCGGCGGCCTGCTCGTCTATGCCGACCGCAAGGCGCCGGCGATCGGCATCCTCGGCCGCCTTCCGGCCAATGGCTGGATCGCCTTCTCCGCGAGGGGCCGCGAATTGTATCGCGTGCAGTTGTCGCACGTCGATGAAGCCATGACCGCGCACAAGGCCTGCATGGAGTTCATCACCCGGCAAAAGCGCCCGGGCACGCGCGACAGCGGACGGATGCCGCTTCCGCCCAGGCCGCCCAAGCCGATCCCCCTGCCGCCACCGCCCGCACCGGTGCCGCCGTCCTATGCTCCGCCAAGCGTGCCGCCCAAGGCGCCCGCCGAACCGCCGATCGACGTCGCGCCAGCCTATCCGGCGCCTGCCAAGCCAGATCCGCGATAAGCGCATCATGCGCCCCGTTTCACCCCTGACGGCCTTTGCCGTCGCCGCGCTCGGCATCGCCATCTTCTCGTCGATGGACGCGGTGATGAAGGGGCTGGTGATCGGTCTTGGCGCGTATAACGCGCTGGCGTGGCGCATGCTGGCCGGAACGGTGGTGAGCGGCATTCCCTATGCGCTGTCGCGGCCGAGGATACCGCCGCGCGCGGTGCTGAAGATCCACCTCGTCCGCGGTATCGTCTCGGCGGCGATGGCATTCCTGTTCTTCTGGGGGCTGGGCCGCGTGCCGATGGCGCAGGCGATCGCGCTGTCCTTCATCGCACCGATCATCGCGCTGTTCCTCGCCGCACTGATCCTCAAGGAACGCATCACGCGGGTGACGATCATCGCCACCGCCATGGCGTTTGCAGGCGTGCTGGTGATCCTGTGGGGACAGGCGCGGGCCGAGCTTGGTCCCGACGCCTTCTGGGGCGCGATCGCGATCCTCGCCTCGGCGGTCTGCTACGCCTGGAACATCATCCTGATGCGCCAGCAGTCGCTGGTCGCCGGTGCCGGCGAAGTTGCCTTCTTCCAGACGATCATCGTCACCGCCGTCTTTATGCTCGCCGCGCCCTGGTTTCTGGTGGTGCCGCCACTCGACCAGGCGCCTGCCCTGATCTTTGCCGCGATGCTGGCGACAGCGTCGCTGTTCCTGCTCTCCTGGGCGTATCGCCATGCCGAGGCGAGCTATCTCGCGCCGAGCGAATATACCGGCTTCCTCTGGGCGACGCTCTGGGGCTGGGTGGTGTTCGGCGAGCATGTATCCCTTTTCACCGTCGCCGGAGCGGCGCTGATCGTCGGCGGGTGTATCCTCGCAGCACGGCGGCGTGACCATGCTCCGGTGGCCGACAGCGAGGCGCTTCTTCCATGATCAACGTTCGACAAGCAGGGGCCGAGGATTTCGACCTGGTCGCGGAATTCATCCGCAAGCTCGCCGATTACGAGAAGCTGGCGCATGAAGTCCGCTTCGACGACGAGCTATTGCGCGGCCATCTGTTCGGCCCGCGTCCGGCAGCCGAAGTGCTGATCGGTGAGGTCGACGGCGTGCCAAGCGGCTTCGCGCTGTTCTTCCAGACCTTCTCGACCTTCGAGGGCAAGCCGGGGATCTGGCTGGAGGATCTGTTCGTCGATCCCGATGCGCGCGGTTCGGGGCTTGGCCGGGCGCTGCTGTCGCGGCTGGCGGGCCTGGTGGTCGAGCGCGGCGGCGCGCGGCTCGAATGGGCGGTGCTCGACTGGAACGAGCTGGGCAAGGGCTTCTATCGCTCGATCGGCGCCGGGCCGGTCGATGGCTGGGAGCGCTGGCGGATGGAGATCGACGCGATCGAGGCGCTGGCCAATGGCGTTTGACGCCGGCCTGCTCGACTGGGTCGCCGAGGCGGTGGAGCCGATGGGCAACCTCACCCACCGCAAGATGATGGGCGGCGCGACGCTCTATCTCGACGGGACAGTGTTCGCGATCATCTCCAGCGACGATGTCTTGTGGTTCAAGGCGGATGCGCAGAGTGACGCGGTGTGGGACGCAGCGGGGTGCGATCGCTTCACCTTCCAGATGAAGAACCGGCTCGCCAGCATGAACTATCGCCGCGCGCCCGACGAGGTGCTCGACGATGCCGATGCGCTGCGCGAATGGGCGGCGCTTGGGCTGGAGGCCGGGCGGCGGGCTCCTGAAAAGAAACCGAAAGCTACCCGCCGAGCGCGTTGATCGTGAAGGCGATGATGCCGAGATTGAAGACGAACGCGGCGAGGCAGTGGAACGTCACCGCGCGTCGCATCGGCCGCGTGGTGATCGTCACGTCGCTCGTCTGGAAGGTCATCCCCAGGCAGTAGGCGAAATAGGCGAAGTCCGAATAATCGGGCTCCGACGTTTCCGGAAATTCGAGTCCGCCCGCATCCTTCCCGTCGCGCGCGGTATAGAAGAGATGCGCATAGTGCAGCGCATAGACCGAATTGCCGAATAGCCAGCAGATGGCGAGCGTGGCGATGACGAGGATCAGGCCGCGCGGCTGCGGCGCGCCTTCAGGGATCAGGACGCTCGCGATTGTGGCGAGGACGGCGAGGCTGATCGCACCGGTGATGGCCAGCAGCGCAGCGCGGTTGGCGTCGTTGCGCCGGGCCGCCGCGCGCATGTGATGCGACTCGTAGCGGAACAGCGGCAGGCAGCTGAGGAGGAAGACGATCGCGGCGGTGTCGAACGCCACCATCACGCCGAAGCGGAGGCCGAGCGCGGGGATCGCCACGGCGCACCCGATGGCCAGGATCGCCGCGAACAGCAGGAAGCGCGGCGGCGCTAGCCGGTTGCCGATGGAACGGCGATGCTGATCTGCCCCCTCCCGCATCGCCCCAGTCTAGGCGCGATGCAGGCGGGTGGCCAGACAGTCCGCAAGCTTAGGCGGCCTTGGCCTTCTTCGCGGCCTCGATCGCCTCGACAACGATGCGGCGCGCTTCGTCGGCATCGCCCCACTGGCCGATGCGGACCCACTTTTCGGACTCGAGGTCCTTATAGTGTTTGAAGAAATGCTCGATCTGCTGAAGCACGATCGAGGGCAGGTCCTGCCGCTCACCCACATCCGAATAATATGGGAAGGTGGTGTCGACCGGGACGCAGATCAGCTTCTCGTCGCCGCCGGCTTCGTCCTCGAGCTTGAGCACGCCGATCGGACGCGCGCGCACGACGCAGCCCGGAATGAACGGCGAGCGGGAGATGACCAGCGCGTCAAGCGGATCGCCATCGGGCGACAGGGTGTGCGGCACGAAGCCGTAGTTCGCCGGATAGCGCATCGGCGTGTGCAGGATGCGGTCGACGAACAGCGCGCCCGAAGCCTTGTCGAACTCGTACTTCACCGGCTCGCCGCCGGTCGGGACTTCGATGATGACGTTCAGGCTGTGCGGCGGATTGTCGCCGACAGGAATCATGTCGATGCGCATCTAAACTTCCTCTGTTGGTTCGGCCTCCCCGTCAGCGCGGGGCAAGCAACCGATCCAGGCCACCCTCTCCGGAGCCCGTTTTTTCGAGGCGCGGATAGCGCAGGCCATCGTGATAGTCGATGGCGATTTCACGGTAGCGGGTGCCGTTCTTGATGAGCAGCTTCACCGGCTCCTTGGTGCCCTTGGCCGCCCGAACCGCGTCCTTGAGACGATCGTCGGAATATTCGCGGTCGCCGACCGCGACGATCGTGTCGCCGACATCGAGCCCGGCCTCGAACGCCGGCGAGTCCCAGGTGACCGAACCGATTGCGCCGCCCTTTCCGATCGTCAAGCCGAGCGAGTAGCTAAGGTCCGTGCGACCGGCGCGCTTCTCGCCATCCTTGAAGGCCGCGGTCGGTTCGTCGGTGTAGATCAGGCGATAGCCGTTGGCGGTGAAGCCGGCGAGCGGCGCGCGATCCGACAGGCCGTTCAAACGCTGATTGAGGAAACCTGACCAATCATAGGGCTGGATCGTGTTGAGCGTCGCGGCGACATCGTCGATCTTGTAGGTCAGTACGCCCCAGTCGCCGTCGCGCATGCCGAAGAAAGCGCGGGCGAAATCGTCCATCGTCTTCTTGCCGCCGCTCTGCGCGCGCAGCATCGAATCGACCTCAAGCCAGATCAGCAGCCCTTCGTTGTAATAATCCTCCGAGCGCTGCCAGCTCACCCAGCCCTTGGGCCGGCGCGCGGAGATGATCGGATCGTTGGTGGTGTCGACCA
>CAYOXO010000046.1:0-9106 GCA_964407945.1 uncultured Stakelama sp.
CGCGCACCGCTTATGAGGGCTTCCCGCTCCGCGTCGAATACAGCCTCAGCGCGCCGGGCGCCGAGCTGATGCCGCTGATCGACGCGCTCGGCGACTGGTGGGCGGTCTCCTTCCCGCGCCGCCGCGAGTGCCGCAACGCGGCTTAGGCTACTCCTGCCCTTCGCGCCGTACTTCCACAAAGGTGCCACAGTCTGCCTGCACCCTCCGCAGTTCAAGGGCAGGAGGGGGTGCTGTGAGGAACATGGTATCGCGGATCGCAATAGTCGTGGTTGCGATGACGCTGTTCTCTTCCGCCCGGGCGCAACCCGGAGCGGAGACGCTCGCAAAGCTCGATGCGTCGATTCGCGGCGACATGGCAAAGCACCAAATCCCCGGTCTTGCCATCGCGATCGTCGGCCGCAAGGGCCTGATATGGTCGGCGGGTTACGGCTTTGCCGATCTCGACACTCGACGGCCGATGAAGACGGACACGATCTTTCCCATCGCATCGATCAGCAAGACTGTCGTTGCGGTGGCGATGATGAAGGCGAAGGAAGAGGGGCGGCTTGACCTCGATCGGGACATCAACCGCTATTTGCCTTTTCGCGTGCGCAATCCGCACGCGCCCGGCAGCGCCATCACGTTGCGCAGGCTCGCCACCCATGTCTCCGGCATCCGCGACTATGATCCGGTCTATAGCGGCCCGGACAATTATCATCAGGGGGGCGATAACCCCATTGCCCTTGGCGACTTCCTGCGCAGCTATCTGGCACCGGGCGGTCGTTTTTACGCGCCGGCGAACAATTTCACGACCGGCGAACCCGGACATGCCTACAGCAATGTCGGCGCGGCTTTGGCAGCCTATGTCGTGCAATGCGCCACGAACCAGCCGTTCAACGCCTACACCGCCAGCCGCCTCTTTCGTCCGCTGGGCATGAAATCCACTGGCTGGCACCTTTCGGAGATCGATGCTTCCCGCCAGGCAACGCTCTATCGCTATGTCGACGGCAAGCCCGTCGCATATGGACGCTATGCGCTCGCGACCTGGCCGGATGGCGGTCTGCGCACCACCGTCCTCGATCTTGCGCGATACGTTCAGATGACGATGAACCGGGGCGCCTTCGGCACCACGCGGGTACTGAGCTCGGCCAGCGTCGATGCGATGCTCGCGCCGCAATCCTTCAACGGCAAACCACTCCGGCCATACGACATGGATCAGGCATTGTTCTGGAGCCGCTACCAGCTTGAGGGACGAACGCTGTACGGCCATTCCGGCGCCGATCCCGGCGTGCGGACCCAGATGGCATTCGACGCGGATCGCGGCATCGGGGTCCTGCTGTTCGCCAATGTCGAGGGCCGCGAAACCAATCCCCAGCTGCTTCGCTGGATCGACGCGGCGATGGATGCAGCACCCGATCTCAGCATGCCCGCTTCGCGACCCTACCCATAAGCCCGCACGAAAAAGATCACCGTGGTCGACGCCGTCACCAGCAGCGTCCACACCCGCACCGCGCGCGCCGACAGCTTCTTGCCGATCGCCGCGCCCGCCCAGCCGCCGATGATCGATCCGGCCAGCATCGGCAGGCATGCCCACCACCAAACCATCGCGAAGGTGGTGAACACGATCGCCGCGGCGAGGTTGGCGACCGACAGCATCAGCGTGCGGATCGCGAACAGCTCGCGCGGCTGGATATTGGCGAGCAGGCCATAGACGGCGGTGGTGATCAGCCCGACCCCGCCGCCGAAATAGCCGCCATAAATGCCCAGCACCGACTGCGCGCCGACCAGGGTCCGCTTGCCGATCGTCACCCGCGCATGCAGCCAGTCCGCCGCGCTCCGCCCGAACAGCATCCCGACGACGGCGAACAGCAGCAGCCAGGGCACGATGACGTCGAACAGGTCGCTCGGCGTCAGCACCAGCAACAGGCTGCCCGCGATCCCGCCGATGAAGGTGATCGTGGCGAGCAGCACCACCGACAGGCCCGCCACCGGCCCTAGTTCGTCGCGAAACCCCCAGGCGCTCGCCGCCGCCCCAGGCAGCAACGCGACGTTGGAGGTGGCGTTGGCGATGTTCGCGGGCAAGCCCAGCGCGATCAGCGCGGGCAGCGTCGCGAACGATCCGCCGCCCGCAAGGCCGTTCATCGCCCCGCCGACGACGCCGGCCACGGCGGCAAGCGCCAGATTCGCCCACAAGTCCATGCCGCCCACGCCCCTTTCGCGCTGGCTCTTGCGTCACGCGGTCCGGCACCACAAGTCCGGGGCCGACAAATAGAGGCAGAGTGGACGTGATGAAGCTGGATCTGGTCGACGTGTTCGGGGCACAGGCGCTGCGCGGCAATCCGCTGGCAGTGGTGCATGGCGCGGAAGGCATGTCGACCGAGGCGATGCAGGCGCTCACCCGCTGGCTCGGCTTCTCCGAGACCACCTTCCTGCTCCCGCCGACCGATCCCGCCGCCGATTATCGCGTGCGCATCTTCTACCCGGCGGGGGAGTTGCCCTTTGCCGGGCATCCGACGCTCGGCACCTGCCACGCCTGGCTCGCGGCAGGCGGCGTGCCGAAGAGCTCCGACCGCATCGTGCAGGAATGCGGCGTCGGGCTGGTCGAGGTGCGCCGCGACGGCGAACGGCTTGCGTTCCGCGCGCCGCCGCTGATCAACGGCGCCAAACTCACGGATGCCGAGCTCGCCGAGACAGCGGCCACGGCGAACCTACCCGTCGAAGCAATCATCGATGCCCGCCACGCCGCAAATGGCCCGCTCTGGCGCCTGTTGCGGCTACGCTCGGCGGAGGACGTGCTCGGCGCCGATCCGCTGCCACGTGCGCCCGTCGGCACCGATATCGGGCTGGTCGCGCCGGCGGCAGCAGGCAGCGGCGCAGACTGGGAAGTGCGCGCCTTCTTCGCCGACCCGAACGGCAAGCTGGTCGAAGACCCCGTGACGGGCAGCCTCAACGCCGCGGTAGCACAACATCTGTTCGCGGACGGCCTCGCCACCGGAAGCTATATCGCTGCGCAGGGCCGCTGCACCGGCGCTGACGGCCGCGTCCATTGCAGCATCGACGATGAAGGGCAGGTCTGGATTGCCGGCCGCACCGACACGATCGCGGCGGGCGCCGAACTTCCGGTCTAGGAGGACTCGTATGGACGACGCGATCACCGACTATGCCGCACGGGCAACCCCCGATCTGATCGCAGGCTATGACGCGCTGTCCCCGGAACAAATCTATGCGACGGTGCTGGACCTGCTGCCCGACACGCCCGTCCGGGTCGTGGACATCGCCGCAGGCACCGGCCGCGATGCGGCGTGGCTTGCAGCGAAAGGGCACCACGTGCTGGCGGTCGAACCGGTCCGCGAGTTCCGCGAGGCCGGGGCCGTACTGCACGGCGACCGGATCGAATGGCTGGACGATCGGCTTCCCGAGCTGGCCGAAGTGGAACGGCGCGGACCGTTCGACCTGATCGTGCTGTGCGCCGTGTGGCACCATCTCGATTCCGCCGATCGTGCGCTTGCCGTAAGAAGCCTCGCGCGGATCGCGGCACCCGGCGCCTTGCTGATCCTGTCGCTGCGCCACGAACCCGGCGAACTCGGCCCCCACAGCTACCCCACGCCGCCGGACGAGGCGATCGATCTTGCCCGTACGACGGGTTTCGAGCTGATCCGTCAGGCGGAGGCGCCGGCGGTGCATCCGCTCAGCCGGGCGGCCGGCGTCCACTGGACCTGGTTGGCTTTCACCAGAACCGCCGGCTGATCAGCCCAGCGCGGCCTGCTTCTCTTCGGCCAGCCGGTCGAGTTCGGCGCGCGACTTCTTCTCCGCCGCAGTCTTGAGCTGGCCGCACGCCGCGTCGATGTCACGGCCGCGCGGAGTGCGCGCCGGCGCCGAGATGCCCGCGCCGAACACGATCTCCTGGAACGCACGAATACGCTCCGGGGTCGAACACTCATAGGGCGCGCCGGGCCAGGGGTTGAACGGGATCAGGTTCACCTTGGCGGGCAGCTTGTACTTCTTGATCAGCCGGACCAGCTCGCGCGCATCGTCGTCGCTGTCGTTCTTGTCCTTGAGCATGACGTATTCGAAGGTGATGCGGCGGGCGTTGTTGGCGCCGGGATAGTCCGCGCAAGCTTGCAGCAATTCCTCGATACCGAACTTGCGGTTGAGCGGCACGATCTCGTCGCGCACTTCCTTCGTAACCGCATGAAGCGAGACCGCGAGGTTGACCCCGATCTCCTCGCCCGCGCGCTCCATCATCGGCACCACGCCGCTGGTCGATAGCGTGATGCGGCGCTTGCTGAGCGCGAGACCGTCGCCGTCCATCACGATCTTCAAGCCGTCGCGGACATTGTCGAAATTGTAGAGCGGCTCGCCCATGCCCATCATCACGATGTTGGTGAGCATGCGCCCATCAGGCTGGCTCGGCCATTCGCCCAGCGCGTCGCGCGCCAGCATCACCTGCCCGACGATCTCACCTGGCTCGAGGTTGCGGACCAGGCGCATCGTGCCGGTGTGGCAGAAGCGGCAGTTGAGCGTGCAGCCGACTTGCGAAGAGACGCACAGGGTTCCGCGATCGGCGTCGGGGATGAACACCATCTCGTAATCCTGGCCGTCGTCCGAGCGGAGCAGCCATTTGCGCGTGCCGTCGGTCGAGACCTGCGCCTCGATCACTTGCGGGCGCGAAATCACGAAGCGCTGCGCCAGCCAGGGCTGCATCGATTTCGAGATATCGGTCATCAGGCTGAAGTCGGTGACGCCGCGATTGTAGATCCAGTGCCACAGCTGCTTGGCGCGCAATTTGGCCTGTTTCGGCTCGAGCTGCGAGGTCTCGAGCGCCATGCGCAGATCGTGTTTGGACAGGCCGAGCAGGTCGATTCGACCATCGGCGCGCGGCTTCAGCGCGCGCGGGACGGGCACGGGGTCAATGTGCCCGGGGATGGGCATGGGGGCGGCCGAAGCTGTCTGCATGGCGCGCATATATGGGAAATGGGCGGCAAAATCCACTCCCCGCCTCACCCCGCCCACGGCTCGCCGCGTCGAACTGCGGTTGCGGGCAACCGGATCACGCTGGAAGCATTCGACCGGGGCAACCCGAGTTTGCTTTGGAGAGTTTGATATGAAGTTCCGTCACGCCCTGATGCTGGCCGGCGCCGCGCTCATCACCACGCCCGCGCTGGCCCAGGACACCGCAGCACCCGCTGCACCGGCACCGCAGGCCGCCGCACCCTCCACCGTGACCGATGCCGAGCTCAAGCAGTTCGCCAAGGCCGCGCTCGCCGTCGACAAGGTGAGCAAGGACGCCGCAGTCCCGGCCGCCGACAAGCAGAAGAAGATGGCCGAGGCCGTGACCGGCAGCGGTCTGCCGGCAGCGCGCTTCAACGAGATCGCACAGGCTTCGCAGGCCGATCCGGCGCTGCAGCAGAAGGTCCAGGCAGCCATCGTCGCCGAGCAGCAGGCCTCGCCGACCCAGTAATCGTCCCCCCCGGGTTGCGCGGACCGGCTTAGTGCCGCGCGCAGCCCATGGCGGCGGCGTCGATCGCAGTGGCTGCGCCCTTCAGGGCATAGACATCCGCGAAGGCGCCGCCGCCACTCGCAAGACTCTCGACGCTCATGCTTCGGCTCGACCGGATTGCGGTGACGATCGCCGCATCGGTGCGCGGATCGGGCGCCCAGGCATCGCTCGGCCCCGCCATCAGTTCGAATCGCCGCTCGCCCACTGCCAGCGTGACCTTCGCGCGCGGGTCGCGCGGACGGCTCAGCCGGACGTGAAGCTGGTTGCGCGCACCGGCGCCCGGCCAGTTGGCAATGCTGGCGAAGGCGCCACGCGCATTCTGCGGCGGCTGGCTGATCGCGTAGCAGCGCTGCGGCACCGCGTCGCGAAATGCCCCCCAGCTGTCGAACACACCGAGCGATTCGCGTCCCTGCCCCTGCAGCGCGGCGAGCAGCATCAGCACGGCGATCATGCTGGCGCGTGCCCGGTACCGGTGTGGATCACCGTTTCGATCCCGCCCTCGATCGTCACCATCGATCCTTGCGGCAACACCGGTGCGACCGGTGCCTCGAACTCGGGGTGGATCGGCTGTCCGGTCATCACCCCGCGCAGCACACGGCTCGAGATGCCGTGCATGATCACCAGCCGGTCGCCCGCATCGTCATCGGTATCGGCAAGCCACGCGCCGACGCGTTCGGCGATCTCGGGATAGGATTCGCCCTGTGGCGCGACGCGAAGCAGCCCTCCGGGTGCGACCAGTTCGCCATAATCGGGCGTCAGCTCGGCATAATAACGCCCACCCCACACACCCATGCCGATTTCGGTGAGCCGCGGATCCTGCCGCGCACCATGCCAGTCGAGCTCGAGATGTTCGGCGATCACCGCCAGCGTCTGCAGCGCGCGGCCGGTGTCGGACGCCCAGAGCGTCAGCCTGGGCCTTGCGCCCAGATATTTGCGCAACGCCCGGCCCATTTCGTCCGCCTGGGCGAAGCCGGCGCGGGTCAGCGGGGTATGGGCATGATCGCCCTGCAGGCGGCGCGCGGCGTTGAACACCGTCTCGCCATGCCGGGCGATGAAGTCGCGGCCCAGTCTTGCCATTGTGTCCGCCCTCTCCGTCGCCGCCGACTATGCTGCGCCTGCGTTGCGTCAACCGAAACTAGGGCGCGCTGTGGCCAAAAAGCAACGGTTTTCCGTGTTTATCCAAGGTTCATGCAACGCAACATGATTTGGCGCATTGAGCCGGTTCCCGTCCAAGCGGGAGTGTATTTGTACAGGAGTTTTTATGCGTAAACTGGTTCTGGCGGCTCTCGCCGCAAGCGCGATGACGGCCCCGGCCTTCGCGCAGGACTCGACCTTCACCGGCCCCCGTGTCGAAGCTCTGGTCGGCTATGACGCCGCCAAGGACGGCACCGACGGCAACGGAGACTCGAAGGACGGCGTCACCTATGGCGGTGCGATCGGCTATGACGTCCAGATCGGCGGCGCGGTGATCGGCGCCGAGGCCGAACTGACCGGTTCGGGCGTCGGCACGCGCACCAACAATCTGCTGGTCGCGGGCGACCGCTTCCGCGCCGACCTGGGCCGCGACATCTATGTCGGCGCGCGCGCCGGCGTCGCGATCACCCCGACGACCCTGCTCTACGCGAAGGGCGGCTACACCAACGCCCGCGTCGAGACGACCTATGAGACCGGCAACACCAAGACCGAGATCCATGAGGACATGGAAGGCTTCCGCGTCGGTGCGGGCGCCGAGTTCAAGCTGTCGAACAACATGTATCTGAAGGGCGAGTATCGCTACTCGAACTACGGCAAGATCGACGGCTATGACATCGACATCGACCGTCACCAGGTGGTCGCTGGCGTCGGCATCCGCTTCTAAGGCGGTTGCACGACTCGGCATCGTCCACAGATGATGCCGAAAATGATGCGATACGAAGGGCCGGAGCGCTTGCTCCGGCCCTTTTTCGCGTTAAGGATATCTCGACCTTCCGACGGCAATCCGTGCGCCGTCTGGCAGCCTATTGTCTTTAGGGGCCGCCGCCCCGGGGGTTTGAATACACATGAAAGCGACGATCGAACGCGCAACGTTGTTGAGGGGCCTGAGCCACGTTCAGTCCGTGGTGGAGCGGCGCAACACGATTCCGATCCTGTCCAACGTACTGATCGAGGCTTCGGCCGAGGGCTCGCTGCGGCTGATGGCGACCGATCTCGACCTCCAGATCGACGAGACCGTCCCCGCCGCGGTCGACCAGGCCGGCGCCACCACCGTGTCGGCGCACACGCTGTTCGACATCGCCCGCAAGCTGCCCGAGGGGTCGCAGGTCGAGCTGACCGCGGCCGAGGGCAAGATCAAGATCAATGCCGGCCGCGCCAAGTTCGAGCTGGGCACGCTGCCGCGCGACGATTTCCCGGTGATCGCCGAGGGTGAGTTGCCGACGGTGTTCGAGCTGCCGGCCGAGATCCTCAAGCAGATCATCGACAAGACCCGCTTCGCGATCTCGACCGAAGAGACGCGCTATTATCTCAACGGCATCTTCCTGCACGTCGCCGACGACACGCTGAAGGCCGCGGCGACCGACGGCCACCGCCTCGCCCGCGTCACCGTCGCGCGCCCCGACGGCGCCGAATCGATGCCCGACGTGATCGTGCCGCGCAAATGCGTCGCCGAACTGCGCAAGCTGCTCGACGAGGTCGACGGCTCGGTCGGCGTGTCGCTGTCGGGTTCGAAGATCCGCTTCGACCTTGGCGCCGCGATCCTGACGTCGAAGCTGATCGACGGCACCTTCCCGGATTACAGCCGCGTGATTCCGACCGGCAACGACAAGATCCTGAAGATCGATCCCAAGAGCTTCATGGAAGGCGTCGACCGCGTCTCGACCATCGCGACCGAAAAGACGCGCGCGGTGAAGATGGCACTCGACCGCGACCGCATCACCCTGTCGGTCACCAGCCCGGACAATGGCACCGCGGCGGAAGACGTGCCCGGCGACTATGCCGCACAGCCGTTCGAGATCGGCTTCAACTCGCGCTACCTGATGGACATCCTCGGGCAGGTCGAGGGCGATCTGGTCGAGGTGCATCTGGCCGATGCCGCCGCACCGACACTGATTCGCGAGAACGACAAGTCGCCCGCGCTGTACGTCCTGATGCCGATGCGGGTGTGATACGGCTCTTGAACCACGCGCGATAATGGCTTATTAACACGCTTGTCAGTAAGGATAAGCGATGATGGCCACGCAAGCGCAGATGCCGGCACAGCCGCCGATTACCCAGACGCCCGCTCCCCAGGCGATCGACTGGAGTCAGCCCCGCAGACGCGAATGGGGCACGGCGTTGCGCGCGTTGCTCAAGCTGCTCGGCAACGCCGACGACACGGTTCAAGTGTTCCGCATCATGCGCGCGCTCAACGGCGACACGGCGGCGAAGAACTATCGCAAGCTGCTGACGACTCAGCAGGGCGGGCGACTCGCCTATCAGCGAATCGAGCTGTCGGAACGCTTTTCGGATCGTGCGTGGATCGATTCGCTGCCCGAAGGCAGCGTCGGCGGCGCCTATCGCGCCTTCCTCGATCGCACCGGATACTCGGCGCAGGGGCTGGCCGATGTCAGCTATGCCGATGCCGAGGTGGAGCGCAACGTCGAGCATCCG
>CAYOXO010000046.1:9116-27825 GCA_964407945.1 uncultured Stakelama sp.
GCCTGGTTCGGCCGCCGCGAGCGCGACATCCACGATATCTGGCACATCCTGACCGGCTATCAGGCCGACGAACCGCTGGGTGAAGCCTGCCTTGTCGCCTTCTCCTATGCGCAGACCGGTGGCCTCGGCTGGGCGTTCATCGGCGGGGGCGCGGCACTCAAGAGCCTCAAGATCACCGGCAAGACGACCTTCGCCAAGGCCGTGCTGGAGGGCCGCCGCCACGGCAAGCGCGCCAAATGGCTGTCGGGCGAGGATTATGAGGCGCTGATGTACGAGCCGCTCGATGCCGCTCGCCAGCGGCTGGGGATCGAGAATCCGCAAATCTACCGCCAGGCGCAGGCGGAGTTGCAGGCTGCAGGGCTGATCGGGCTCTAGCTGACCCCGAACGGCACGACGCGGTTGAGCGCGATGTGGCCGATGCCCGAACGGCCGAGATAGGGCACGCCCATCTCGCGGCACCAGCGGACGATCATCTGCTCGATCGACTCGCCGAACGGCACGTCGTTGTCGACGACATCGGTTACTGCGCCCAGCCGCACGCCGGCGATCCCCTGAAGCTGGGTGGAATGCGCCATCTGGAACAGCATCCGGTCGATGCGGTACATCGGCTCGCCCACTTCCTCGATGTGCAGGACATGGTCGGTGAGGTCAGGCAGCCAGGGCGTGCCGATCATCGCGGTCAGGATCGCGAGGTTGAACGCCGCGGCCGGACGCCCGTCGAGGGTCGGCTCCAGCCCCCGACGATCACCGTCGATCAGCCAGCCAAGCACCCAGCCCGCGTCCACGCCCTTGTCGTCGCGGCCCATCGCGCTCGCCATCGACCCGTGCGCCTGCCGTCCGATCCGCCGGGCATAGAGTGCGCCGAGCATGAACCCCATGTCGGAATAGCCGATATAGGTCTTGTTGCGCGCCGCCGGGCCGAGCTGCGGCATCGCGCTGTGGAGGATGCGGTTGGAGCCGTAGCCGCCGCGCGCGAACCAGATCGCGTCGAACGCCGGATCGTTGGCGAATTCCAGGAACGCCGCGGCGCGATATTCGTCCGGTCCGGCGAAATGGCCCTCTGTCACGAAGCATTGCGGGTGGAACACGATCTCGTGCCGCGGATAGGTCAGCGCCATGAACGCCTTCATCCGCACCGCAGATTCTTCGGTAACTGTCCGTGCCGGTGCGACGACGCCGATCCGCATTACCCCGTTTACTCCGCGTGACCGTTCGGGCTGAACCTGTCGGTGCGCCCACTCCTTCAATCGTGAAAGAAGGGCACCCCTTCGACAAGCTCAGGGTGAACGGGATGGGAACGCCTTGCCCCGTTTCGAGAATCCGCCGATAGCCCGCCACGATGCAACACGGCAAATCCTGTTTTTTCGTCGGGATCGGGGGCAGCGGCATGATGCCGCTCGCGATGATCCTGGCCGGACAAGGCGCGAAGGTCGCCGGTTCGGACCGCAGCCTCGATTCCGGGCGCCTGCCCGCCAAGTTCGACGCATTGCGCGCGCTCGGCATCCACCTGTTCCCGCAGGACGGCAGCGGCATCGTCTCCGCCGAGCAGACGGTGATCGCCTCCGCGGCGGTCGAGGACAGCGTCCCCGACATGGTCCGCGCAACCGAGCTTGGCTGTCGGCGCATGACCCGGGCGGAGCTCAACGCCGCACTGTTCAACGCCGCCGGCATTTCAATCGGTGTTGCGGGCACCAGCGGCAAATCGACCGTCACCGGCATGATCGCATGGATCCTGCGCGCTTTGGGCCGCGATCCCACTGTGATGAACGGCGCGGTGATGAAGAATTTCGTCCGCCCCGATGCGCCCTTCGCCAGCGCACTGGTCGGCAGCGACGATTTCTACGTCAGCGAGGTCGATGAGAGCGATGGCTCGATCGCGCTCTACAGCCCGCACGTCGCGGTGCTCAACAATGTCAGCCTCGACCACAAGTCGCTCGAGGAACTGCGCGCGCTGTTCGGCGACTTCGCGGCCAAGGCGCACACTACGATCGTCAATGTCGGCGATGCCGAAAGCGCTGCGCTGGCGATGGCGCTCGACCGCGGACGCACGGTGACCTTCGCGGTTGAGGGCGACGCTGATCTCTCAGCCCGCAATCTCGCGCTTGAACCGTTCGCGGTGCGCTTCGATCTGGTCACGAAGGAAGCAGTCCTCCCCGTCCGCCTCGCCGTGCCCGGCCGCCACAACATCGCCAACGCGCTCGCCGCGATTGGCGCAACGGTAGCCGCGGGAATCGCGCTATCCGATGCGGTCCGCGCGATCGAAGGTTTCACCGGCCTGCGCCGCCGCTTCGAGCTGGTCGGCGAGGCGAACGGCGTCGCGGTGATCGACGATTTCGGGCACAATCCCGACAAGATCGCCGCTACGCTCGACACGCTCCACGCCTTTCCCGGGCGCGTCCTCGCGCTGTTCCAGCCGCACGGCTACGGCCCGCTCAAGGTGATGCGCCGCGAATTGGTCGAAATGTTCGTGAACAAGCTCGCTCCCGATGACCAGCTCGTCCTGCCCGACCCGGTCTATCAGGGCGGCACCGTCAACCGCGAAGTCACCAGCGCGGACATCATCGCCGACATCGCCGCATCGGGCCGCGACGCCCGTCATATTCCCGATCGTGCGGCCGCCGCCGCGCACCTGGTGGCCGAGGCGCGACCGGGCGACCGCATCGTCATCATGGGTGCGCGCGACGATACGCTAAGCCTGCTTGCGAGGGAGATGGTCACTCAATTGGAAAGCCAACGCGCCATTTTGTAAAGCTAGGTTGACATTTCGCCCCGAATCGACGTAAAGCTCGCTTGTCATTTGAACAAGGGAGCTTTCCATGCGTACCGAGGCCGCAAAGCGCTATCAGCGACGCTTCGCCGTCGTCACCGCGCTCTATATCGCGCTTGTCGCCGGTAACACCGCAATGACCCACCTCACCGATTCTTCGCCATTGGCGACCGGGGCGATGGCAGTCCTCACGGCATTGCCCATCGCCGCGATGCTGGGCGTACTCGGCGTCTATCTGCGCGAGGAAACCGACGAGTTCATCCGCGACCGCATCGTCACCTCGATGCTGATCGCAACCGGCGTGCTGCTCAGCTTCGCCAGCGTGATCGGGATGCTCCAGTTCGCCGATCTGGTCGGCACGGTGAAGGTGTTTCTGGCCTTCCCACTGTGGTGCGCGGTGTGGGCCGTGACGCAGAGCCTGCTCTGCTGGCGCGACCGGCGTGCCGACGGTGTCGCATGAAGAACCGGCTACGCGTACTGCGCGCCGAACGCGCGTGGAGCCAGCAGGACCTGGCCGAACGGCTGGAAGTGTCGCGCCAGAGCGTCAATGCGATCGAGACCGGGCGCTACGATCCCTCGCTGCCCCTCGCCTTCCGCATCGCTGACCTGTTCGGCCTGCGGATCGAGGATGTGTTCGAAAACCCCTCCGCCGCGGGCTAGCCCAAGGCGCTTGCCGATCCAAGGATCGGGAGGAGAGGCCATCCCGGTGTCCCCCGGGATGGCCTTTTCCTGTTCAGCCGATGGTCTGGCCGGTCTTCGCCCAGTCGGCGAGGAAGCCCTCGATACCCTTGTCGGTCAGCGGGTGCTTGACCAGCTGACGGATCACCGCGGGCGGCGCGGTCATCACATCCGCGCCGAGCTTCGCGGACTCCAGAATGTGGATGGGATGACGCACCGATGCGACGAGGATCTCGGTACCGAAGTCGTAATTGTCATAGATCAGGCGGATATCGCTGATCAGTTCCATGCCGTCGAAGCCGATATCGTCGTGGCGGCCAACGAAGGGCGAGACAAAGGTCGCGCCCGCCTTGGCCGCGAGCAGCGCCTGGTTCGCGGAGAAGCAGAGGGTGACATTGACCATCGTGCCGTCATCGGTCAGCGCCTTGCAGGTCTTGAGGCCGTCGATGGTCAGCGGCACCTTCACCGCGACATTGTCGGCGATCTTCCGCACGATTTCGGCTTCGCGCATCATGCCTTCATGGTCGAGCGCGACGACCTCGGCCGAAACCGGACCGTCGACGATCTGGCAGATCTCCGCGACGACTTCGAGGAAGTTGCGACCGGCCTTGTGGATCAGCGACGGGTTGGTGGTGACGCCGTCGAGCAGCCCTGCATCCGCCAGTTCGCGAATGTCGTTGGTGTCGGCGGTATCGGCAAAAAACTTCATGGGCTCACCTCGAAGGAATGACAATTACATGGCAGCGCATTAAGGGTGCGACTCTGTTTCACCCGGCCTCTATCATCGGAAACCGATGCGCTCCATCCTTCTTACCCTGCCCATCGTAATGATGTCGGCACCCGCCTTCGCTCAGCAGGTGGATGAGCAGATCTGGCTGCAGACCAATGTCCATGTTCCGATCGCCAAGAAGACGCGGTTGACGATCGAGGGCATTGCGCGCTGGAGCGACCGCAACGACGGGCTGTTTCACACCGAGATCGGCGGCATCCTCAGCCACAAGATCGCCGACAATGTCGAGATCGGCTTTGGCTATCGCCATGTCGCCGGGCACAACGGCAACACCGCTGACGACGAGGACCGGCTGCGCCAGCACATCGTGGTCACCTTGGGCCGGGTTTCGACCCGCCTACGCGTCGACGAGCGCTTCCATCCCGATGGCGACGAGATCGGCATTCGCATCCGCCCGCTGGTCCGCTACAACCATCCTATCGGCAAGGGCTATGCGCTGTTCGTCAGCCATGAGAGCTTCTTCATGGCCAACAGCACCGATTGGGGCCAGCGGTCGGGCTATGACCGGATGCGCAACATCACGGGCGTTGTGATCCCCGTGTCGAAGAAGCTCAGCGCCGATGTCGGCTATCTCAACCAGTACCGGTTCGGCAAAAGCGGCGCGCGCGACCAGATGGACCACGCGGTGACGATTCAGCTCAGCCTGTCCCTCTGATCCTCATTCGGGCGCAACCAGCATCACCTTGGCCGCCGGCTTGTCGAGGCCGGTAAGATAGACGCGGTACACGCCCGGCTGCAGGTCGAAGCGCACGATCTTACGGATCGTCGAGCATTGTGGTCCATGACCATGGACCACCGATTTGAGCGCTTCACCACCCGTGGCACCGGGCACCACGTCGATCCAGCCGCGCTGGTCGAGCGCGACGCCATAGCGGCCCGCCTTGTCGATCCTGAACCCGATCATCACCGCGCCGCCCGGCCGGGTACCCGCCGGAACATCCTTCAGCTTCGCGAGATCGCCTGCCTGAACCGTCACGGCCTTGTTCACCCCGAATTCGGCTCCGGGCACGCCCCAACCGGCGAGGTTGGTGGGCAGCACCACATCGGCGGCCGGGCATTGCGGTGCGGTGGCCTGAAGCAACAGGGCGGCGAGCAACATCGGCGAGTCTCCTTCGCGCCGTTCGATAGCGCTTTCCAGCATCGGCAGGAATGCCGATATGGGGCGCAATGTCCCGCGCCCGCGTCATCGTCCTCAACTCCGCGCTCGGTCCGCTCGACTATCGCGTGCCCCACGGCATGACGGTCGAGCCGGGATCGATCGTCATCGCCCCGCTCGGCCCGCGTCAGCTGGTCGGCGTGGCGTGGGAAGCCGAACGGCTCCCGGTCGAGGAAATCGGCGACAACCGCTTGCGCAACCTGATCGCGGTCGCCGACGCGCCGCCGGTTCCCGCACCGCTCCGCCGCCTGATCGAATGGACCGCCGGCTATTATCTCGCTCCGCTCGCCTCGGTGCTGCGGATGGTGCTGAGCTCCACCTCCGCGCTGGAGGGTGGCAAGACCATCGTCGAGTATCGCGCGACCGGCGAGATCCCCGAGCGCATGACCGCGCAGCGCGAACAGGCGCTCGAGCGGATCGGTGACCGTCAGGGCCTGATCCGCGAACTCGCGACGATCGCCGATGTCTCCGAAGGCGTGATCCGCGGGCTGGTCAAGATCGGCGCGATCGAGGGGATCGCCGTCGATCTCGACACGCCCTACCCGATGCCCGATCCGGCCTTCGCCCCGCCCGCCTTGTCGGACGTGCAAGCCGAAGCCGCGTCGATCCTGCGCGGCGCAGTCGCCGCCGAAAGCTTCCAGCCCTTCCTGCTCGACGGCGTTACCGGATCGGGCAAAACCGAGGTCTATTTCGAAGCCGTCGCCGCCGCGATCGATGCGGGCCGGCAGAGCATTGTCCTGCTCCCCGAGATCGCGCTGACCGAACCCTTCCTCAAGCGCTTCCACGCGCGGTTCGGGGTGGAACCGGTGGCGTGGCATTCTGGCCTGCGCCAATCGCAGCGCCGCCGCGCCTGGCGCGCGATTGCCAGCGGCGAGGCGCTGGTCACGGTCGGCGCGCGTTCGGCCTTGTTCCTCCCCTATCCCAATCTCGGCCTGATCGTGGTGGATGAGGCGCATGAGACCAGCTTCAAGCAGGAAGAAGGCGTCCATTATCATGCGCGCGATGTCGCGGTGATGCGTGGCCATTTCGAACGCTGTCCTGTGATCCTCGCCAGCGCCACCCCGGCAATCGAGACGCGCCAGCAGGTCGCGCTCGGCCGCTATACCGAGGTCAAGCTCCCCGGCCGCTATGGCGCGGCGGAAATGCCCGATATCGAGGCGATCGACCTGCTCGCCGAACAGCCCCCGCGCGGCCGCTGGCTGGCCCCGCGGCTCGTCAAGGCAATCGACGAGGCGCTGGAGCGCAAGGAACAGGCTTTGCTGTTCCTCAACCGCCGCGGTTATGCTCCGCTGACGCTGTGCCGCACCTGCGGGCACCGCTTCCAATGCCCCAATTGCACCGCGTGGATGGTCGAGCATCGGTTGATCAGCCGCCTCGCCTGCCACCATTGCGGCCACACCATCCCGACACCCCGCGCATGTCCGGAGTGCGATACCGAGGACAGCCTCGTCGCCTGCGGCCCCGGCGTCGAGCGCATCGCAGACGAGGTCGCCGCGCTGTTCCCCGACGCCAAGACCGCAATCGTCACCAGCGACACCATCTGGTCCCCGGCCAAGGCCGCCGAGTTCGTCAACCGGATGGAGGCGGGCGATATCGACATCGTCGTCGGCACGCAGCTGGTGACCAAGGGCTATCACTTCCCCAATCTCACTTTGGTCGGCGTGGTCGATGCCGATCTCGGCCTCGAGGGCGGCGACCTGCGCGCCGCCGAGCGCAGCTTCCAGCAGATCATGCAGGTCGCCGGACGCGCCGGGCGCGGCGAGAAGCCGGGCACGGTGCTCATCCAGACCCACAGCCCCAAGGCGCCGGTGATGCGCGCACTGGTCAGCGGCGACGCCGAGAGCTTCTACGCTGCCGAGACGCAGGCACGGCGCGAGGCAGGCGCGCCGCCCTTCGGCCGTTTCGCCGCGATCATCGTGTCGAGCGAGGAAAAGGAAGCTGCGCTCGAGACCGCACGCCTGATCGGCCGCGCCGCGCCACAGGTGGAGGCGATGCAGGTGTTCGGCCCTGCCCCGGCGCCACTCGCCATGCTGCGCGGGCGCCACCGGTTCCGCCTGCTCGTCCATGCCCGCCGCGCACTCGACGTACAGGATGTGATCCGCGACTGGCTGGGCGGCATCGAATGGTCCGCCAAGGTGCGCGTCGTGGTCGATGTCGATCCGTATAACTTCCTCTGAATCGGCGATTCCAATCTGTTCCGGCGCGTCCTGCTGACATAGCATCCACCAGCCATGGGGGAGGCTATTCGATGATTCGTAGTATGTTCGCAGCCGCGCTTCTGACCCTGCCTGCAGCAGCGCATGCCGACTGGTATGAGGCCAGCACCGATCACTTCGTCGTCTATTCGGAGGAAAGCCCGGAGCGGCTGGAGAAGTTCGCCACCCAGCTCGAACGATTCGACAAGGCACTACGGGCTCTGCGCGGGCTCGCTGCGAATCCGGTCGGCGACGCCAATCGCGTCGTCGTCTATGTGGTCGACGGAGCGAGCGTCGTATCGCGGCTTGCGAGAGACAGTAACGTAGCGGGATTTTATCACGCGCGCGCCGGCGGATCGATGGCGGTCGTACCGCGCCGGGCGGGACAGGGCGAACTCGATCTCAGCTCGCAGGCGATCCTGCTGCACGAATATACGCATCACCTGATGCTCAGTCTGTGGCCGCACACGCCATTTCCGAGCTGGTTCATCGAGGGCTATGCCGAATTCCACGCCACCGCGCGCTTCGAAAAGGATGGCGGCGTCTCATTCGGTCTTCCGCCGCAATATCGCGGCTACGGCCTGCTTGCCGGGAACGCGCTTCCGGCCGACAAGCTCCTGACCGCGGAAGGCCGGTCGCTCAACGACATGCAGCGCGACGGCCTGTATGGGCGCGGCTGGCTGCTCACCCATTATCTGACGATCAGCGGGCAGCGGCCAAAGCAGCTGCAGACCTATCTGCTCGCGATCAGCGACGGCAAGGCACCGCTGGACGCCGCCACCGAAGCCTTTGGCGAGCTCCGTACACTCGATCGCGAGCTTGAACGCTACAAGGTCGGGAAGTTTCAGGGCCGAACGGTCCCCGCCAGCCTGTTCAAGGTCGGAGCGGTGACGATCCGCAAGCTGACTCCGGGCGAAGCCGCGACGATGGATGTGCGGATCGTTTCGAAGAACGGCGTGGATGAACGGACCGCCCCGCGCGTCTATGCGCAGGCAAAGAAGGCGGCCGCCCCCTTCCCCAACGATCCCGGCGCACAGATCGTCCTTGCCGAGACTGCCTATGATGCGGGCGATTACAAGGAAGCGGAGGCTGCCGCCGATCGCGCCATCGCCGCCAACCCCAAGGCGGTCGATGCCTTTGTCTACAAGGCGATGGCGCGGATGGCGATCGCAGCGAAGGCGGACGACACGAGCAAGGAGACATGGTCGGCGATCCGCAAGATCATCGGCACGGCCAACCGGCTGGATCCCGACGATCCCGAGCCGCTGATCCTGTTCTACCGCAGCTTCGCCGAAGCCGGGATCTCGCCGACCAAGAATGCCCGGGAGGGCCTGTACCTGGCGTTCCAGCTCGGGCCGCAGGACAAGGGCGTGCGGATGACCGCCGCGACCAGCTATCTGCAGGACAACAACCCCAAAATGGCGCGCGAGCTTCTGAAACCGCTCGCCTTCGATCCGCACAATCAGGGGCTGGCCAAGGTGGCGGCAGACCTGATCACCGCGATCGATGCGGGCAAGGGCGCGGAGGCGCTCAGGGCGCTGGAGAACAACGTCACCGACAAGGACGAATCCAGGGACAAGGACAAGGGCGGAAACAAGGACGGGGACAAGAAGTAGCACCCAGCCTTGAACCCACCGTGATTATGGCCGACAGCGCAACTTCCATCGTGTTCGACGGAGTGTTTGTGTGACCACGGGCCGCTTATTGCTGTTGTTGACCGGGTTGCTGGCCCTGCTGGGCCTGACCGCCCCGGCGCGGGCCGACGACATCTCGGCCGCAGGACGCGGGGTGGTGCGGATCGTCACCATCGCCACCGCGGAGGGTGAGGTGGTCGGCTTCGGGCATGGCAGCGGCTTTGCGATCGCGCCCAACCGCGTACTCACCAATGCACATGTGGTCGAAGCGGCGGAGCGCTACCCCGGCAACGTCATGATCGGCGTGGTCCCGTCGGAGGGTGACAAATCCTATCAGGGCCGGCTGATCGCGATCGATTCCGACCGCGACCTCGCGCTGGTCGAGTTCGGCGGGATCCGCCTGCCCACAGTCACCTTCTACAACGGCCCGGTGAGCGAGGGGGAGGCGATGATCGCGCTCGGCTATCCGGGCAATGTCGATCTCGCCACCGCGCGCTCGGCAATGGACTTCATCACCCCGCTTTCCCCGATCCGCTCGCAGGGCGTGTTCTCGGGCCGCCGCAACCTTCAGGGCGTCAACGTCCTGCTCCACACCGCCGGTATCGCGCGCGGCAATTCGGGCGGACCGCTGCTCGACCCGTGCGGCCGGGTGCTCGGCGTCAATTCCGCCGTGACCCGCGGCGACGAGGGGGACGCCAGCTTCGGCTTCGCGATCGCCAATGACGAAGTCGCTGCGTTTCTGCGCGAAGCAGGACAGCCCATGCCCGTCAATGGCGTCGCCTGCACCAGCATCGCCGACCGGCTGGCGCAGGATCGCAGCGAAGCCGAGCGCGCAAAGGCGGCCGACGAAGCCAAGGCCCGCGAAGACGCGGCGCGTTCCGCCGCGGACCGCGAGAATGCGCTCGACAAGGCGCTGGTCGCCAATTTCGCGATGCGCGAGAATTTCCTGGCGGGCGCGGGGCTGCTGCTGGTGCTCGGCGTCGCCGGCATCGGCGTCGGCGGCTTCTTCCACACGCAGGGCAAGCGGCGCGAGATGATCTGGGCATTGAGCGGCGGCGGCGTGCTCGTGCTGGCGGCGTTCGTCCTGTTCTTCGTCCGACCGGCTTTCGATCCCTCGGCAATCACCAGCGCGGCACGCGTCACCGTCCCGCCCCCAAAGGTGCAGCCCGGCGGACTCGGCAAGATGGTCTGCACCATCGATCCCGCCCGCTCCCGCGTCACCGTGTCGAGCACGCAGGACGTCACCATCGACGTCAACCCCGATGGCTGCGTCAATGGCCGCACCCAATATGCCGAGACCGGCCAACTCAACTGGCAGCGTATTCTGGTGCCCGATGACGAGCAGACGGTCTCGGTGCTCGAATATGCCCCGCCGACACGGACCTACTCCACCACCCGCTACCTGCTCTCATCCAGCCAGATGGCGGATGCACGCAAGCTGCGCAGCGACGTCAAGATCAAGGCCTGCTCGACCGATCCGGTGCAGCGTGCCGATCTTGCCGCCAAGCAGCAGGCAGTCCGCACGGCGCTGCCGCAGGTATTCAACGAACGGCTGGTCTATAGCTGCAAGCTGGCGGCGCAGTGATGCGCTGGCGTCCAATGACTGCGGCGGATCTGCCGGCCGTCACGGCAATCTCCACTGAAGTTCATGGGCGCTACGCCGAGTCCCTCGAAATCTATGCCGAGCGGCTGCGTCTGTGTCCGGCGGGATGCTTCACCTGCGAAGTCGATGGAACGGCGCGCGGTTTTCTGGTGACGCACCCCTGGCGCCGCGCCGCGCCACCGCCCGCACTTGGAGCGATGCTGCACGCGATCCCGCACCCTGCGGACACCTGGTATCTGCATGATATCGCGCTGTTGCCCGACACGCGCGGACTGGGCGCGGGGCAAGCGGCGGTCGCGCTGGTCGATGGCCTAGCACGCGCGGCCGGCGTGCTGGACATCACCTTGGTCGCGGTCAACGGTGCCGACCGTTTCTGGGCGGCACAGGGCTTCGACTATGTCGATAGTGAAGCCGGCGGCTATGGACCCGGCACCTATGTGATGCGCCGGCCCGTCGACTGAGCTCGGAGACTAGTCCTCCTCCCCTTCGTGCCGCCGCAGCACCAGTTCGACAACAGCTGCAAGCTGGCGAACTGATGCCTCACGCGCGATCGACCCGCGCCGCGAAACAGCCGCGACGCGCATTGTGGACATGAAGATAGGCCGCGCGGGGATCGGCGAACATCCGCGCGATCTCCGCCTCCAGCCCGGAGCCTTCGAGCACTTCGGCATCGATCATCATGTCGTCCGCATCGAATGCGCGCACCGACAACAGGCGTACGCGCAACTGCTCCGGGATCGCACCTTCGTAGCGTGCCGCCTGCTCCGCGCCGTCCGCCACGAAGATCGCATGGCGTGAGCGATAGGGCGTGTCGACGGGCAAATGCTCGTGATTGACCAGCAGCACCGCGTCGCCCGGCTCGGCATCCTCCAATGTCACACGGCACGGATAGCCGGGCTTGGCATCGGCAATCATCCGCACGACGCCCTGCGCGGCCAGGTCGGCGTCCGTCAGGCCATAGAGATGCCGGAAAGGCGCAGGGTCGATGCCCGAGATCACATAGCTCATTCCGCCACCCCTTCGCGCCGGCGCAGCACCTTCTTGCGATCGACCCCATAGGCATAGCCGCCGATGCTGCCATCGCCGCGCTGCACGCGGTGACAGGGGATGATGACCGCGACATTATTGGCGCCACATGCCGTGCCCGCCGCACGCACCGCCCCGGGGCTGCCCGCAGCGATGGCGAGCTGGGCATAGCTCATCGTTTCACCACTCGGGATCGCGCGCAGCGCCTGCCACACCGCCTCCTGAAACGCCGTCCCGCGCACATCGAGCGGCAGATCGGCATGGCGCCCCGGCTGCTCGACCTCCGCCACCACCTGCAGCGCAAGCTCGGCCAGCGCGGCGCCGCCCGGTACGATCTCTGCGCGCGGGAAGCGCGTGGCGAGGCTCAGACTGTCCTCGTCGAACGCGACACGGCACAGACCCTTGTCGGTCGCCGCGATCAGCAGCGCACCCAGGCTGGTATCGGCAACGGTCCAGCGGATCGTCACCCCTGCCCCGCCGTTGCGCCAGGCACTTGGGGTCATCCCCAGCCGCGCGTTGCTCGTCTCGTAGAAGCGGCTCGGCGCCGAGTAACCCGCCTCGTAGATCGCGCTCGTCACATTGTCCTCGGCAGTCAGCGCCTCGGCCGCACGGCGTGCGCGAAGCGAGCGGGCATAGGCCGCGGGGGTCACCCCGGTCGCGCGCTTGAACAGACGCTGGAAGTGATGCGGGGCGTAGCCGACATGGCCCGCCAATTCGTCGAGCGTCAACGGATCCTCGGCACCTTCCAGCAACGCCACTGCCCGTGCCACCGCGATCCGCTCACGTCCGATCTCATCGGGTTTGCAGCGCAGGCAGGCGCGCAAGCCGGTGGCACGCGCGGCGTCCGCATCGGGAAAGAACACCACATTCTCACGCTTCGGGTGCCGCGCCGCACAGCTCGGCTTGCAATAGATGCCGGTGGTCAGCACGCCCGCGATCACCCGCCCATCATAGGCGCGGTCGCGGCGCTGGAACGCTTCCCAGGCTTCTTCGTCGGGGATCATCTTGCTCATGCTGCCGATATAGGCGCTCCGCACAAGCCCCGCTTCCCGGCACTTGCGTCCAAAAGCAGCCCAGCAAAGCTTGATGCGCGGCGCGCGTCTCTCTAGGGGGACGCTTTCCCGCAATACAGGGGCATGGAATGGCGGACGCACCTCTGGTCGGCATCATCATGGGCAGCACCTCCGATTGGGAGACGATGCGCCATGCCGCCGACGTGCTCGCCGAACTCGGCGTGCCGCACGAGACAAAGGTCGTTTCGGCTCACCGCACCCCCCAGCGCCTCTACGACTACGCCACCGGCGCGGACGATCGCGGCCTCAAGGTCGTCATCGCTGGCGCGGGCGGGGCGGCGCATCTCCCCGGCATGGCGGCGTCGATGACTCACCTTCCCGTGCTCGGCGTCCCGGTCGAATCCAAGGCATTGAAGGGCATGGACAGCCTGCTCTCGATCGCCCAGATGCCCGGCGGCATTCCCGTCGGCACGCTCGCGATCGGCAAGGCGGGGGCAATCAACGCCGGCCTGCTCGCCGCCGCGATCCTCGCCACCTCCGACGCTGCGCTCGCCGATCGCCTCAAGGCCTGGCGCACGCGTCAGACCGACAGTGTCGCCACCGATCCCGAATGACCCCTCGAACAACCGGAGCCCAATGACCGCGATTCCCCCCGGCAGCACCATCGGCATCCTCGGCAGCGGCCAGCTCGGCCGGATGCTATCGGTCGCCGCGGCGCAGCTCGGCTATCGCTGTCATGTCTACGCGCCCGAGACAGGCCCTGCCTGCGATGTCGCGTCCGCGTTCACGCAGGGCGACTATGACGATGCCGCCCGGCTGACCGCATTTGCGAACGCGGTCGATGTGATCACCTACGAATTCGAGAATGTCGATCCGCAGTGCATCGCACATCTGGCGCCTATCGTTCCCGTCCGTCCGGGCAGCATGGCACTCGACATCTCGCGCGCACGCCCGAACGAGAAGAACTTCGTCCGCGAGCGGGGCGGCACCACCGCGCCGTTCCGTGAGGCGACCAGCCTTGCCGAGCTGGAGGCGGCAGTCGCCGCGATCGGCGTCCCGTCGATCCTGAAGACCTCGATGTTCGGCTATGACGGCAAGGGTCAGGCGCGCTTGAAATCGCCGGACGACGCGACCGATGCGTGGGAGACGGTCGCCGGCCAGCCCTCGATCCTGGAAGGCTTCGTCACCTTCACGCATGAATTCTCGATCATGCTGGTTCGCGGGATCGACGGGGATATTGTCCACTATCCGGCACCGCATAACGTTCATCGCGACGGCATCCTCGCGACCTCGACCGTTCCCGCGCCAGACGCGGTGCAGGCACAGGTCGAGGCGGCAGTGGCGCTTGCCGGGCGGCTCGCCCATGCGCTCGACTATGTCGGCGTGCTGACCTGCGAGTTCTTCGCCACCGATAACGGCCCGGTGTTCAACGAGATGGCCCCGCGCGTCCACAATAGCGGTCACTGGACGATCGAAGGCGCTGTCACCTCACAGTTCGAGAACCATATCCGCGCCATCTGCGGCCTGCCGCTCGGTTCGACCGCGCTCACCGGAACCTCGGTCGAGATGGACAACCTCATCGGCAATCAGGCCGATGCCTGGCCCGAATTGCTCGCCGAGGGCGACGCCCACCTTCACCTCTACGGCAAGCATGAAGCCCGTCCCGGCCGCAAGATGGGCCATGTCACGCGGGTGCGGCGCTAGCCCCGAAAACGCACCGGGCGTTAACACCCGCACGCCTAGATGGCGGCATGTCCCACTCGCCGAAACCGGCTGCTCAGCCGACTTTACGCTTTAAGCTCGCGCTCGCGACGATCGTCGTCGCGTTCGTCTGGTGGGTCATCGACCTGAACACGGCGAGCACGTTCATCGTTACCCCCGCAAACTGGATCGTGCGCCGCTGCGCCTGGCTCGCTGGCGCAATGGTCGCGGGTTGGGCTGTGTTCTCGGTGTGCCGGCACCTGTTCGCCAAGGACGTGCCGGATAGAGCGAAGCGGCACCGCAACACGATCTGGACGGCAGTCGCGATGGGGATGATCTTCGGCGCATTCATCGCGGATCAGGCGATGTGGCGCATCCTCAACCTCTATCATTTTCGCGACAGCAGCGCTCCGATCAAGACCGTCGTGCTCCCGATCCGATCCGTAACCGATGGCAGAGGCGGACGGCAGGTCACGATCGGCTCAGCCGGGGAACGCGACTCGATGTCGATCTCGAAGCAAGACTTCGCACTGCTTGGCGGTGCGCAGATAATGCGGCCGCCTTGGGCGTACTGCATTCCGCTGCGCTGGCAGATGGAAGGCGACGTCGTGCGTCTGTGGCACCGCCCCCGCATCCGACCGAGCTTCACCGGGACCACGATCATGCCGTGCCCCGCCGCAATGCGCGACCTGCTCTAGCCCCAATCAGCGCGGCCCAGCGACCACCTCGCGCAGCCAGTTCATTACCGCCGCGACTTCCCGGCCAGGGGGCTCCGCGCGTGTGACGACCTGATAATAGATCCCCTCGATCACCGGGCCAAAGGGCTGGACGAGCAGGCCGGCCCGGATCTCCTCTTCGGCCAGAAGCAGGCTGGCGATGATCGCACCCTGCCCCGCGATCGCGGCCTGGATCGCGTGATCGCCATTGGTAAAGCGGGCGCCCTGATCGAGCTTCAGGCCCGTGACCCCGGCGCGCTTCGCCCAGCGGCCCCAGTCGGGCGTGGTGTCGCGCAGCCAGTCGATGTGCAACAGCGGTACGCGTCGCAGGTCCTCGGGTCCGGTCAGCCCAAGCATCGGGCTGCACAACAGGCCGAAGCGCTCGGCCAGCAGCGGCTCCGACTGCAAGCCCGCCCCGACCTCGCCGCCATAGCGGATCGCGATGTCGGCCACTCCCGCAGCGATATCGACCGGCGCTTCGTTGGCGTTCAATCGCAGATCAATGTCGGGATGCTGCGCGTTGAACACCGGAACGGCGGGTAACAGGCGGCGAGAGGTGAACTGGGTGGTCGCGCTGACGGTCACGCTTTGCCGCCTTGGCTTCAGGTCGCCGATCACGCGCGCAAATGCGTCGAACCCATCGCGCAGCGTCGGAAAGAGTCGTCGCCCCGCCTCGGTCAGCGCAACCCGCCGCGTCCGTCGAACGAACAGCGGCACCCCCAGCGTTTCCTCGAGCAGACGGATCTGATGGCTGATCGCGGTCGGGGTCACCGCCAGTTCCGCCGCCGCCTCGCGAAAGCTCAAATGGCGCGCGGCCGCCTCGAACGCTCGAAGCGCCGCGAGCGGAGGCAATCGGCGCACACGTGCTATAGCTGAATCTACCTCATCCATAGGCTGAGCAATTCGCATTGGCCATACAACGAAGCAAGCGCCAATTACTCAGTTCAATCAGATGAGCAGGATAGCATCATGAACCTGACCGACTCGCGCAACCTCTTGTGGATCGATTCCAGCGCCCGTCCGGGCCGCTCCAGCCACGATCCGCGCGGTTCACACACGCGCAGGCTGACCGCGCGCTTCGTCGAGGGCTGGAAGGCCGCACGCCCGCACGATGCGATCGTCTATCGGGATGTCGGCGCCAACCCGCCCGCCCCGGTCACCGGCGATTGGGTCGGCGCCGCCTTCACCAAGCCGGATCGCCGGGATGCGACGCAGCGCGCGACATTGGCTGAAAGCGACGAACTCACCGCCGAACTCATCGCCGCCGACGTCATCGTCATCGGCGCACCGATGTACAATTTCGGCATCCCCGCGCCGCTCAAGGCGTGGATCGACAATGTCGTGCGGGTGGGCGTGACCTTCGGGTTCGACCGGGGGCGCGGCGAAATCCCCTATTGGCCGATGCTGACCGGCGGCAAGCAGCTGGTGATCCTCGGTTCGCGCGGCGACTATGGCTATGATCCCGGCGAAAGGCTGTCCGACATCAACCTGGTGGAGACCAGCCTCACCATCCCGCTCGGCTATATCGGGATCGACCGGCATGAGAGTGTCGCGATCGAATATGACGAGTTCGCCGACGACCGGCTCGCCGCGTCGATCGCCGGCGCCGAAGCCCTGACCGATGCGCTGGCCGCACGCCTCGCCGCCGAGATATCGACGACCGCCCGAGCGGCATGAGGCACGAAAAAGGCCCGCCTCCCTGCCGGGAAGCGGGCCTCTTCGTTTCAGCGGATCAGCCGCGCGTCAGACGCGGTTGCCCTCCATCGGGAAGCTGCCGAACGCGCCGGCGGTGACCGATCCCTTGATCGTGTCGCCATCGACGGTCGCTTCGATGGTCAGCGTCATCGGCATCGGCACGGTGATGTCGACCGCCCAGCTCAGCGTGTCGCCATTGACCTTGCCGGTCACATCGGTCGTGCCCATCGCGCCGGCATAGGTGCCGGTGAAGCTGTCGCCCGCGCTGTTCACGGTCAGCGTCGCCTTCTGGTCGCCCATCGGCGAGTGGGTAACGGTATCCCAGGTGCCATCGACATTCGCCATGCTCGTCTCTCCTGTCATTCGGGTCGGATCAAAAAGAGTTCGGCCCTTCAGTCCGCGGCGGCCTTGGCGGCGACACCGACGGACTCGGGCTTCACCACCTCGACAGGCAGGCCAAGGCTGTCAAGCTGTGCCCGGACCTTCGCAGCGTCGCCGACGACCACCCAGATGAAGCGTTTCGGGTCGATTGCCCCGCGTGCCGCAGCGTCAACCTGAGGGATGGTGAGCGCACGATATTTTTTCGCGAGTCCATCCTGATAGTCGTCGGGACGGCGCATGAAGTCGTTCGCCTGCATCGCGCCCAGCACCGCGCCGGCGGTCTCATACTGGCCCGCCATCTTGCGCACGCTGCTGATCACCGAGCGGTCGAACTCGGTCTGGGTCACGCCCTTGCTGCTCAGATAGTCGCCGACTTCCTTCTGGATCTCGAGGATCGCTGGGCCGGTCTTGTCGGCCTGGACGGGCGCAGAGATCGTGAAGGGTACGGCATGCTCCATCCGCGAAACGCTGCCGCGCACGCCATAGGACCAGCTCTTGTCCTCGCGCAGGTTCATGTTGATGCGCGACAGGAAGTCGCCGCCCAGCACCTCGCTCGCCGTGCCGAGCGCGATCGCATCGGCAAACGGGTCGACCGGCGTCATCTGAGCGGCGTAGATCAGCGACTGGGGCGAATCCGGCCGGTCGATCAGCAGGATCCTGGGCGCGCTCTGCGCCGCCTTGGCCGCGAACACCTTGGCCCCCGGTGTCCCCTCACCCTTCCAGTCGCCGAAGCGGCTCTCGAACGCCGCCTTCACCTCGGCGAGCGGACGATCGGACACGACGAAGATCTTGGCCTTTTCCGGCCGTATCCACGCCTTGTAGTAGCTGACCAGATCGTCGCGGGTCAGCTTCTTGACCGCATCCTCGTCGCCGGCGACCGCGGCCATCTTCGCATAAGGCGAATCCTTGCCATAGAGCAGCGCCGGCATCGCCATCTGGGCAAGCCCCGACGGGTTCGACTTCACCTGCTTGATTCCCGCCAGCATCTGGCCGCGCACCCGCTCGATCTCAGCGGCGGGGAAGGCCGGCTTGCGGGTGATGTCGGCCATCAGCTCGAGCGAACCGGCCAGATTGGGGCTCGGCGTGAACATCGAGATATAGGCGCGGTCGGCGCTGCTGCCGGCGCTCACACCCGCGCCGAGCCGTTCCTGCGCTTCGGCGATCGCGATCGAATTGCGCGTCGCAGTCCCCTCTTCGAGCAGCGCCAGCGTCATACTCTCGGTACCGAGCGCGGTGGGCACGTCGGACGCGACCCCCGCGTCGAAGCTGATCACCGCCTGAGTCACCGGCACCGCATCGCGCTGGGCATAGACCAGCTCGATCCCGTTCGAGAGCTTGGTGCGCGTGACCGTCG
>CAYOXO010000047.1:0-27268 GCA_964407945.1 uncultured Stakelama sp.
AACAAGGCGGCCGACGAGCGGATTGCGGCGCTGACGGCGATCGTGAAGATGCTGGAGCGTGCCCGTTACGGCCGGCGCTCGGAGCGGCTGGATGGCGCGGTGCTGGACGACGATCAGTATGCCTTCGTGCTCGACGAGATCGAGACGGGGCTTGCGGCGATCCAGGCGGAACTGCAGGCGGCCGACCCGGAACGCCCGAAGCGCGCGCCGCGGCCACGGAAGGGATTTGCGCCGCATCTGGAGCGGATCGAACGGGTGATCGAGCCTGAGATCCCGCCCGGTTGCGAAGGGCTGGAAAAGGTGCTGATCGGCGAGGACGTCTCGGAGCGCCTCGACGTGACGGCGGCGAAGTTCCGGGTGATCGTCACCCGCCGCCCGAAATACGCCTTCCGGGGTCATGATGGCGTGATCCAGGCGCCGGCTCCGGCCCATCTCGTCGAAAGCGGCCTCCCAAGCGAGGCGCTGCTGGCCCAGATCGCCGTCTCCAAATATGCCGATGGCCTGCCGCTCTACCGGCAGGAAGCGATCTACGCCCGCGACCAGGTCGAGCTCAGCCGCTCGCTGATGGCGCAATGGATGGGCAAGGTCGGCTTCGAACTCACGCCTCTGGCCGATTACGTCCTGGAGCGCATCAAGCAGGGCGAGCGGGTCTTCGCCGACGAGACCTCGCTGCCGACCCTGGCGCCCGGAACCGGAAAGGTCCGAAAAGCCTGGCTGTGGGCTTATGCGCGCGATGATCGCCCCTTCGGCGGGACGTCGCCACCCATGGTCGCCTATCGCTTCGAAGACAGCCGCGGTGGTGAATGCGTCTCGCGTCATATGAGGGGCTTCACCGGCATCCTTCAGGTCGATGGGTACTCGGCTTATACACAGCTCGCCAAGGCCAAAGCCGGCGCCAATGAGACCATCGCGCTTGCGGGCTGCTGGGCTCATTTACGCCGCCGGTTCTACGAACTGCACATCAACGGCAGCTCTCGGATCGCGACGCAGACCGTCACCACGATGGCCGAGCTCTGGTCCATAGAGGAGGCGGTTCGCTGCCAAAGCGCCGCCGCACGCGCAACTGCCCGCCAGGACCGCTCCGCTGTCATCGTCGCCGAGCTCTTCAGGCTTTGGGAAACGCAGCTTCCACGAATCTCCGGAAAATCGAAACTGGCCGAGGCCATCCGCTACGCCACATCCAGGCGAACGGCCCTTGAGCGCTTCCTCGACGACGGCCGCATCGAAATCGACTCCAACATCGTCGAGCGCGCCATCAGGCCCCAGACCCTTGTCAGAAAGAACGCGATCTTCGCCGGCAGCGACGGCGGCGGACGGACTTGGGCAACCATCGCGACCCTGCTCCAGACCTGTCGCATGAACGACGTCGATCCGCTCGCCTGGCTCACCCAGACCCTCGAACGCATCGCCAATCGCTGGCCCATCTCTCAGATCGACCAGCTCATGCCTTGGAACTTCAAGAACTGAACGGTTCCAGCTACGCGCTTACGCAATGACGGTCGAAGTCATCGAACAGTCGAGGTCAGCCGGTCGCGCGGTGAACACCGCGCGACCGGAATTTCGGGGTGTCGGGCGGGTGAAAGGCCGGGACCGCTGATGCGATCCCGGCCCGGTCCTCACTCGGCGGCGATCTGGAAGGCGGCACCGTCCTGCTGCGTCTCGTCCAGCCACCCGGGCCGCGCCGTCCTCATGACGGCGGGAAGCCAGCCGGTTCCAGCCAGAAGCTGTTCGGCAGCCTCCGCCATCTCCGTTTTCTTCAAGCCCGCGATCCGCTCCGCCGCCGCCTCGCTGACCGCTTCCCGCACGGCGGCGAGGATGTGCGCCTTGGTGACGCGACCGAGATAGGCCCGCACCGTCGGCGTCCAGTGCGCCGTCATATCGAGCGCCACCGCCGTTGCGAGCTTCTCCGCCGTCGCATGGGCGTGGGGCTTCTTCTCCCAAGGCTGCTTCACGGCATTGACGGTGAGCGAGGCGCAATGGGCGAACAGCGCCATGACGCTGGCATGGTCCAGACCGGCCACGAAGCCCCAGAGGTCGGCCACGTCGCGCGGCATGTCCGCCGCCCATCCGACATGACGATCCGCCAGCGCCTTGCCCGCCGCCGTATCCTCGATACCGTCCGCATGACTGGCGAGAATGCCGCTGGTCGGGCGGATTTCGAGGCAGGCGGCATCCACTCCGCGATAGAAGGTCTGCGCCGCCAGCGTATGGGTCACGGCGATCAGCGCCATGTCCGGCTGCTCGCCCAGCGCAAGGCGAAGGCCCAGCGTCCGGTGCGAGGTCAGGTCGCGGATGAGAAGGTCCGACAGCGGCTTGCCCGCATCCCCGGCGTCCTCATCCTCGGCCTCCGACACGGGAACGGTGTTGCCGTCCGCATCATGGTCGCCGTCTTCGATGATCTCGCCATCGCTGTTGACGCGAACGCCGTCGATCACGCCGCCGCCTTCGCCGTCCGCATCCTCTTCGGTGTCCGGCTTCTCGTCCTCGGCCCGGATGAAGCCGCGCTCGATGCGGGCTTTCCCGTCATGGGAGAGAATGACGAACACACCGCCACGCGCGATCTCGTCGGCATCATAGGCATGACGCAGGGCGTCGATCCGCTCGATCTCGGCTTCCAACTCCCCGAACCGCTGGTCCACGTCCTCGGGCAGTTCCTCGGCGCTGTCATACTGCTCGGTCAGCGCGTCATATTCGCCCTGCACGGCGGCATAGGCGGTCTCGTCTTCCTCCGACAAGGCCACCGGATGCGGATAGGTGCGGCGCAGACCGTTGCCGTGCGGGTAGTCGATATGGACCGAAGCCCATTTCCAGCCTTCCCCGGCCTTCACGCCCTCCGCGATTTCGTGCAGGTTCTCGATGACAAGCCGGTCGAGCAAGGCGGCGTCCTCATAGAAGCCGCCGCGATCCTCGGTGAACAGGTCGCGCAAGATCACGCCGCCCGCTTCTGTATAGGATTCCGCGCCGACGAACACCGCCCGCCGATCCGTCGCCGCGATGTGCATCCGGGTCAGGTCGCGGCGGATGGTCGAAGCGTCCTTGTTCCACGACAGGTTTTCATAGACCTGCTCCTGCCGGGACGGATCGTCCACGATGGCGAAGGCCATCAACTGCTCCAACGTCAATTCACCATCTCGATAGACCTGCATCAGCTTGGGGCTGACAGCACCGAGGCGCATCCGCTGGCGCACGACATGCGCCGTCACCCCGAAGCGGGCGGCAATTTCCTCCGCGCCCCAACCGCGCGTTTCTGCCAACTCGCGGAAGCGCTCGAACTGATCGGCGGGCGAAAGGTCTTCGCGGGTGACGTTCTCGTCCAGACTGATTTCGCTGGCGTCGTTCACGGTGTCGATGACGCAGCGGATCGGCTCGGTCTTCTTGATCTGCTTGCGCTTGACGCGCAGCAACTGCGCCAGTCTCCGGCCTTCACCGATGCTGACGAGATAGAAGCCGGTCGCGGCTCCCTCCGTATCAAGCTCTGGCTCCACCACGAGGTTCTGCAGGATGCCCTTGGCGTGAATGCTCGCCGCCTTCGCTTCGATGGACGCCTCGCTGTGCGGGGTTTTCCGTGCGTTGTCGGGATGCTTCTTGAGCTTGTTGAGCGGGATGAACACCTCCGTGCCGGTCACGGTCACGGCGGCGGGTGTGTCGGTTGTCTCAATGGCAATGGTCGTCATGGTCTTGCTCCTAATGGGCTTGGGTTTCCGCGCAGCGGGAGCGCCGCGCTGAAACCCTGCCCGTCGGCGAGACCGGGGGGTGCAAGGGCCGGGGCGGCCGGGGTGGAGGGGGATCACCCGGCCTGCACAAGCGGATTTCCGTCATGACGGCTGTGATGAACATCGTATCCGCGCGGAAGGTCGGGGAGACCACCCCGGCCGGCGCGGTTTGCCGCGCTTCACCCTTGACCGCGCCAGGGGGCAGCGCCCCCAAGCAACCCGCCCGGCGTCAGCGTCAGCGGGAGCCGGGCAGACAATGAACTTTCTCTGATTTGGCCCCGAAGAATGAGCGAGGATTGACTTATTGAGAGCCGACTTCGACCAGTAAACCCTTCAATCTATCAATATCTTTGATCAGGAACCCTTTAGCGCAATCCAAGCAATAATGATGTTTATCACCATCAGAGTTAATCGTAAGCCGACTGTCGCCCATGGATATGCGATGCTTGTCGCTATGCCGACAATTATGGGATTTACCGGCTTTCGTGATTTCCATGCTGACAATTAAAGAGCGTGCCCTAGCCATTCCGAAGATCCCCTTCAAACGCTTGAACCAGTTCAGACAATGCCCTATGCCCTTCATCCAGTTGCTCAAGGGTGAAGTTTTGCCGGTCGGCGTTGGCTCCTGCTACATGCGCATTGACCCGGCGATGCAATTCCGAGACCGCCCAGGCATAATTTCTCTCTCGACGGCGGGGGTCTAAAGTTCGGCCGCCGGCATTCACGCCAAGACGACCGAGGATTCCGCCGACTTCATTTTGAATACGTTCATTCAAAGACGCACGTCTGGCTTCGCGGCGATCTTGGCGCGTTGTTCGCAAACGCCGGATCTCTTGCGCAGCCTGGTCAGGAGTGACCCCCAATTCCGCGAGCTGCTGCAAAAGAACCATCGCTTGAGGATCGCCGATTGGCACCATGTCGGACGCGCGAACCCCACGCTCCTCCAGAATTTCCACGGGCGCAATTCCACCGCCTCCACCGGGCTCGCGCACGGCGACTTCACCGGTAAAATCGACGTCTTCAATTTCCGGCAGCAGGTCGGCAAAGAACCCCTGGTCCGCTTCACTGAACTGGCGAAAATCGTTCCATCTACGAGCGACATTTGCACCAACGTGAAAAACGACCACGCCTTGGCTGGTGGGGTGGCCAGGGCTATTTTGCTCAACTACTCTCATGATGCGGCCGATAAACTGAACGAAGGGACTCAGGTTCGCAAATATGCTTCCAACCATCGCCACCGCGAGATACTTATGGTCGAAGCCTTCACCCAACATTCTTGCTTGGACAATAACATCGAGATCGTGATTTTCGAGTTGCTGAAAAACACGATCATTCGCCTGACCCTCGCGGGAATGAACATAGGCTGCACGAAGCCCGCGAGCGCGGAACGCTTCCGTGATCTGAATGCAGTGATCGTAATTGACAGCCGAAGCGATGATTTTGAGGCGCTGTTCGCCAGTGCTCTGCCGTAGCTGGCGCAGTTCGGCGATCGAATGATCAACAATTGAGGATAGGGTTTCATCCGACATGACGATGCCACGGCGGAATTCAGCGTCCGTTTCGCCCAGGCGACGAACTTCTTCTGCATCTATGATGCGCTCTTGCCCGTCTGAACGGTCGACATAACGCAACTCCGTGGGACGTAACATCTTGGCCCGGAGACGTTTTACATAACCGGCTTCGATCGCCCTGAGGACTGGGAAGCTGTAGATTATGCGCCCTTCCATCAGCGCGCCGTCGGCGCGGGCGGGAGTCGCACTGAAGTTAACAACACGAGCATTCGGGAAGCGCCGCTTGACCTGCTGCCAGCTCGCTGCGGTGTTATGGTGTGCCTCATCCACAAGGATCATATCGAAGAAATCATCAGGGAGGGCATCAAGCCAACGATTTTCTTCAACGGCAATCTGCTGAATGTTCGCAACTGTTACGTCGGCGTGGAGGATGTCATCGACATTCACACGACCGCTTTCTACTATTGTGGTCTCGGGATATTGCTCCGATGCGCCAATGACGTGGCAGCGGTCATAAAAATTAGATTCGCTGTTTGCCCGAAGATCGTTGCCGAGCTGGGTTCTGATCCGCGTGCCGGGAGCAACCACAAGTGCGCGTTGACCTCGAAGCGCATAAGGTGCAATCGCGATCAGGCCTGACTTCCCGCAACCAACAGGAAGAACTATCCCGACTTCTTGATCTGCGCCGACCTGCTGAAAGTGATCGTGGATCGCCGTAAATCCCTCCCTTTGAGGGATACGAAGCTGATTGTTGTCGTCGATCGCGACCTGCTGATTAAAAGGCAATCTATCCTCCCTTGATTTTCTTTTCTATTAGACCCGTGGCGTAATGCGCGCTGCCGTCCGAATGTCAGCAATCTGTGTACCAATCGCCTGAAGGCTTTGGCGCATGTCGTTGAAGACCGGCTTTTCCGCCTCTGGGTCGCTGATGGTCAGAATCGCGGTGAAGGGCACGCCTCCCTCCGGCATCACCTCTCCAGCGCGGGTGAGATACTCAACAAACAGTCGCCAGTTCGACGAAGGCCCAACTCCCTGCGGGAAGGTCTTGGCGTGGACCTTTACAGGACTCCATTTCAGGTCATGTTCGATTAGCTCCGCCTCGACCGCTGGAGATTCACGCGAAGACGGGAGGTAAAGCGGTTCAAGTCGGCCCTTCCATTTGCCCTCGTCCTGCTCCTGCTGCAGGACGGCATTCACGTTGACCCGGACGAACTCGGAACCGAACCGGGCATCCAATGGAGGCGTGGAAACGAGCGTGAGCTTTGCCCGCCCTCGGCATTTGCCGCCAGGTCCGACCAAGGACGCCGGCCATGGAAAGCGGAAATTGATCTGCTGGCCGTGCTGGATACGCGAGGCGAAGACCAGGGTAATTGAATGATCGCCCGTCTCCAGAATACGTTCGGCAGACGGCGGCATTCCGAAGCCGACAAGGTGCCTTGCCACCGGCGCCAGCATTTTCGGGCGCAAGGGTTCTGGAATTTCTGCGTGGTGGACGAGCAAACCAATGAGGGTTTCACGAGAGACCTCGCCCTCGATGGCATGGTCGAGGACCGCTGCTGTCTTGGCGACCAAAGGCGAGGCGTAGCTGGTGCCGCAACCGTCAATTACTGTTCCATCTGGAAGGATGGAGAAGAGACCATGCCCGAGTGTCGCGTGCTGCGTACCCGCTCCGCCGATATGGGCAAGGTCGGGTTTCCCGCCGGACCGAAGCCCAGGCCCCCGACGGCTAAAACGGGCTGGGGCGAACGGCAAGCAACCGCTGTGCCCTGCTGGATTCAGGGCCGCAACGGCAACATTTCTTGCGCTCTCCGCTGGCGTCAAGAGCCCGTCGTTTCGCGCAAGGGCGAGGTTGGAAAGGGCCGTTGCCGCGTCGCCCGGCCACTCCGGCCGAAGGTCTTGTGGCTGAATATTACCGGCGGATATGAAAACGACCGCATTGTTCTCTTCGGCAATCTGGTCGAGTCGGACCGCATGTGGGCTGTAGCGATCGGGTGCGGCGGGCTGAAGGATGTTCAGACTCATATTGAAGATACGCACGCCGTGCCGTGCCCGCGCATCCGCAACAGCCGCATCCATCTCATCGAAGAACTGCGGGAGGCCACCCGAATAGTATGATGCGAAGGCCCCAGCCTTCTGCTCATTTGGGAAGACGGCCACGTCAACCAGTTCCGTTCCGTCGGGTTCGGGGCAAGTCTCCGCACCATTGATACCGGCTCCAGCGACTGCAAGCCCGCCAATGAACGTGCCATGGGATAGATCCATGTCTTCGTTGGCCAGTACGTCCCATCGATCGATAACCCAGTCAGCCAACGCCGGGCTTATCCCGCCGTCGATGATGCCCATCCTTGGATGAGTTCTGCGGCTATCGCGAACGGGCATAACCGCCTGAGTTGGTCGAATGCGGGCCGGCGTTGCCGGGCGAGCAGAGCGGACCACGATGCCGGGCAACTCGATTCGTCGGACTAAGGGATGCTTGTCTAGGAACGCCAGCAAGCGGCTGTGGTGCTGAACATTCGGGTCGAATGGAGCAAGCTCACGGCGTTCCTTCGATGACACGCTCGTCAGCCGTAGAACGGCACCATCTCCGGCTCGGTCCAAGCGCACGGAAAGCATCGGAAGGCGCTGTCGCCAATTAGGCAGACGCTCCACTGACAAACTTTGTTCAAGGGCGTTGAAGCCGGCAACGAAGGACTCGACCAGACGTCTGTGCGCAGGGTCGAGGCGATCCCATTCGGCACGCGGAGGCAGAACGTCGAACAACTCGACCTGATACCCGCTTCCCGTCATCGGATTGGCGAGCCATGCAACAGCCTCTTCGACCGAAAAATTGCGCTTGTCGGAAGCGCCATAGAGTTCGATCCGGTCGATTGCTCCCGTCTCGCTCTTTTGCGCCGAGGGGTTCGGCACGTCTTTCCCTTTTTTCTCGTCGTAACGCATTCTTGTTTGCGTTTCGGCTTTAGCAATTTCGGCTTTCACCAGCGCCAAAGCCGATGGGCGGCCTTCCACAATCATCACGCCGAGATCTCCACCCCCGACTACGGGCACCCGATCACTTCGAAACAACGCCCCCACTGGTCGGTGACTCTTCGCCCAGGCATCGCGTTTGAGGATGACCTTGACGTAGCCAATCGGTCCCTGTGCTTGCGCGGAAAGAACCCCGGAAATGGTGTCTATCTGCTCGATCAGTGTTGCCTTGTGAGCCCCAAATTCCCGATCGCGGTGAGCGAAAAAGTCCTTGCGGCCCCCGCCGCCGCCTGCCTCTCGGGCTTCCTCATAATTGTCCGGATTGAGGACGATCTGGATCGGACTAGCCATTATTCACACCCCCATCGACTTTACTCGCCTGCCGCCCAAGCTGACGACTTACGGTCGATTTATCCCGCCCCGCGATCTCGCCGATGTCAGCCATTGAAAATGCGAGAATGGGGTCGTCGCGCATTGCCCGGAACAGAGTCGCAGGATCGTCAAACAACAGCGTTCGACGCTCACTCTGAATGCGGGCCGCGTTGAGCGTTGCAAATTGGCGAAGTGTGTCCAGCAACCCCCGTCGATCGTCCTCACGAACCGTGGTGGCCTTCTTGTATGTTCTCACCAGCGCTTCGATCTCCGCTCCGGTCGAACCTTCGGTGAACCACGCAATAAGACGTAGATGGCTGTCGGGAGCCGTTACCGGCGGCATAAACATGGCGGCGATCGCCTTCCGCACCTCAAAGTCCGGCTTGGGGATCTCAAGCTGAACCTCGAAACGGCGCCAGACCGCTGGATCAAGCAGCTTCGGGTGATTGGTGATTCCGATCGTCAATCCGATATTCTGTCTAACATCGAGATTTTGGAGAAGCGCATTCACCACGCGCTTTATCTCGCCGACTTCCTGCGGATCGTCGCGGACTTTTGCAATCGCGTCGAACTCATCAAGCAGGAGGACACAACGATAGCGATTGGCGAATGCGAAGAGATTTCCAATATTGCGTGCTGTCGTTCCAAGGAACGAGGAAACAAGACCATCCAGCTTCACGAGGACAACGGGCAATTCCAGCCTGCGAGCCACCCAAAGGGCCAGTCGTGTCTTCCCCGTGCCGGGCGCCCCGTAGATCAAACACGTCTTTGAAGGCACGATATCGACGGTCGCGAGCGCCTCGAAATCGGTCCACTCATCGACAATCGTCCCGACAGCCTGCGTCACAGTCGAATTGAAGAGCGGGGCCGCTCCCTCGACTTCAGACGGAAAAATGATCTCTGCCAAGGCGGCAGCCGTTTCACGATCGACAGGAACCGGTGTGTTGCGGCCCAGCGTCTCACCGGACAGGTTCGCTCGGGAGCGTTCGATTCGGCTCGGAGCCATCTCCTTTAGACGCTCCGCCGTGGAAAGAATCCCCGCGAGCGATGCCGCTTGTTTTTCCTCACCATCCTTGGCGAGGGCCTCCTTTAGCCGCTCGACTTGTTTGCGCAGCGCGGGCGTTGGCTCGCCCATTGCTGCCCGACATAGGGCTTGAATAATTGAAAAGTGCTCCATGCGCCCCGCTCACGATCTGATGCATAACTGATACCGTATGATGCATATAGACCGTCATGAGGTGCGCGTCAAAGGATTTTTGTTGCACATTGATGCAGTTCGGGTGCATCAACGCGGCAAGCCGTTGCGCTTTCTCCTGGAAAGCAGGCGCGCATTTCGGAATGGCCGTTGGATGGACCGGGGTTGAGAATAGTTTGAGACGGAACGAACCAGCCTGATCGAAGAGAAAATGATCTTAAAATTGACTTGTGTTTTTGGAGGATCGAAATGACGAAGGTCTCAACGACAACTTCTTATGTCGATTTTGATGGCGACTACGGTTCTGTGGATGGAGTCGAAGTTACATGTGGGCGATGTGGGCACTCTAAGGAAAGTTTTGGAACGGACGAGCCATCTCTAAAACGATGCGCTTACCTTTTGCGCGAGAACTGTCCGCGAGCAGAAAATAACTATTACGAAGTTAACCCATGACCGAAGCGGTCCCGGGCGCGCGCCATAGACCATGGCTGTTCGACCAGCCACGCCGTCCCGTAGAGATCAATGCTTGGTCCCTAGCCGCGGTCAAAAGGCGGCGTCAGAGGGCTATAGCGTAGACGTAGTGCTCATCATCGTCTGGCGCGGCCCGCCACGGGGCCCTCCGCAGAGGGCCGTAGAAGGCCGCGTCTCTGCCCCAAGGAACGCGAAGAACAGCGTTCCGCCAGAACCCCCATTTTCGACACTTCGTTCCGGGCCGGGCCCCTGTAGGCTGCAAATTGCGGACATTGTTCGTTGCGATCTGGGTTAGGCTTTGCTGGGCGAGGGTAGGTTGATGCAACCGCAACGCATACCTTCGAGGCAATGTTCGAAGGGCCGCATCAAGCGCGCGCGATGCGTTCGCTTCAATATATCACGCGTCCTTGTGTTGCTGGACTGATTGCCGGTCGCACGCGAACCTGGTTCTCGTTGATTCCTTCAGTCTGCATCCGAATGCCGCTCGGCTGACAACTTGCATCGCCCTGGCACGCTCTTGAACCCGACTTGACAACTGTCCAATTGGGCTCATCATGGCCTGATTGGGACGTGATTCTCTATTATTAGAATTCCGTACGGCTCGCCCATCGAGAGGTTGAGCTTGGCGGTACAAGGAGGGGGAGCCGATGCGTTCAAGGATCGTCGTCGCGGGTATTGCGGCGCTTCTGGGGATTTTTGCCGCGGTCCCCGCGCTGACACAGCAAGCTGCCGGGCCGGCCGCGAAGGCCGCAGTCGAGCCGGTTGCGCCCGTCGCCGCGGCAGGTGTTCCGCAACTGACGCGCGCCGACGTCGATCACTGGCTCGATGGTTTCATGCCCTATGCCTTGCGGCGCGGCGATGTCGCCGGAGCGGTCGTGGTCGTGGTGAAGGACGGGCAGGTGCTCACCCAGCGCGGCTACGGCTATTCGGATGTGGAAAAGCGCAAGCCGGTCGATCCCGAAAATACGCTGTTCCGCCCGGGCTCGGTCTCCAAGCTCTTCACCTGGACCGCGGTGATGCAACTGGTCGAGCAGGGGAAGCTCAACCTCGACGCCGATGTGAACCAGTATCTCGACTTCAAGATTCCCCCGCGCGACGGCAAGCCGATCACGCTGCGCAACATCATGACGCATACGCCGGGGTTCGAGGAAGCGATCGAAGGGCTGGTCTTCTCCAATCCCCAGGCAATCAAGCCGTTGGGTGAGGTGCTCAAGCGCTGGACACCCGCGCGTATCTTCGCGCCGGGCGTGACGCCTGCCTATTCCAACTACGCGACCGCGCTTGCGGGCTATATCGTCGAGCGGACCTCGGGGATGTCGTTCGACGACTATATCGACCGCAATGTCCTTGGCCGCCTTGGCATGGCGAAGTCGAGCTTCCGTCAGCCGTTGCCCGCCAATCTTCAGACGATGATGTCCAAAGGCTATGCGCTCGGTTCGGGGGATCCCAAGCCCTATGAACTGATCAGCCACACGCCCGCGGGCAGTCTCGCGTCGCCCGGCGCGGACATGGCGAAGTTCATGATCGCGCATCTGAACAATGGCGGGGTGCTGCTGAAGCCCGAAACCGCGAAGATGATGCACGAGACCAAGCTGGATATCCTGCCGCCGCTCAACCGGATGGCGCTGGGTTTCTACGAACAGAATATCAACGGGCTGCCGGTCGTTGCGCATGGTGGCGATACGCAATGGTTCCACAGCGATCTGCTGCTGTTCACCAGCAAGAATGTCGGCCTCTATGTTTCGATGAACAGCGCGGGCAAGGACGGCGTCAGCGGTCCGCTGCGCGCGGCGTTGTTCGAGGAGTTCGCCGATCGCTATTTCCCCGCGGCGAACACCGATGGGCGGGTCGATGCGCAGACCGCGGCCGAGCATGCGCGGATGATGGTCGGGACCTATATTTCCAGCCGGCGCGCGGACACGAGCTTCATGCGCGGGCTCGAACTGGCGGGCCAGTTCAAGATCGGGCTCGATGCACAAGGCGGATTGCTGGTCGAGGGTGTGCCCACGCCGGGCGGGGCGCAGCGCAAATGGGTGGAGATTGCGCCCTTCGTCTGGCGCGCCACCGATGGCCATGAGCGCTTCGCGGCCAAGGTTGAGAACGGCAAGGTCGTCCGTGTGAGCTTCGATGCGGTGTCGGCGATCATGGTCTGGGACCGTGCGCCCTGGTATCGTTCGACCGCGTGGATCACGCCTGCGCTGCTCCTCAGCCTTGCCGCACTGGCCGTGACTGCACTCGCCTGGCCGATCGCCGCGATCGTCCGCCGCCGCTACGGCGCGAAGCTTGCGCTGGTCGGGAACGACCGGATGGCGTACCGCCTTGTCCGGGGCCTGTCCGCCGCTGCGGTGGTGACGCTGATCGGCTGGGTCTTCGCGCTCGCCACGATGATGTCGAGCCTCGAGAATCTCGATGGCAGTTTCGATCCGCTGATCTGGCTCCTTCAGATCGCGAGCGTGGTGGTGTTCTTCGGGCTGCTCGCCGTCGCGGGCTGGAACGCCTGGCTGACTTGGAAGGGCAAGCGCGGCTGGTTTGCGCGGATCTGGAGCGTCGTGCTGGTGCTCGCGGCCTTCGTCACGCTGTGGACGGCACTGGTGTTCAAGCTGATCAGCTTCGGAACATCCTACTGACCTGAACTGGGGCCGCGCTTTCAGCGAAGCGCGGCCGTTTCATTCGACCATTGCCCGATCGGGCGTCGTTTCAACCGGGGCTGCCGTCGGCAGCGGATACGGTGCGATCGGCGGGACAACCGCCGACGCAACAGGAATGAGGGAGAGGGACGTTATGCGTTTGTGGAAGACAGCTTTGGCTGGCGCACTCGCGCTGATCGCAGGACCGGCCTTGACGCGACAGGCGCCAGCGCCGGCAAAGCCGGTGGCTGCGGCGCCCGTCGCGGCCCCGGCATCCGCGGTGGCGTCCGGCGCGCCGCAGCTCACGCGTGACGATGTCGATGCCTGGCTCGACGGCTATATGCCCTATGCCCTCAAGCGCGGCGATATCGCGGGCGCGGTCGTTGTGGTGGTCAAGGACGGGCAGGTGCTCAGCCAGCGCGGGTTCGGCTATGCGGATGTCGCGAAGCACAAGCCCGTCGATCCCGACAACACGCTGTTCCGCCCCGGCTCGGTTTCCAAGCTCTTCACCTGGACCGCGGTCATGCAGCTGGTCGAGCAGGGGAAGCTCAACCTCGACGCGGATGTGAACCAGTATCTGGATTTCAAGATTCCGCCGCGCGACGGAAAGCCCGTCACGCTGCGCAACATTCTGACGCACACCGCGGGGTTCGAGGAATCGGCGCGCGGCAATTTCAGCTATGACCCCAAGGGCCCGCCGCCGCTCGGCGATGTCCTGAAAGCGCAACGTCCCCAGCGCGTCTTCGCGCCGGGGACGACGCCGGCCTATTCGAACCACGCCACGGCGATCGCGGGCTATATCGTCGCGCGCGTTTCGGGCATGTCGTTCGACGACTATCTCGATCGCAATATCTTCGGCCGGCTGGGCATGACCAAGTCGAGCTTCCGCCAGCCGCTTCCCGCGAACCTCCAGCCCTTGATGTCCAAGGGGTACAAGCTGGGTTCGGGTGAGCCGACACCCTTCGAGATGATCGCGGTCGGCCCCGCAGGAAGCCTTTCGGCGACCGGCGCCGACATGGCCAAGTTCATGATCGCGCACCTCAATCAGGGCGGCGCGTTGCTGAAGCCGGAAACCGCGCGACTGATGCACGAGAGCAAGCTGACCATCATTCCTGTGGTCAATCGCATGGCGCTCGGCTTTTACGAGCAGAATGTGAACGGCCATTCCGTGATCGGTCATGGCGGCGATACGCTGTTGTTCCACAGCTATCTGTGGATCTTCCCCGGCGACAATGTCGGCGTGTTCGTGTCGATGAACAGTGGCGGCAAGGATGGCGCGACGGGCGCGATCCGCGATGCGCTGCTCTCCGATTTCGCCGATCGCTATTTCCCCGCGCCCAACACCGATGGCCGCGTCGATGCGAAGACCGCCGCCGAACATGCGCGGATGATGGTCGGGACCTACAATAATTCGCGCCGCATGGAGACCAACTTCCTCAAGGTCATGGAGCTTGCCGGCGGGCAGGTGAAGATCACGCTCGACGACAAGGGCGGCATCGTCTTCGGGATGATCCCGGGGCCTGGCGGCCAGGAACGCAAATGGGTGGAGATCGCGCCGTTCGTCTGGCGCGATCAGGACAGCAAGCAGCGCCTGGCGGCCAAGGTGGTCGATGGCAAGGTCGTTTCCTTCAGCCTCGACATGATCTCGCCCTTCATGGTGTTCGAACCGGTCCCGGCATCCCAATCCTCGGTCTGGTTGACCCCGGCGCTGCTGCTCAGCCTGCTGGCGCTTGCGGGTACGGCGCTGGCCTGGCCGATCGCCGCGATCGTCCGCCGCCGCTTCGGCGCGACACTGGCGCTCAACGGCAAGGCGCTGAAGGCGCACCGGCTGACGCGGGGCCTTGCTGCGCTCGCGGTTGCGGTGATCGTCGGCTGGGCGGTGCTGATCGGCGCGATGATGTCCGACTTTACGCTACTCGGTGGTCAACTCGATTGGGCGCTTACCCTGCTTCAGACGTTCAGCCTGATCGGCTTTGTCGGGCTTGTCGCGGCCGCCGGCTGGAATGCCTGGCTCGTCTGGCAGGACAAGCGCGGTTGGCTCGCACGCATCTGGAGTATCGTGCTCATGCTCGCCGCACTGGTGCTGCTCTGGGTCGGCTACGCCTTCCACCTCATCGGTTTCAACCTCGTCTACTGATCCTTCGACAGGAGAGGACCGGCGATGACGCCCTGATTGGGGGCAAGAGAATAACAGGGGAGATAGTGATGGATCTGGAATCCAAGCTTTCGCGACGGCAGATCGTGCGTGGCGCAACGGCCGCAGCGGTCACCGCGACTGCCTTTCCGATGATCAGTTACGGCCAGTACCGGCCGAACCCGGCATCGACCAAGCTCTACTCCAAGCGCGCGGTGGACCTTGTCCGCCAATCGCTGGTGATCGACATGCTGGCGCCGCTCAAGCTCGATTTCCGCCCGGAATATTATGCCGCGCCGCTAAGCGAGAAGGACGCGGCCGATTTCCGGGCGAGCGGGATCACGGGGCTTCACAATGCGGTGGGGATGGGCGGTCCGGATGCCTATGCCGAGACCCTCTCATGGATCGCGGCCTGGCAGGGCTTTGCCGCGCGGAACAGCCATGTCTTTACGCTGGTCGACAAGGCGGCGGATCTCGACCGTGCCAAGAAGGACGGCAAGTGCGCAGTCATCATGGGGCTCCAGAAGTCGGAGCATTTCCGCACGGCCAGCGACGTCAAGCATTTCTACCAGATCGGGCAGCGCTGCTCGCAGCTGACCTATAACAGCCAGAACATGATCGGGTCGGGGAGTACCGACCGTATCGATGGCGGGATCAGCGACTATGGCGTGTCGATCATCAAGGCGATGAACGATGTCGGCATGTTGATCGACGTATCCCATTGCGGCGATCGCACCACCCTCGACGCCATCGCGCTGTCGCCCAAGCCGATCGCGATCACGCACAGCAACTGCCGTGCGCTCACCGATCATCCGCGGCTCAAGACCGATGAAGCGATCAAGGCGCTGGGTGCGCGGGGCGGGGTGATGGGCATCACCGGCGTGCGCATGTTCGTGAGTGCGAAGGAACCGACGACGATCGCGAACATGGTCGATCACATCGACCATGTCGTGAAGCTGATCGGCGTCGATCATGTCGGCATCGGCTCGGACGCCGATCTGAACGGCTATGACGACATGCCCGCGGATCAATACAAGATGCTGAAGGCCGGGTATAAATCGAGCTATGCCTTTCGCGACAAGATCGACACCGACGGCTTCGATCATCCGCTGAAAACATACGACCTCGCCGAGGAGCTGATCAGGCGCAACTATTCGGACGCCAATATTCAGGCGATCCTGGGCGGTAATTTTCGACGCCTGCTGGGAGAGACCTGGGGCTGAGTCTCGGGCGGAATACACAGAGGGGACAGGAATCATGGAACGGAATTCACGCGGCATGCTTGCCGCCACGACCGCGCTTTGCCTGCTGACTTCCACCGGAGCTGCCTGGGGGCAGCAATCGACATCGCCGGCGGCGGAAGCGGACGGGCCGGATGTCATCGTCGTTACCGCACAGAAGCGCAGCGAGAACCTGCAGGACGTGCCGATCTCGATCAGTGTCGTGGGCGGCGAACGGCTGCAGGAGACGGGGGCGAGCCAGCTGACCGATTTCGCCGGCTATGTGCCCGGACTTCAGGTCGATAGTTCGGGCACACCCGGCCAGTCGACGATCTCGCTGCGCGGGATCGCGCCGATCGGACCGAGCGCCACCGTCGGCACCTATGTCGACGATGCGCCGGTGGGATCCAGTTCGCTCTACGCAAGGGCGTCCGCCTTTGCGCTCGACCTGCTGCCCTATGACATCGAGCGCGTGGAGGTGCTGCGCGGTCCTCAGGGCACGCTCTATGGCGCCAGCTCGATCGGCGGCCTGCTCAAATATGTGACCGTGACGCCAAGCCTGACCGATTTTTCGGGCAAGGCCGGTGCCGAGGTGTTCGGGATCCGGCGCGCCGGCGGCGCTGGCTATGCGGGCCAGGCGATGGTGAATGTGCCGCTGGTCACCGACCGGCTCGGACTCACCGCAAGCTATGCCTATCGCAAGACGCCGGGCTATGTGGACAGCGCGGTTACGGGCAAGCGTGACCAGAACGGCTATCGCCAGCAGGGCGCACGTATCGCCTTGCTCTGGCAGCCGGGCGAGGATTTTTCCGTCAACCTCTCGGCGCTTTGGCAGGAAATCGAATCCGAGGGGAATGCGGCTGTCGTCGAAGACGTCGTTACGGGTCGGCGTATCGGGGACGGCTTCTCCAACAACAACTATCTCGACGAGCCCTTCACCAAGAGCCTCTATTACTTCGCAGCCACGCTCAAATATGATTTCGGCTTTGCCGCGTTGAGCTCGACGACGACCTATAGCCGGGCCAAGACGTCGCAAACCCAGGATTCGAGCCGGGTCTTCGGCGTTCTGTTCCCGCTGTTCGGCCAGCCCGCGCCCGGACTCGCGCCCTTCAACATCACCCTTGATCTCAAGAAGGTGACGCAGGAGGTGCGGCTGACTTCGCCCTCTGGCGGTCGTTTCGAATGGTTGCTGGGCGGCTTCTTCACCAACGAGGACAGCGGCAACAAGCAGGTCGTCCGCGCCTATGACATGGCCGGGACGCCGATCGCGGGGCTGGATCCGCTCGCCATCGCCGAACTGCCCACGCGGTATCGCGAGTTCGCGGCCTTCGCCAACGCTACCTACAAGTTCAGCGATCGGTTCGACATCACCGCCGGGCTGCGCTGGGCGCGCAATACCCAGCGCTATCGTCAGATCAGCGTGGGAGCGGTCGTTCCGACGGCGAACAATCCCGGTAGTTCCGCGGAAAGCGTGCTCACCTACAGCGTCAGCCCGCGTTTTCACCTGACCGACGATACGATGCTCTATGCCCGCGTCGCCAGCGGCTATCGCCCGGGCGGCCCCAACGCGACCCTGCCGGGGGTTGCGCCCACGGTGGATTCGGATTCGCTGACCAATTACGAAATCGGTCTCAAGACGATCCTGTTCGATCGCACCCTCACCCTCGATCTGGCCGCCTTCTACATGGATTGGAAGGACCTGCAGATGACGGTCGATTTCAACGGGGTCACCGGGCTCGCCAATGCCGGTTCCGCGCGCAGCCAGGGGTTCGAGGCGACGGTCAGCTGGCGGCCGGTCAGAGGGTTGCAGCTCGGTGTCAACGGCGCCTTCACCGATGCCAAGCTGACCAGCAACACGCCCCCGGCCGTCGGCGGGCTCGACGGGGACAGGCTGCCGCGCATCCCCAAATGGAGCGGATCGCTGACCGCGGACTACAGCTTTGCGCTTGGCAACGACGTGGACGCAAAGCTGGGGGCTGGGCTGCGTCATACCGGCCGGCGCGTTTCGAGTTTTGAAGGCGTGCCTGCCGTCACCAACCCGATCTTTGCGGATGCCTATACCGCGCTCGATCTCAATGCCGGCATCACCGTTGGCGATCGCTGGACGCTACGCGCCTATGCACGCAATCTCACCGATAGCGATGCCGCGATCACGCGCGACATTCAGACCGATGGCCTGGGCAGGCGTTCCTACATTCGGATGACACCGCTTCAGCCTCGCACCCTCGGGCTTGCGCTCGACCTCTCATTCTGACCTGCGCCTGGGGGGTGGGTGAGGCGACCTGTGATGTGATCGGAGTTCCTTTCTCCGGTCTCTCCCAGGTCGCCATTTCCATCGCCTGATCCGGTGCAGATGGCCTTGGGCGCACGATTGGTGCACAACGCAGGCCATGTCAGGGAAAGCGGCGTGCTGGTCCGGGAGTCGATGCGGTTGCGCCGTCCCGCGTCGGGCAGGGCGTGTCCGCTTGCGAGGTTCCGTCTAAGCCATGGCGGATCGAAGCGACGATCCGGATGCGGACCTGCTGGCCGGCGCACTGGCCGGCGAACGCGCGGCGTTCGGCCTGTTGCTCGAGCGGCATTATGACCGGATCCACGGCCTTGCCTGGCAGCTCACCGGATCGCGCGCCGATGCGGACGATATCGCCCAGGATGTCTGCTGCACCCTGGTCGAACGCATCGGCAGCTTTCGCGGTGAGTCCAGGTTCACCACCTGGCTGTGCGGCATCGTGTTCAACGCGTGCCGCGATCATCACCGCCGCCGCCGCTCGTTCAGCGGCTTTGCCCAGCGGCTCTCGGTACTGGCCGGGCTGACGCGCGGTCCCGACGGGCGCGATCTGCACGACGCGATGTGGGTGAAGAGCGCGATTGCCGGCTTGCCTGGGGCCTATCGCGATACGGTGGTGCTGGTCGCAGGCCAGCAGCTCACGCATGCCGAGGCAGCGGCGATCCTGGGTGTTGCCGAAGCGACGGTGTCGTGGCGCATGCATGAGGCGCGGCGGATGCTCGCCGGACGGCCGGGCGACTGAGCGCAGTCGCCTGCGCGAAAAAAATTCCGAACTCCGTCCAAGGATATCCCGTGGCCGCGCGTCGAAGGGGGATGCGGACGATCTCGCCCGCTGCAACCAAGGGAGAAGATCATGCCCCCTCTGCCCCATTTGCCCCGGGCGATCGCGACCGGACTCTCGCTGGCGCTGCTCGCGTCGTGCGCCGGGACCGGAGAATCTGTGTCCTCGGCCGCCGACATCGGCGCGCAGGAGGCGAAACAGGATGAAGCCGCGTCGGAAGTCGTCGTGACCAGTACGCGTGTCGTGACCGGTGCGCGCGTCGAACGCCGCGCACCGAGTGCGCCTCCGCCGATCACGATGATCGGGACGCCGTCGCCCGCCCTGGCGCTGTCGAGCAATGCCTATGCCGCGCGGGTCGAACCCCGGCACGGCAGGCCCTATTATCGCGATGTCGGCCGCGACAAGTTCACCGCGACCGAGCAGAATGCGTTCAAGATCGTCCGCGAGGAGCCGGTATCGACCTTCTCGCTCGACGTCGATACCGCGTCCTATTCCTTTGTCCGCGCCTCGCTGAACCAGAATGTGCTGCCGCAACCGGCGGCGGTGCGGACCGAGGAGTTGGTCAATTATTTCCCCTATGACTATGCACCCGCTCGCGCCGCGGACCAGCCGTTCAGCACCCATGTCGCGGTGTTTCCGAGCCCTTGGGCGTCCGGTCGCCAGCTCGTGCGGATCGGCGTGAAGGGCTTCGAGATCGGCCATGCGACGCGGCCGCGCGCCAACCTCGTCTTCCTGATCGACACGTCGGGCTCGATGAACGCGCCCAACAAGCTGCCGCTGGTCAAACAGTCGCTGTCGATGCTGCTCGACCAGCTCGACGGCAACGACAGCGTGGCGATCGTCACCTATGCCGGCACTGCGGGCACGGCGCTCGAGCCCACCCCGGCGAGCCGCAAGGACCGCATCCTGGCGGCGATCGACCGGCTTGGCGCCGGCGGCAGCACGGCCGGGGCGGAGGGGATCCGCCAGGCCTATGCGCTGGCCGCGCAGAATTTCGATCCCAAGGGCGTCAACCGCGTCGTCCTCGCGACCGATGGCGACTTCAATGTCGGCATCACTGACCAGAATGAGCTCAAGGGCTATATCGAGCGCGAGCGCGGCAAGGGCGTGTTCCTGTCCGTCCTCGGCTTCGGCATGGGCAATTACAATGACGCGCTGATGCAGGCGCTGGCCCAGAACGGCAATGGCGCCGCGGCCTATATCGATACCGTCGGCGAAGCGCGGAAGACCCTGGTCGACGAGGCGACCTCGACCCTGTTCCCGATCGCCAAGGACGTGAAGATCCAGGTCGAGTTCAACCCGGCGCAGGTCGCCGAATACCGGCTGGTCGGTTACGAGACGCGGATGCTCAACCGCGACGATTTCGACAATGACAAGGTCGATGCGGGCGATGTCGGTTCGGGCCAGACGGTGACGGCGATCTATGAGATCGTGCCGGTCGGCGGCCCGCGAACGATGGGCGATCTGCGTTACGCCACGCCCGCACTCGGCAGCACTGCAGCGCAGGGCGGCGAGCTGGGCTTCGTGAAGATCCGCTACAAGCTGCCCAAGTCCGATACCAGCCGGCTCATCGCGACGCCGATCGGCGGTCGCGCGCGGTACGCAAGCTTCGATGCCGCGCCGCAGGATGCCCGCTTTGCGACGGCGGTCGTCGGCTTCGCCGAGCTGCTTCGCGGCGGCCGCCACAATGGCAAGCTGACCTTTGACGACGTGCTGCGCGTGGCGAGCGCGGCCCGTGGCGCCGACGAATTCGGCTATCGCTCCGAATTCCTGCAGATGGTGCGTGCCGCAAAATCCGCCCGCGCGATGGCGGCACTGGAACAGTGAGCAGGGCAGGGTGCTGCTTCGCGGCGGCACCCTGTTATGCGGTGCGCGATCCCGCTTTCTGCGCGGCGGAGATTGCCGCTATAGATCGACCTATGCCTGTCCCCAGCTCCTATTCCACGCCTGGCTCCGGCGCCTGCCGCTGCGGCGGACGGGAGGGGTGAATGGACGGCGATGATCTCTCGGGGTTGCTGCCCAAGGCCTCGCCGCCGCGTCCGGCCCGGCGCGATGCGGCGATCGCCGCGGCGATGCGGCGATTCGACGGGGTTGCAGACTCGCCGGTCGAGGCGCGCGCGCGGGCGCCGATGCGGACAGCGAGATGGGCGCAGATCGGTGCCTTTGCTTCGATCCTGCTCGTTGCCGTGATTGGCATTCCGCTTGCGCTGAAGACGCCGTCGGTGCTGGCCCCGGTTCCCGCGCCGAACATGCCTGCGGTCGAACGCGACGCGAATCCGGGCGTGCAGGCCCCGATTGGCCCATCGCCGGTTGCACGCAATGCCGCTCCGCTTGCCGGAAAGCCCGTCGCCGCTCCCGCACCCACCGTGAGAACAGCCGGCGCACCGGCGCCGCCAGCGGCGAACAAGGTCGCGCTGGACGAGGATCTGGTGCGTCGCGAGGCATTGGCTTCGCGAGCCGCCCAGCCACCATCGCTCTATCTGGCACCGCCGCCAGCTGCATCTCCGCCCCTCGCTGAAGCACGGGTAGCGGTACCGTCCCCCGATGCTTCGATCGCCGTCACGGGCAGCCGGTTGGCACGATCCGCTCCGGCGCCTGCGCCGCCTGCGGCGATGGCCGACGCAGCTGAGGCGGCCGGTGAAGTCGTGGTTACCGGAGCCGCGCGACCGAACGCGGCTTCGCGCCGCGGCGACTGGAACGCCTGCACGGTGAACGATCCCGAACAGAGCCTGCGCAGTTGCAAGCGGCTGGTGAATCCAGGCGCGAAAGGCGACGCGGGCGTGGCCGCCGCGCGCGTCGCCGACGGGCTCGCGCGGGCCTGGCAAGGCGAGTGGGAACCGGCGATCGACGCCTTCGACCAGGCGATCGCGCTCCAGCCGAAATCGGCCTTCGCCTATCTCAATCGCGGGCTTGCCCATCAGCGCAACGGCGAACTCGCGCGCGCGGCGGCCGATCTCGATCTGGCGATACGCCATGCGCCCTACGCTGCGCGCGGCTACTATGGCCGTAGCGTCCTCCGGCGAGAGCGCGGAGACACGCGTGGCGCGGCGGCCGATGCAGAGCGTGCGATCGCGCTCGACCCGCGCTACGCCGCGGTCCTGGACTGACCTGCTGGCATCAGTCCCCGTTGCGCGCACAGCGGCCCGCTCCGCGCAGTTGTGTTTCCGGTATCACTGAATTATATACCGCCCGATATGGAAAGCGTTGCTACCCTCCCCGCCAAAGGCCGACCGCGGGAATTCTGCGTCGATGCCGCGCTTGCCGCGGCGCTGCGCGTGTTCTGGAGCAAGGGCTATGAAGGCGCCTCGCTCAACGATCTGACCGAAGCGATGGGGATCACCCGCCCCAGTCTTTATGCCGCGTTCGGCAACAAGGAGGCGTTGTTCCGCAAGACGCTCGACCTCTATGAGGCCGAGAAGCTCTGCTACATCAGCGCCTCGCTCGAAAAGCCGACCGCACGCGAAGTGGCGCACCATCTGCTCAACGGCAGCATGAAGAACCAGACCAGCAAGAGCGAGCCGCACGGCTGTCTGGGTGTCATCAGCTCGGTCGCGTGTGGAGAAGAAGCGGAGTGCATCCGACAGGAAGTGCTCGAGCGCGGCAAGGTCGCGCGCCGCGCGCTCGTCGCGCGACTCGAACGCGCGCGGGACGAGGGCGACCTACCTGGCACGGTCGATGTCGAGGGGCTGACCAGCTTTCTCTTCGCGATCATCCAGGGGATGGCCGTGCAGGCGGGTGCCGGCGCGACCTGTGAGGATCTCGAACGACTGATCGACACCAGCATGGCGGTCTGGCCGTCCAAATAAACGCTTTACCCCGCTATCGTGAAATCTCTATCGGTCGGTACAGAAAGCAGTTGACGCAGCGCAGCACGATTTCTATACCGTGTGGTATAGAAGATGGGCGAACCTCCCCGGGGCGCCTCAGGCATCGAAAGGGAAAGCGATGCGGCGATGTACAATTTTCTGAGGACTGACTCCGGGCGCTGACGCCCGGTCCATCCGACATCCAGTTCCGGCGATTGCCCCGGCGAATTGTGTTTCGCCGAGTGGGGGCATGCGTTCCGCCGGCCATCCTATTCAGAACACCGCGCTTCGACGGGCGATGGCGCTCGCCCTGCGCACAGAGAGGAGACACGATCATGGCTTATCTCGCTTTTGCCGAAGCCGGTGTCCCGGTTGCTGCACCGACCCCCGGCTTCATGTCCCCCAAGCCCACCGTCCCTGCTGCACGGGCGCAGTTTTCTGCGCTCGAATGGTCGGTGGTCGCACTCGCCGAGCGCGATTCGCTCTCCACCCTGCGGAACCCCAGCCGCATGGCGGTCGCGCTCGGCAACCTTTTCGGGGACACTCGCAATCCCAAGCTCGCCGACCCGAAGCTCGAGGCGCTGCGTCGCCTCGCGGTGCTGACCTGGCATCATGGCTATCGCGTCGCCGAGTCCGCCGTGCGCGCCTTCGTCGATGCCGGCTTCTCTCTTCAACAGTACGAGCTGCTCGCGGGCAGCATCGTCAGCACGCGCGCCAAGCGCCGGAGCAATTCGCGATGAACATGATCACCCGTATCGAACCCATTGAAACAGTCTCGAAGCGCCGCTTCCGCGATTTGCCGCTGTGGCAGCGCGTTTCGGCATTCGTCCTGCCCATCGCCGCGATCGGCGCGGGCGTCGGCCTCTTCAACCGTGAGGCGCCGGCGCTCGCCGCCCCGCCTCCGCCCACCGTCACCGTCGCCACCCCGCTGGCGCGCGACCTTACGCAATGGGACGACCATGTCGGCCGGTTCGAGGCGTCGAAGAGCGTCGAGGTGCGTCCGCGCGTCTCGGGCGCGGTGACCGCGGTGCACTTCACCGACGGCGCGATCGTGCAGAAGGGCCAGCTGCTCTTCACCATCGATCCGCGTCCCTTCGCAGCCTCGCTCAACGAGGCACGCGCAGGCGTGGCGCAGGCGCAGAGCGATCTCGCCCTTGCGGATGCCGATCTCGCGCGTGCCAGCCGGTTGCTGACCGAAGACGCCGTGTCGAAGAGCGATTACGATCGCCTCGCCGCCCGCGTCCGTGCGGCCCGCGCCTCGCTCGCCGCGGCGCAGGCCCGGGTCGGCGGCCGCGCGCTCGACGTGCAGTTCACCCAGGTCCGCGCGCCGATCACCGGTCGAATCTCCGACCGCCGCGTCGATGCCGGCAACCTCGTCTCCACCGCCGATGCGGGCGGCGGCACGCTGCTGACCACGATCAACGCGCTCGATCCGATCTACTTCACCTTCGACAGCTCCGAGGCGCTCTACCTCAAGGCGCAGCGCGAGCGGGCGAAGGCGGGCGGCGTCGCGCAGCAAGTCGAGATCAAGCTGCAGGACGAGAGCGGCTATAACTGGAAGGGCCGGGTCGACTTCACCGACAACGGGATCAGCGCCCAGTCGGGCACGATCCGCGCGCGTGCGGTGATCGACAACCCCGATTACTTCCTGGCCCCCGGCATGTTCGGCAATATGCGCCTGACCGGCGGATCGCCCGAGCGCGCGCTGCTGGTTCCCGATGCGGCGGTTCGCACCGATCAGGCGCGCAAGGTCGTGTTCGTCGTCGGCAAGGACGGTACGGTTGCGGCCAAGCAGGTCACGCCGGGTCCGCGCATCGGCAATCTCCGCACCATCCGTTCCGGCCTCGCGCCGACGGACAAGGTGGTGATCCAGGGTGTGCAGATGATCGCACCGGGCGCCAAGGTGACCGAGCGCGCGGGCAAGATCGAACTGCCGCGCGGTCCTGCCGCCCAGCCGCCAGCTGCGATCAGCGAACCTGCCGCGTCGCAGGCGACTATCGCGCGCTGAGCGACCGATTGCGGCGCCAGCCCGCTCCCCCACCCGGCCACCATTGAGTAGCTGTGCCGGATAGCCGGGTGAGGGAACGAGCCGGCACCGCCAACATCAAGAGAATGTCCCACTCCGCCCGCAGTCTTGCGGGCGGAGCTAGCCAAGGCTTTGCCCGATGCGCTTCAGTCATTTCTTCATCCGCCGCCCGATCTTCGCGGGCGTGATCGCGATCCTCATCACGATCATCGGCGCCTTTGCCTATTTCGGGCTGCCGGTATCGCAATTCCCCGCCGTCGTTCCGCCGACGGTCACGGTCAGCGCCAATTATCCCGGCGCCTCGGCCGAGACCGTGGCGGACACCGTCGCTGCGCCGATGGAGCAGCAGATCAACGGCGTCGACAACATGCTCTACCAGTCGTCGCAATCGACCGGTGACGGGCGGGTGACGATCACCGTCACCTTCAAGCTCGGCACCGACCTCGATACCGCACAGGTGCTGGTGCAGAATCGCGTCGCGCTCGCCGAGCCGAGCCTACCGGAGGAAGTTCGGCGGCAGGGTGTGGTGGTGCGCAAGACGTCGCCGTCCTGGCTGATGGCGGTCAACGTGCTGTCGCCCGACAACTCGCTCGATCGCGGCTACGTCTCCAACTATGCGCTGACCCAGATCAAGGACCGGCTGACCCGCGTCGACGGCATCGGCGACGTCCAGGTGTTCGGCGCGCGCGACTATGCGATGCGCGTGTGGATCGATCCGGGCCGCGCCTCAGCGCTCGGCCTCACCGCGGGTGAGGTGGTCGCCGCGCTGCGCGCGCAGAACGTCCAGGTTGCCGCCGGCACCGTCGGCCAGCCGCCGTTCGACACCGGCGCCTCGCAGCAGCTCAGCGTCGAGACGCAGGGCCGCTTCAAGACCGCCGACGAATTCGCCGATCTGATCGTCCGCACCGATGCGTCGGGCGCAATCACGCGCGTCCGCGACGTCGCGCGGGTCGAGCTGGGCGCCGAGGATTATGGCGTGAACGCCTATCTGTCGGGCCAGGACTCGATCATCATGGGCATCACCCAGCGGCCGGGCACCAACGCGCTCGCCGCGGCGGAAGGCGTCAAGGCGCAGCTCGCCGAAGCGTCGAAGAGCTTCCCCAAGGGGCTTGAGTACCGGATCATCTGGAACCCGACCGAGTTCATCAGCGAATCGATGGACGCGGTGGTGAAGACGCTGTTCGAAGCGGTGCTGCTCGTCGTGCTCGTCATCCTCGTCTTCCTGCAGAGCTGGCGTGCCGCGGTCATCCCGATCGTCGCCATCCCGGTGTCGTTGATCGGTACTTTCGCGGTGCTGGCGGGGCTGGGCTATTCGCTCAACACGCTGTCGATGTTCGGGCTGGTGCTCGCGATCGGTATCGTCGTCGACGACGCGATCGTCGTGGTCGAGAATGTCGAGCGCAACCTCGAACACGGCATGTCCCCGCGCGAAGCCGCGCACAAGTCGATGGACGAAGTGTCGGCGGCGCTGGTCGCGATCGTGCTGGTGCTGTGCGCCGTGTTCGTTCCGACTACCTTCCTCACCGGCATCACCGGCGAGTTCTATCGCCAGTTCGCGGTGACGATCTCCAGCGCGACGATCATCTCGCTGATCCTCTCGCTGACGCTGTCGCCCGCGCTTGCCGCCCTGCTGCTCCGCCCCAAGGCGGAAGAGGCACCGGCCAGCGGCTGGCGGCGCGTGGCGTGGCGTGCGGGTGACTGGTTCAACCGCAATTTCGATCGCCTTGGCGACTGGTATGCGCGGATCACCCAGCGCCTGGCGGCGGCGCCCAAGCGGATGTTCGCGGTCTATGCCGGCCTGGTCCTCGCGACCGGCGCGATCTTCACCTCGACCCCGGCCGGGTTCATCCCCGCGCAGGATCAGGGCTATGCGCTCGCTGCGATCCAGCTGCCCGCGGGCAGCTCGATCGAGGAGACCGATCGCGTGCTGAAGAAAGCGGTGAAGAAGCTGCTCGAAGTGCCCGGCACAGAGGCGGCTGTGATGTTCTCCGGCTTTGACGGTGCATCGGGTACCCAGGCGTCGAACGCCGCGGCGGCCTATGTCACCTTCAAGCCCTTCTCCGAGCGCGCCGGCACCGACCGGACCGAACTCAATATCGAGAACGACATGCGCGCCGCTCTGGCCGACATCAACGAAGCGATGACCTTCGTCATCCCGCCGCCC
>CAYOXO010000048.1:0-27119 GCA_964407945.1 uncultured Stakelama sp.
AGCAGCTTGATCGCGACGCATCCGCGACACCGGACATCAGCGCGCCGTCCCGCTTCATCATCGAGAGGGCCACCCCGCCGCCCCGGATCATCTTGAGCCACTGGGCATAGGTCGCGGTGTCGTGGCCAAATGCCGATGCGCCGGTGCTTGTCAGCCAGCGGGCCAGCTTCTCGGGCGACGTAAACACAGGTGAGATCGGCGATCCTTCGCTAGTCGTCTCCCACATCTGCCACCCGTCGCCCTCGGGTAACGTCGAACGTTGCCATGCCTCATGGGCCGCGGCGTGCGCGGCGTCGCGGTAGAGCGTTCCTTCACCTTCGCATACGGCGCATCGCTTCTCCACTCCTAGCCGCTCGCACTCAGCATCGACTACAATGTACTGATTCAGGCTGTCGTGCCCGAGCCCACCGATCGACCAATCGTTGACCTCCAGCGCTGTCGGGTGATGGGTGCGCTCGCCCCAACCGCCGCCCGGCAGGCTGATCGGCCGTGTGAGATCCCAGAGCCGGTCGGCTTCGCGAAGGATCGCGGCCTCCCCCGCGCCGTAGAAGGCCGGTGCATTGGCAACGTTCCGCTCAGCAAAGGAACGGACGCGAGGGTGGACTGACGTCAGTGGCGTGCTTCCGCGTTGCTCCGGCCTGAATGGCGCATAGCCGTACCATTGGTCCCGAAGCAGCTTGGCGAGGCTTGACATCCCCGTCTCGGCGCAGGTCGTGCAGGGCAGTCCGCGGAGCTGCTCGGGCATGACAAAGCCCTCCCACACCGTTTTCAACGGCCAGCTGAAATCCAGCGGGACACGCTTCACTTCACGGCTCATCTGCAGATTTCTCCTCGGCCTCGTCCAGCTCGCCATCGGCTTGGTGGCCAGCCATCCCGATGACCGCTTCACCGCTGTGGGCAAACCCGGTGCGGCCGCCCAAATCAGGCTCGCAGCGGACGGTCATGGACGTCCCTGCTCAAGCAGCTTGTCGATCATGATGGGCCACACCACCTCGGGCGCTGTGCCGGCATCCCATTGAGCTTCGAGCTCGCGCGCGTGTGCTTCAGCTGACCTGATCATCTCCGGGCTTGGCTGTCGCATCGCTGCGATGACGGCGTATACCAAGGGCTCAATCGAGAATGCGCCGTCGACCTGCGCCGATGCGCCGTTGTCCTCGACGGTGACGCCGCGCGCTGCGCCTTGCCGGTGCAGCTCAGCGATAACCGCTTGGGTCGCGCGATGGATCGGCATCATGGCTCGATCGGTCCCAAATATTGCTTCAGGACGATTTCGGGCACGCGGTTAACGGTACGCATCACCAGCCAACTCCAACCAGGCGCTATCTCGCACATCGTGCTTTCCACCATCTGGTCGACAGCGTAGCGTGACCAGCTGGGAAATCGCTCCTGGATGGCGGCGTTGCATCGCTCCTCCAACTCGGGGCCGAGGCGATTGAGATCCTCGTGGGTCATATGGTCTTCACCAGCTCGAGCGCCTGGCTCTCCGTAAAGCCTTCGCCAACATAGGCGAGGAAGAGCGTACGCTTTGCATGAGCGATATCGCTCGACGCCTCCGCGGCGGCCGACCAAAGCTCGACGAGCCCCTTGACCGCCTCGGGGATGTTGTCGCGCGGGCGCTCCGCGCGCGAAGGTTCCTCCTTCATGGTGCGGATACTCCAGCGTTGAAGACTTCCTCGTCGTACACGCTCCAGGCTGTACTCCAGTCGATTGGGCGATGGTCTTCAGCTTCCTCGTCCCATTCGCCCTGAAACGGGTTTCCCGAAACGGAGGTAAAGTGAAAGCCGATTGCGGGGCTGTCGGGGTCAGATAGGAAGATGTCCCGTATGCGGACCCAATGGCCGCCGACATTGTGGCCCACCATGAACGCCGCGATATGAGCCGCAGCCCACTCGTAGTGCGGTTTGGTGACGTATGCCCGGTCAAAGGTCATCATAAAGACGGCGCGGTCGGCATCCGACAGTCGCGGATCCTTGTGCAGCGCCCAAAGGCGATCGCCAGCGAGGAGCGAAATATCATGTTCGTGACGTTTCTCGCCGTACGCGTTCCAGATCGCATCCCAGACGGGCGGCGCCGAGAGGTGCGAGTTCCGCAGCGTCTCAAGCTCCTCAAAGCGATCGCCCGGATAGATGCTTAGGACGGTTGTATAGCTCATTGCGTTCGCGCTCCTTGCTCGGTGAATTTCATCGCATTGGATCGACATAGATCGCCAGCGAATGGATCGGCTCGCCGGTGTGGGTATTTGGACTCCATTCGCTAGCGACCCAGTGGGCAATCTCCCTGACGCGCAGCGAACCGGCTCCAAACCGCGCGACAGCGGCCTCGCGCGCTTCACCGGTCAGCCACAGATACTCACCTGCGCTCGGCTTCGCGCGCAGCCACAGCGTTGTGACCTGCGTATCGTCGTCCAGCATGACCTCTGCGCGGATCATGCGGTCAGCGCCGCCAAGTCGGCTTCGCGCTGCGCAAGGCTCTCCCGCGCGTCCGCGAGCTTTCGCTCTGCGTCGGTGACAGCTTCCCGCCGCCACTCAATGCCGGCGCGCGCATCGTCGATCGCCCAGACACGGACAAGGCCAGCATCAGGCGAAAACATGTTCTCGTACTGGATCAGGCCATCGTGCGTGACATTGGGCCAGCCCAGCGCCTCGCAGCGCTTCTCAATGATCGCGCCACCGTCGTAGGTGAAAACGGGGATCGACAGCTCGAAAGTGTCCTCCGCCGCCACCAACGCGGCAAGCTTGAATGGGTCCGCGTCCATTTCCGCCTGGTACCGTTCGAGCTGCTCGCTGCGCGACCAGCGCGGATCATAGCGCTTGGTGACCTCCCCTCGATCAGCGCTGATCACGATGATGTCGGTGATGTAGGGCGAGCCGATACAGATGCCGGCGTCCGTGACATGGACGATGTGCTCGATGCGATAGTGATCGCGAACCGCTTTCCAGCCCATTACGCCGCACCTTGCTGTTCTGCGGCGGCCGATTTCCATGGGCTCGCTGCGCAGAGCGCGTTGATGCGCCGGCCGCGTTCGGTTGGGGTGTAGAGGCTGATGTACCCGTCGGTGAGCGAGTTCGGATTCATCTCCCACTTCGCAAGCGCTGTCTCGAGGCTCAGTTTGGAGCAGAGGCTGGACAGCAAATCGTCCACCATCCCACCGTCGTTGCAGCGGGTTGACCCTCGCTCGCATAGCGTCGCGAGCGCTGAGCGCCACAGCGGAGGGAGAGCGTCGAGCACCATTTCATCTGTGGCGTCGGCCGGAAGGTCGTAGAGGGTCATGCTGCCTTGTTCCCAACGTTCTCCGGCAAGGCCGCCATGAAGGCGTCGATGGCCTCCGCCATCGGCCGAATCCGCTCCCCGATTTGCGCGATGCCGGAATAGGTCTTCGCAACGCCCAGGCGGTGGACGACCGCAACCGCACGAGCGAAATCGTGATTGTAGAATAGGTGTCCGACCTCGTGCGGCTCGAGGCCACATGCATCGTAGATCGCCTTGAGCGCCGCCTCAGCTTCTTCAGCGCGTGCGGCGGCCGAGCTGTTGCGCCTGGCGACCTCCTTCTCGATCCGCTCCATTATCGCGGCCCGTTCGTCGATCATCGCCTTGTCGACGGCCTCACGGACAATCGAGCGGGCATGCTCGTCCGACCGGCGCAGCAGAGCGGCGAGGAACTCCGGGGACACGGGTACGGGACTCAGCGGCGGCGCGGTGCGCACCACCTTGAGGCCGTTCCCGCGCACCTCGTAGTGCCCCCATGTCTCCGGAAGCTCGCCCTCCCGCACGATGTCCGGCGGCGTGACGATCCACCAATAGCGGCAATAGCGGGCGATCGCCTCCGCCTTTGCCGGCTGGCGCAGCTCATTGAGCCAGTCACTGCGGCTGACCTTGATCTCGAAACCCTGGAGGGCGAGGCCGCGCGAGGGCCACAGGCCCATCGCGACCGCGTCCGCCCAGCGACGCGCGCGGCCCCCGGTCGCATCCCCGACCTCGAAGAACAATGCGAATTCAGGAGCGCGGAACTTGCGTGCGAGCGCCGTACGAACATCAGCGGATCTCATGAGGGCTGCCTCGCTGCGTTGATGCACTCGTGGAAAAAGATGACCGCCGCGGCGGCTTGGCGACGAAAGTTGGCGGCGAGGCCAGGATTCAGTCGGTCAGCATCGGCGAGTGCCTCAGCCGCGGTCATGCCCGCCGGCGGCCCGGCCCCTATCGCGGCGCGCAGCATCCGCAGCGCGAGCTCGTCCCGCGGGATATCGATTCCCAACAGCGTGCGCTTTGCGTTGTCGGCCGATGAGGGCTGATCAGGCATTGCCCACTCCCCGCTGCTCGCTCATCGCCAGCAGAGCCTGGGCTTTTCCGATCTTGATGCCCTCGCGGAAGTTCGTGAGCATCATCTCGCCCATGCGGCGCTTGTCGCCTTCGCTGACGCTCCCCACGACAATCGATGCGCCACTCAGGTAGCCGCCGGCGAATCCGGCGGCCGCGATCGTGAGGGCGGTGTGATGCGCAGGGTCCACGTCAGCGGTCTTCTGATCCCATGCCGCGGCCGCGAGCATGCGGCCCATGATCTCCATGATGCGCGTATGGTTGGGGTCGTTTGCACCGACCTCGATCATCGGAAGCGGTTCACTCATCCGGATTTCCCTTCTTTGCCTCGTCCAGCGCTCCGAGCTGCTCGATATGCGCGCGGCGCGCGGCAGCGATGCGCCGCGCCTTCTCGGCGTTCGCCTTGTTGTAGATTCGGGTGACCTCGAGCGTCTTGTGGCCGGACACCGCGCGGGGGTCGTCGATGCCGGCGTCGCCTATCTCCGTGATGCCGCCGTGGCGGAATCCGGTGAAGGTCATGTCATGGGGCAGTCCGGCCACGTCGCAAATCGCCCGGTGCACGGTTGACATCCGCCGCTCCTTGTACGGCTTGCCGTTCCGTTCTTCGACGATGATGCGATCGTCGCCAGAGGGCGTGACCGCGCGCCAGGCGGCAAGCTCTTCTTCGAGCTCGGGATAGAGCTGGACGCGCTCGACGCCGCCGCCTTCCGCCGAAACATCGATGTAGAGCGGTAGCATCACCGGGTTTCCAGTCTTGCTCTGGATCAAGGTGATGTGCTCGCCCGGTACGTAGCCGGACCACAGGATATTGCGCTCGGGGCCGCCCTCATCATCGTCGGCGCGCAGCTCCTCGTAGCCGAATACGTCGGACACGCGCTGACAGCACTCGAAGCAGAGCGCGGCGGCCGTCGCCATCGACTGAAAGCCCAGCTCGCGCGCGGTCGCTCGATACAGGTCATATTCCGCGCGCGACGTCTCGCGGTTGCCCTTCGCCGCGGTGCTCTTGAGGCCCATGCCGAGGAAAGGGTTCTCGGTGACGCCGGTTGTGCGCTTGTGGCGAACCGCCCAGGCCCAGACTAGGCGGCAAACCTGCATCGCGTAGCTCGCCTCGCGGGCGCCCCGCTCCTGCCATTTCTCGTACATTTTATCGGCGACCGTCGCGTCGACCTTGCTCGCCCCGCGCTTGCCGAACGGAGGCGCCCCCTTCTTCGGCTCGAACGCTTCGATCGCGGCCATGTGCCGCTGATAATCCTTCTTCGTCTTGGGCTTGTTCTTCTTGTAGCGCGGTTGCTCGCGGTACCAGGCGAAGAGCCACTCCACGGTGCCCTTGACCACCACCTTGCCCATGGTGCCCTTGCGCCAGTCGCGGAATGCGTCGTTGAGGTTGTTGCCCTTTTCGATCGCTTTCGCGAGGTTGCTGCCCAGTGGAGTCGAGACCAGTGGACACGGCTGACCGTGCCGGACAACCGGGACCAGCTTGCCGGTCGCGGAATCCTTCCGTGGCCGCGCCCATGAGGGCAACTCCCAGTAATAGCCCACCTTGCCGCCGGCGAGCTTCGCCGGGCGAACATACGCTGGAAGGCGCTCGGAGGGCTTTCGCTGCGCCGGCATCAGTTGTCGAACTCGATCGGGCCGTCATGCTCGGCCATGCCTTCGAACAACGTCGCCAAGGCAGCGTCGAGATCGGCGCGCGGCGCGATCATCTGCCCCCGCGGTCCACGCGGCCGGAACCGGACCAGGCCACGGCGCTCCCAGTCCTTCATCTGCTCGGCCGCCACCCCCGTGTAGGATAGCGCCATCTCCCGCGACATCGCCGCTGGCCAGAAGGGAAGCGGCTGATCATGTTTCTCAGCGCCCATTGGTATTTCCCCGCCCCCTTGGTTCTTCATGAACCTGCATATGTTCGGGCAGCGCCCGACCGCAGGTTTTCGCGGAGAGCAAGGCCTCCGAAAGCTCGATGGTTCGGTCGACCAGAACAGTCGAGTGCTCGACCAGCGAGACAAGCTCCGCGTCCGATGGCAGCCGCACTATGAACTGCACGGCGTCGGCGAAACTGAGCAATCCCTTCCGCACGAGAACCCGATCGGGTGCAATCGGCGGCATTGGCGCCTGCCACCACTCGACGACGAAAACTGGCTCAAGTACTTGCTCGATGCGTCCGCAAGCATCGCACGCCCTGGTCGCGCTACCCCACGGCACAAGGCGCCCGACGCAGATTGTCGTGACCGCACCGAACCCGAAGCCGTTGTTCAGGCGGTATTGAACCCCGCAGATCGCTGGATCGCGAACGATTGACGCCTCTGCCCTCGCGACCAGTTCTTGTGCATTATCCACGGGAGGTCTCTCCGATGTCGAAATGATCGAACTCACCGCGACGGGCGCGTTCCATGATGCGGTGGCGCTTGCCAGCCTCAGCGAGCCTCGCGCGGTCTTTGTCGCGCTCGATCTGCTTGTCCTCTGGACCTAGGCCGCAACGGCCCTCCCGCCAGCCTTCGTGAGGGCAATCGCCCATGACGTAGCAAGCGGGATAGAAGGAGCAGTTCGCGGCGGCGCGTGGGAGTTTATCCTCATTTTGCATGGGCGAGCCTCCGCCGGCTGACTTCGACAACCCAAGCCGGCGCGTCCTGGCTGTAGACCGCCGCATAGTGCCACGCCTCTAGCTCCGAGGAGGAAACAGCAACGACACCGTCGCCGTCACCGAACGCGTTTTCCTGCCAAACCTCGTAGTCGATATCGACTGCCGCTGGCGCGGCCTGCTCCACCCCTGTGATTGCCTCACGGCGCTCCTCTGTAGGTGCACGACAGCCCTCGAAGGCGGCGAAGGCAATCGTCGCATAGTGCGTCATCCGGTTGTCCTGGGCGGTGGTGCCCAGCGCGCGGATATCGTCCATGTACGGATCCTCACGCATCGCTTCGACGGCCAGTGCGATCAGCTCGTCGAGGTCCTTCGTCACGCGACGTTCCTTTCGACGGGGTAGATACGGGGGCTCATGCTGGTGTCCTCACCGTTCAGGGCGGCATTCCAGTTTGCAAGAGCCGAAGCGGAGCTGATGGTGTGGTGTCGAGCCTTCTCGGCGTCGCCGCGGACCGCGGCTTCCGCGGCCTTCTGCGTGAGGTAGCCGAGGAGCCAAAACCAATCGAACGGTGTCTTGCCGGCGTCATGCGATGCGCCCCAGCGCTCCCTCTGGTGGGCGGCCTCGATCGGCACGCCGGCCATGAAGTCGGCGGTTTCGGGCGCGTTGATGATCTCGCGGCGCAGCCGCGCAATCTCCTGCTCACCCCCTTCGACTGTCTGCGTCTCTGGTGTGGAGGTGTTGAGGGCGAGGATGGCGTCCCGGAGGTCTTGCATCTCGTCGTCTGGAACGATCCATCCCATTTCGTTATTTCGGAAGCGGAAGCTTTGGCCCGCGGTCACATTGACGGCATCCATCGCCGCGATGATCCGAGCAATCGCCTCCCTATCTACCGATCCTTCTTCATCCCGTGATGGTGTGGCGACGGGCCTGAGTACTTCCAGATCATCAGGATCGAGCCGCTCGGTGTAGGCCCCGAACGCCTCAGCAAAATGAGTGCTGTTAACGAAATTCCAGGGCATAGCTCGCGCCTCGCCCTTGGGATCGTTGATCGCATTTCGATCGTCAGCGGTCTCGGCCGCATTGGCGAATGGCTGCAACGCCGAGAGCAGATATGCGATATACTCGATAACCAGCTCGTATGCCTGCATCCGCTCCTCTGTTGGTGCAGGGCGGCTTTCGAGAGCCGCGAGGCGCCGACACATCACGCGCTGCTCGGCCGTAAGTCGCTGATCATCTGCCATTTCAGCGAGAAGCGCCTGATCGCCTTGTTTCCATCCAATCAGTTCGCCTGCCGCCGTGGGGCGGTTTTCGAGGGCGGCGAGGATGGCGTCGGCTCGCAATCGCCCAAGCGCTGCCATGGCCTTGTCGCGAAATTGGTACTCCTCGGGCAGCTCAACACCGTCCCAGGCGACGCCGTACTTTCCCGAAATGTGTTCGAACAGGCCGCCCGCCGTTGTGAACCCGACCAGTTCTTGTGTCTTATCCATGGGTGGGGTCTCCGCAGCGCTCGAGCAGGGCGCGAAACTCGGCGTCACCTCCGCCAAGGTTCTTGAGGACCATCGGACGAAGAAGCTGCCACATGGCGTCTGTTACCTCTTCTGGCGTATGATCGTCGCCGAGGTGAGCTTTCATCGACGCGGCCGAGTATGCGAGCGCACAGGCCGCCGCCATCGATGCCATCTCCATCATATCGAACGGAGACTTCGCAAACTGAAAGGCGCGCCGAATCGCTGCCTGCGTATCGTCGGATGCCTTGTGCGCAAGGTCGCGAACGATCTGCCTCTGAAGATCACCCGCCATGGGAGGGGGTGTCCTTGCATTGAAGGTCGGAACCTTCCGTGTGGCCGTAGTACGGCGCCAATGGATCAGGCGTATCGTGAGGGTGCTTCCACCAGATTCGAGCGCGAGGTTGATGGCCGACCACCACCATTCTCTGACCGTCGATATCCCACTCCAGATGCTCGACGTTGCCGGCGCCGAAACGACGAAGGAAGGCGGAGGCTGCTTTCAGTGCGGCCGACCGCGTACGAAAGTTGCTTTCGTCCTGAATTGCATAGGCGCGATCAGCGGCTTTGCACGCGCCTCCATGCATAGAGGCACCGTGAGCGGCATCCGGCCAGTCGTAGTAATCGCCGTACCGCCGATGGTTCACGGTGACGTTGCAGGGATCATCACCAGCATCGATGTGGATCGACCAACGGTTGTCCCGCAGTTCGCACCTGGACCGACTCAGGTTGAGCCGAAGCTGGTCAGGGCTCAGTCGATGGCGAGCAGCGACGAGCAGACGATACGCGTGCGCGCCGCGGCCGCCGAGACCGTGCGGCACAAGAGCCTTGGCGTCGTCCAGGTCGAGCAGCGCATCGATGCTGGAGATCAACCGTGCGTTGTCCCCGTCGAAGTCGTCTTCACGCATGATTCTTCTCCCGGCCCGCGCGATCGCGGGCCTTCCAGATCAGGTTGCAATGAGCTTTGCGGAGCGCTTTCTGACGATCCCGGTTCTGACCGCGCTCGCGCTCGATATCGGCCAGATCCTCGCGCTCTTCCTTGGTGAGGAACTCGCGCCAGACGCCCGCGACCTTCGCGATTTTCCTTTCGCCCACCGCGCTCATGCCGCCAACTCCTTGAACTCGCCGTAGGCCGCCATGCACGGGTGCTCGGGGCGACCGCGCTTGGTCAGGCTGATAACGAGAAGCCGCACGCGGGGATCGCGCCGGCGGCCGATCGCCCAGCCCGCCGCCGGCGGGCCGTTGTCACCCCAGCCAAGCAGAACGTCGCGCCGCTGTTCGTCCGGCTCAAGATCGTTCAGGACGCGGTTGAGTAGCTCGCCGTTGTAGCCGGTGGTCGGCCAGCCTGCTGCCTTGGCTGCGGCGGGCTTCGTCGCCCGGAAGTCACAGATGTTGATGACGACCACGCCGCCGTAGCCATTGCGCTTGGCGAACTCGATCAGCTTCCGCATCGTCTGGTCGTCGGACAGCGCGCGGGCCGTCGACGGGTTCAGCATCTTCGTGAACAGGATCGGCTTCGCGTCGTCCCAGACCCACGAGAGGATATGGCAGAACTCAGGCTCTCCTCCCTCCTCATCCGGCTCGGAAAGCACGGCCAGACCGCGGCGACCATCCCGCTCAGCACGCTCGATGACGCCGTGGAAATGGAACGCGCGGCGGCCCAGCGCCGGGTCCTCGAAGCTGCGCAGGATCCAGTCCTCGATCATGCACTGGGTCCTTCCGCCGGGCGCGGTTCCGCGACGTCCGCGGCTGATGGTGAAGCGAGGCGCGCGAGGTCGGAGCGGTGCTTTGCCTCAACCGCGTCCGCCGCGGCGAGATGGGCGCGGGAATGGGCTCGCAGGACAGAGGCCGTCCCGTTGTCGGCCTCAGCCGCGTGCGTGGCTTCGTTGCGGTACGCCTCGCCCAGCGCGCGGAGCGTGAGGATCTGGGCTCGCATCAGCATGCCTCCTGCGAGGCCGCGGCCCGGGCCGTGCTGAGCGCGTCTTGGGCGATCTCCGGGTACGGCGCGCCAAATGAGTCTGTCGCGCCGAAGAGGTTGAAGCGCAGCCGCAAAATGCGCTGGCTCTTGCGCCGTCCAATAGCATCCGCTGGGTATTTGCGGTCCATCAGGTCGTTCAGCTCGCTGTCGGTCTCCATGGACAGCAAGTGGTCGTACTCCATCCGCGTCAGAGGCTTGCGCCACCAGCCAGAGGGCTTGATCGCCGGGAAAAAGCTTCCGCGGAAAGCATCGCATTTGCGACACCACGCGGCCCCGTTGAGATAGGTGCCGCGCTTAGGATGCCAGCGCCCCCACACATGCTCGCAGGCGAGGTCGCGCTGGTACTGCGCAAAGGCGCGCTCTTCTGCCTCGGCGATCGTCGCACCCTCGCCGCGTATGAACGTGCCCGTCGGGAACGCTTCGAAAAACGGGACCGCGGGAATGATGCCATGGCCCCACTGCACCGTACAGTCGTCCGGCCACGCGCACACGGGCGAGTAATCCGGATCGGGGCGCAACATCGACGACAGCCTATGCTCAGGCGTGCCCTGGATATGGTGGGGAGCTATGCGCATCACGCCACACCTCGAAGAACGATGGGCATTGGTTCGGGCGGCGTCGGCCGAATTCCTGCGATGAAATGCGGCCAGATCTCCTCCCAGAAGCCACGAGCTTGCGGGCTGGGCTCAGTCCAGCGCATGTCCCACATCTCGTGCCGGTACATCGCTCCCCCGCTCTGCCGGTCGAGATCCGCGAGGAACGTGAGGGCATCGTCGCACCACCACATTGCATTCCACAGCTCGCGAGCGTCTTCCCTGGACATGGAGCGTTCACGCCGCCGCTCGATTACGAACCGCTTCGCCTTCTCACGACAGGCATCGATATCGAGCGGCACCTCGAAGTGCTGCCCGAGCATTTTCCGCATCGCGTATTCGAAGTCGAGATCGGCGAGGAACTCCCACCACGGCTCGCTGCCAATTTGCGACCAGCAATAGCCGAACGAGCCGTAGTCGCTGAGAACGGAGACGTGCACCCAGCCGCGCGGATCACCCTTCCCCGTCTCGCCCATGCCGTGACGCACGAAGATGTGCGCCCAGGCAAAGCCGTTCCGGACGGTGAAACAGCTGACGTCGTCGCCATTGGCGATGTCGAAGCCGACCTGGACTGGCTGGCCGAGTTTCATGCCGCACCCCCGATCCGAGCATCGATGTTGCGGAGGATCGGGATGAACGTGATCGCCACGACCCATGGGTTCTTGGCCCACGCGCCCGCGCCATTGATCGAGTCCCAGAGGGCTGCATAGGCGGACCTGGCGCTCTCGTAGATCGTGCCACCCTCGGTGAAGGCGTATTCGGCCGGATCCTCGACGGTCGCCTCATACTCGATGACGCCCTCCGCCAAGGCGTCGCGCTCACTGCAATCCTGCAGACGCTCGACACGAACGTCGTTCACGAACAGCGTGATACGTGAAGCCGCGCGCGGCATGAAGCGACCGAGGCGCTTATGCCAAGCGACAGTGCCCGGATCGGCGCGGTGTCGGCTTTTCCGATACTCCTCCGGCGCGTCGAACCGGATCACATCATCGGCGGGGATGAACGCCCACTTCTGCTTCCCGCCCTTCGTGACTGCTCCGTCGACCGGCGCCCAATGGCCGCGCTGATAATAGTCTTCCCGGACGTAGAGGCGATCGCTGACCCTGAAGCCGACCTCATGCGGGCCGCTCAGCGCCCCGGTTGACGCATAGTGCATCACGCCGGCGCGGAACTCGCCCCGCTGGAGTTCGATCAGTTCCTCGGGGGGATAGACGGGCACGCGGTTGCCCATGATCGCGACGATCTTCGCAACGCGGCGCGTCTGTGTCTTGCACCCGTCGCCCAGCGCGCGCACCATCGCCGCCGAAAACAGGATGGGGCGATCAGCCATGAGCGATTCCTTCGACGGCGTTGAGTTCGAGATGCCGCTTCAGTTCGCCGGGCACCTTGCCGGCGATCCGCAATTCGAGGGGATGAAGCGAAAGGTCCGCATCACGCTTGGCGCGATCCGCAAGGCGGTCGACACCCCCGGGCTGAACCTCTCGGCTCAGGAACTCTACGACGAGTTCTTCTTCGACATATGGATGCGCGTCAGGAACGAGTCCTGGACCAAGAAGCCCGTCGACGGCGCGATACTGCTGACCGAGGACGATATCACGGACGACGGTGAGCGGCTGGTCTGAGAAGACATCGCTGATCATGCGGACAGCACCCATTGCTGAAGTGCGACCTGGCCAGCGGCCGGATAGTCGATAACCTCGAGCGTGCGGAGCGAGCCCAGCACGTTCTTGACGTGCCCGCTCGTCGGCTCCCAGCCGCAGGCGCGCGCCAGCTGCTCGCGCGATAGGGTGGCGCGGTCTGCGATTAGCACGTCGAATACCAGCCGCTGGGGGCCGCTGAGCGTGCCGCGCAGGCGATCATGGAACGATAGCGCCAGATCAGGCGCAGGCGCCTTGTCGCGGCCGCTGGGGGTGAGCGCGAAGCGCCCCGGCTGCGGATAGTCGATCAACCCCGCCGAGCGCAGGGAGCCTGCCACATTCTTCAGGTGGCCCGACGTAACCTTCCAACCGGCGATCGCCGCGACCTGCGCCTTGGTCGGCGCCTCGTGGCCGTGGGCGGCCCACCAGGCGATCGCGCCCAGCAGCTGGCGTTTCGGTCCTGTCAGGCTCTCGTCGCCTCCCGAATAGGTCGGCGCGATTGCTGGGGCGGTCGGCGCGGGTTTCGGCCGGGGGCCGCGCGGCTTGCGCGCCGCGTGCGCATCGAGATTTGGCGCCTGGCCGCGGAGCGTGGCGATCGCCACCTCCAATGGGCCGAGGCAATCGAGCAGGCTGGCGAACGCGCCGGCGCCGTGGGCCACGCCCTCCGAATAGCCGTCGACCTTCCCGCGGCGGTAGGCATCGTCGATCGCCGCCATGTCCATCGGCGCGCCGCCCTTCTTGCTCTTGAGCGCCTCGAGCTTGCGGGTGAGCGTCGCAACCTCGGCCCGCAGGAGCTTGGGGTCGTTGGCCTTGGCCTGTTCCTCGACCGCAGGCAGCGCCTCTCGCAGCGCCGCGACGAAGGAACCGACGTCGACCGGCGGCCGGGCCTCCGCCTCTGCGTCGCCGCGCATGACGCGCCGATCAGGATGGAGACTGTTCTTGGCCGGCACATGCACATGAATCGGCGTGTCGCTGCCCCCAAGCCACGCCCAGCATTGGCCCTGAGACAGAGTGGGCAGCGTCCGCATTACGTCCCCGCCGCTCGCGCCGGCGACGTCCAGCCACTTGCGGAGGCTGTCGAGCGCGCGAAGGCCCTTCTGCCGGTGCAGGAACAGATTGTCGCACAGCTCGAGGACTGCCTTGTTCACCTCCTGCGCGCGCTGATTGATCAGCGTGTAGCCAAGTCGGCTGTTGCCGCCCATGCGCGCGAGCTTCTCGATCTCGGCATAGACCTCGCCGTCGCGAACCTGCTGGGGTGCGAACTCGGCCGCCTCCTCCAGGAACACATGCCGGAGGCCATATTGCTTGTTCTTGTGGAGGAGCAGCCGCACGCAATCGCGCACGATCCGGCGCCAGTCCGACTTGGACAGGCCGATGTCGAACAGGTCGATGACGAGGCTGATGCCCTCGCGCATCGCCGCTTCGACGATCGCTGGCGCGCTGGCGACGTTGAGGGGAAGATCGCCCTCCTGGCCCCCGGCAACCACCACGCGATAGCCGCGGCCGGCGCCTGGCACGCGCAGGAAGCGCCAGACGCCAATCGGATCAAAGGCGATGAAGGGAATCCCCGCATCGAACAGCTGCTCCGCGAGCGCTGTCGCGGTGTATGTCTTGCCGCTGTCGCGGATGCCGAGGACCGCATTGCCCTGGCTCGCCGTCTCGGCCGCGTCGAGCTCGATCGACCCGAACTTGATGCTGGTCATGCGCAGAAGACCTTTCCTTCACAGCCGCGGGGACAGCGTGCGAGCCTCGCGAGCGCGGCGGCGCGATCGACCGGCATGGGGAGATAGGCGACGACCCAGACGTAGGCGCAGTCGCCGCAGCGGCCGCTTAGCCGGCCCTTATCGAGAGGTGCCGGAACGCTCATGCAGCCTGCTCCAGACGAGCACCCTCGCCGCGCTCGATGATAGCGAGAGCGAGCTGCTCGATCTCCTCGGCGTCGTTGGTTGCGGTGCAATCGCTGCCGACAATCATCCCTCCCCAATCGCCCGGGGTCAGGCGCACGACGCGAACGATCCAGACGTCGCGACGGATCTCACACTGGTCGGGGATCGGCCGCGACAGGATCTCTTGCAGAACGAGATCCACCCATTGGCGAAGATCCGGATCGCTCGAGATGTCGGCGTAGTCCCCACGGGAAGCCATGACGCTATAGCCGTCGCCGATCATGAACTGACGCTCGCGAGCTCGTCGCTCATCTTCCGCCCGCTTGGCACGATCGCGCTGAGCAGCCTTGGCAGCGTGCGCTGCCCGTACCTCGCCGGCGCGAATGTCGAGGAGCGCCGCTGTATCGATCAGGCGCTGAGGGACGTAGAGATGCGCCAAGCGCGCGCGTTCGACGAGATCGATAATCTCGCGCGCCTCTGCAGCCGTCATGTGTGCGCGCACGCTGCTTGAAGTGCTGGTTATCTTCATGCCGGCATCCCGTCGTGCGTGACGCCGTCGAGCAGGCGGCCGGCGGACTTCTTGCCGACGCGGACGGTCTCGGTACGCCGGTCGTAAGGGCAGTGATCATACGCGCCGAAACCCGGTCCCGAACCGCCGGGCAGCCGGTGAAGATCACGAACGTCAATCCATTCGCCATGTTGCTTGAAGAAGAAGGTGATGCCGTGCGCTGCGCAGAAGTTGCGCGCTCCGCGATGGGCATCGCCGCAAACCGGGCGCGCCTTCGGGCCGCTTTCTCCACCCGCGATAAGCCAGTCGAGAAACTCCCAGCCTTCCCAGTCTACGATTTCAAGCGCCGGTTCATAGCTGACGAAGCGGACCACCGCCGGCGTATTGCGCAGATCCTCGCGCCGCTCGTTGGCGCGCTGTTGGTCTTCGACCGAGACGCCGAGCCAGACGTTGGGTAAGGGCCAAGTGACCCAAGAGGGATAAGAGCGCCCCGGCTCTGTCCGAAGAAATATGTCGCTCGCCACCCCGCCGATGACAGTCCACGCGGTAAGGCGCGCTGATGCACTCATCACGCGCTGAAACTGCCTCGGCCGCTTTTCTGGATCCGGCGTCACAGAATAGCGAAGTTCACGAGCCGCAGTCAGAACGCGGCGGACGACTTCAGGATTTGCGAAATACTCCCGCATCCGCGCCGACCGCTTCGTCAGTATCTGGTGCTGATGCTGCGGGCTCAGCGCGCAGCTGGCGAAGACGCGATCAATCCATTCGTCCGGCACGTTCTCGTGGAACAGGTCGCCATGCGCGTTCCAGAATATCTTGCGCGGGCGCTTCCAGCGCAGCGGCTGGAGCAGCGCGGTTTGGCTCAGCCGAACCTCGCCGGTCCAGACCATGCCGCCAGCGGTCTTCACGGTCAGGTCCTGGCGGATCGGGAAACGGTGCGCCTGCTTCATAGCGTAACAGTGTTTGCAGCCCGGTGAGATCACCGAGCAGCCATTGACGGCGTTGACGGTGGCGTCGGACCATTCGATTTTCGTGCCGTCAGCCATTCGCTTCGCCTTTCCTCACTTGCCCGGCGAGGAAGTCGGCGCGCGCGAATTCGATGGCCCTTTCGAGGATTGCCTGCCGGAAGGTCAGCGCCGCGCGCGTCAAGTATTCTTGGGCGACGTCGGCGCCCGGGGTCGCCGAGGCTACAAGCCTCGCCATGGCGCGCGCCTCGATCGCGTCGACGTCCACCTGACCTTGCCGCGACGTGGCGCTCTTATCGACCGCAAACTTGTCGAACCAAAGCAACGCGGTCGCGCCACGTGTACCCTTCAAAATGCGGGAGGATTCCTCGGCCATCTGCCGCGCTGTCTCGCGCACCTTGACCGTATCGATGCTCGGCTTGTCAGCCACGGCGGCAGGCCTCCTCGTTGAGGGCGCGGTCTGCGGCCGGACCGAACGCGGCACACGCGAAGGTGCGGCCGCCCGGCAAACGAAGCTCGGTAAATCCGGGGCTGCGTTCGCTCGGCCGGATGCGCCGAAACCCATCCGAGTCATAGTTTCGTTCGGGGTGAACCGGTTCGTTCATGATCGTCGAGTTCCGCATCCTCTTGGGGGATGCCCCGACCGCGCACGCGGCCGGGGCAATTCGGACACCGCGTCAGCGGCCCTGGACGCAAGGCGAGCCGGGAGAGCAGTAGACCGTGCCCGGCATCTGCCCGTTCCACTTCTCGACCCACCGAAGCTGGACGATCTCGGGATTCGCGCTGATCGCCTGCGCCTGCACCTTGATCCGATTGGCCTCGGCCTCCGCCCGGATGCCGGTCTGCTTAGCCTCTTCCTGCACCCGCACCGTCGCGTTGCGTGCCGCGATCGCCTGCTGGGTCGCGACCTGCGCGGCCTCGACCGCGTTCTCGAACGCATCGGAGTAATCAACGTTCGTGAGCTGGAATGCTGACACGCGGATACCGCGCGCTTGAAGCCGCTGGCGCAGCGAGGTGATGATGCGCTGTTGCATCACGGGTCGGCGCGCAACCGCCTCGGTTGCGGCGAACTGGCCGAAGACGTCCTTGATCGTCGCTTCCACAAGGGGCGGCAGCAGCTTGTCGCGCCACTCAAGCCCGACGGTCTTCCGCATCGACACCGCCGAACCGGGGTTCAGCGCCGTCACGATGTTGTACTTCACGCCGGCCTGCTGAAGGTCCTTGGTGTAGACCGCGGTCTCGCCGGTGAAGGGCTCGTCCTGGACGCTCATGTTCTCCAGCGATGTCGTGAGCGGGTTCAGCCCATGCATTCCCGGCTCAGCGGTCTGATCGCTGACCTTGCCGAAACTATTCCAGACGCCGACGTGCCCGGCATCGACCGTGCCGCACGCGGCCAGCGGCACGGCGAGCGCGATTATGGCGATTGCCCTCTTGTTCATGCTATTCAGCCCTTTGCTTGGGGCCGCCGCGACGGCGGCCTTTCGTGGCGGCGCGCTGGACGGCGTGGTCAAGGTCATCCAGCGCGTCTTCCGCATCGCGTTTCACACGACGGGATTCCTGATGATCTAGCGACGCCTCGCGCCGCCAAATGTAGAACAGCTTGATCGCGCCCCAGCCGAGCAGCCAGATGGCGAGGCACACGAGCGCCAATTCGATGAGGTACGCCCTCAGCATCACTGCTTCTCCAGATCGAGGTGACCGAGGGCCGGTTCCGACGGACATTCCCCTCGGCGCGACAGCTCCGCGTAGATCGCAGTCGTCGAGACCATCGCGAGGTCGGGTACACCGGGCAGAGCGAGTCCGCGGGAACGGCTGCGCTGACGCTCAAGCAACCCTTGCCTGACCAGTCCGCTGATGCGCTGGAACACCGCGCTCTTGGACCTGAGGCCCAGATGCTGCTGGATCTCCTGCACCGTGGGCGCGAGCCCAGTTGCCTCGATCCGGTCGCGGACGAAGTCCAGGACCTTGCGTTCCCCACCGGTCATTGTTCCGCTCCGGTTGTGGTGCTCCGGCCGGCCTCGACGACCGGAGCGTTCGGGAGCTTGGGCAACTGTCGCGCTGCGACCGAGGCGCCCTGGGGGGTCTGGTGATCCGCGCCAATGACGCGGACGAGCATGGAAACGAGCAGGATCGCGCCAAGCCAGCTTGCAGCGCGCGCCATCCGTGCGCCGCGGTGCGGGAGCAGGCCGCGAAACGCGTCGGCTGCGGCGAGATGAGGATCGGTCAGCATCGGGCGTTGATCCACAGCTTCTCTCCGCCCGGCGTGATGATCAGGACGCGCTGTCCGGTGCGCGACCGGGCGAGCAGCGGGCAATCGACAACGGTCGTGCCGAGGTCGACCGGCCATGCCTCGATCGCCTCGGGTTCCCGCAGCAGAGCCACGACGCGTTCGCCGAGGCGCGACCTGAGGCCGCGGGCCTGCTCGCGCTCACGGTCGATCTTGGCCAGCTGCTGGACCGTCCAGCGCGAGCCCGGCTTGGGGGTACCCGTCCAGACGCCCGGAAAGGTCTCCGGACGCGATGGATTGACGCGCGCACCGCTCTGCAAGGCGATCTTGATGTCGAGGGCGGACGGACGCTCGGTCACAGGCCCCTCCAGAACGACCACCAGCGGCGCCGCGGCGCGGTTCCTGCCCGAGCCCCGGGCCTGAAGGGCTCGCCATCCGTGCTCCAGACAGCGCCCCAGCGCTGCTGCGTCTGCGGGTTCTCGCTAGCGCGCCGGCGGCTCGAAGGCGCACTCATGACCGGCTGCTCTGCATCGCCATCGCGCCAACCAGCAGGGTGCCCGCTTCGGTCGCCGCAATGATGTTGAGCCGCTTGTCGTCCGCGTCGCGGCACACGGTCAGGAGCCCCAGCTTGGTCAGGAACCTGCAAGCCCGGCTCACCACCGGCTTGGAAACGTCTAGCTCCGCCGCATAGAAATCGCAGGAGTTTCCGGGGTGAAGGTTCGCCAAGGTCAACAACGCCAGCTGGCGCACCGTCATGTCGCGCATCAGGCGCGGTTGTGCGCGGCAAAGGTCAACGATGGCGGTCATTCGACACCTCGGGCTTTGGAGAGGCGGAGGAGCAGGACAATCGTCAGCGCCAGATTCAACGCGCCGAGCAGCCCCAGCGTGAATGCCCACCCTGCTTTGCCATCAATGGCGCACTGCAGTCCGCCGCGGAGCGTCCAGCCACCGACAGCGGCGTTGAGGATCGGGAGCCACAGCCTCACCGCTGGATCCTCGACAGCCCGAACGCCTCGCAGGCCTGTTCGACGGCGACGCGGTGCTCGGTCGCCTGTTTCAGGGCGGTCTGCGCCGCGGACAACGTCCGGTGCGCGTCTTCCTCCTGCGCGATCGCGACGGTGACGGCGTTCAGAAGGGTCCGGCTGGTCTCACCGACGGGAGCCGTTCGACCGCGGCGCGCCTTCACGTCCAGGACCGCATTCAGGATCTCGACGAGCGCCGCCGGTGTCGTGCCGATCCGGGCCGCGCGCAGAGCGATGCGTCCATAAAGCTCAGCGACTTCCCGCTGCGCAGGCTCGCGGTGCCGCTCGTCGAGACCAATCAGGCGCGACGAGCTGACGCGCAGGTCCTGCGCCACCGGAAGCAAATCCGTGATGGCCTGCTCGATATCCGGATCGCCGGAAAGGGTTTCGTGACGCATTTCGTGTCCCCATCAGCGCCGTTCGTTTCGCATGCGATCGAACAGCAGATGGGGGACATCTACGTTGGGAATTTATGACACGTCAAGAGTGATTATCATAAATTTCCAACATTCATATCCGCCGCTTGCGATGTTGGAAATTTCCTAGGACAAGAACAAAATGAGAACAACGCCGAGTCGGAACATGGCAGAGGGTCGCTTGTTGGCAGCGCCGGGGTGCGAAATCGGATGCTCAACGTGCATCCGAGATTGTGCTGTCGCTCAGGTGCAACTCAGTTGGTGGCGACGCGAGGAGGAGCGCCTTCTGAGGGAGCGCCCTCCCCCGTATGCTGTCTCGCTTCCTGGTTGGCGTGAAGATCTGGTGGAAGCGCAAGGACACGTGACAAGGCTTCAGCAAGATATTGCGCTCGTCTGTCCGTCCGAAGTGGCATTCCCGGCAACGCGTCCGCGATCGCCTGTTCTAAGGCTCGTACACTCGGCACCCCGATGACGTTGGCGCCTGGCTCGAGAGAAAAGAACTCGGCCGGCGTCATTCCAATCACATCAAGCACCGCGCGCAGCCCATCGACCGAAGGGTCGCTGGGCGGCTTCGTCGGCGTCCCCCGCAAATTCGAGAAGAATGAGGGGCTGACGCCTGCCTGCACGCACCATTGGCGCTCGGTCAGTTCGGGCGGCCGCAGGCGCGTCAAACGCTCAGCGATATCCCTTGCGCTGCGCTCCGCGCGCGCCTTGCGTTCCAGCTTGCCGGGCATGTGGAGAATATCCCATGCCGGGCGCGGAGCATCTATTTCATAAATTCCCAACATCAGAGGTTGCACTGTTGGGAATTTATGATATTCGCAGCGGCTATGGAGTTGCTTTCGAACCCTAACCCCGACGCCGAGCTGCTCGAGAAGATCGAAGCGTTCATCGAGCGCACGGGCATGAAGCCCTCGCGCTTCGGGCGCGAGGCCATGAACGATGGCGATCTCATCCGCCAGCTCCGCGAAGGACGGAGCCTTTCGCTCAAGAACGCGAAGAAGGTGATCGACTTCATGGCAGATTGCGATGAGCTGCTTGAGGAGCTTAACGCCCCCGGCCATTGCGACGTTTGCGGCCCGCGCTCCCAGGGCGAAATCGAAGCCTGCACCCAGGTCGATTGCCCCTCACGGCAAGCCGAGAGGCGCGCGGCATGAGCGGCGAAGGTTTCATGGCGGCCGACCCGGAGCGGGCGGTCAGCTACGCTATCACCCATCGGCTCGGCGCGGACCGCGCAGCCGAGGCGGGCGCAGGGGTTGCCCCCCTGGCCTCTGCGCCCGCCGATCAACCATTCGAGCTCGAACCGCGTGCTGCGGACGAGACGGGCGCGGGACCGCAGGGTCGTTGGGGTGCCGCGCCCGGTGTGATTGAGGCTCCTCGGGAGCCGGAGTTTCTCGTGCCGTGTGACGCGGGCGAGACGGGTGCGGAGCCCCAGTGGCGTTTGGGCTCCGCGCCCCTTGAGGTCGATGCTGTTCATGAAGGGGGTATTGCCCGATGACCGGGGGAAATGTCGTTCCCGAAACGACCACCATTGGGGAAGAGGACTTCCGCGCGAAAATGGTGAACGGGCTGGCGCGCGCGCAGACACGCGTGGGCGCGAAGGCGCTCGCGTACGTGATGGACCTCACCACGAAACAGCTGCGGAACCTGTTCGCCGGTGGCACGACCCACCCGAAACGGCTCTGGGACGCGCTCGCGGTCGATCCGACGGTGCTCGACGATATCGCTGAAGCCTACGGCAAACGCCTCGTCTCGAAAGAGGAGGCGGCCGGCGCAGTGATGGGCACCGTCCCGGTAGCTGCGCTGCTCGCAAAGCTTGCGCGCGCCGAGTGCCCGACTAGCCCGGGCGGCTCCGCCAAGGTCTATTCGGAGCTGCTGGACATGGAAGCGGATGTCCGCGCCGTCCACGCGCTCACCGGAGACCTGATCGCACAGATCAACGACATCCGCGGTGTTCCGCGGGTCGTCGCATCGAATTCGAGGACGTAGCCCGGCCGGGGCCGGAGGGAGAAGATCATGACCAACGCAAGTAGCGGCGGGGCGGCGATGGCCGCTTCGCCGACCGGAAATGCGCGCCTGCGTGGCGTGACCTTGAGCGACGGCGTCGCCGACGTCCTGCGCCGCTCGGCGGTCGACGGCGCGATCGTCCGCCTTCCTGAAGGCAAGCTTCCGCTCGACATGTACCATCAGGTCGACAAGGTGCTGAAGGCGCTCGGCGGCAAGTGGGATCGGCGCGCGCGGGGCCATGTTTTCGCGAGGCCGATTGGCGACGAACTAGCCGCGGCGCTGGACAGCGGCCTCGCCGTCGATCGCAAGAAGACGCTGGAACAGTTCTTCACCCCGAGCGACCTGGCCGAGCGCATGGTCCGCCTTGCCGGCGTCCACACCGGAAGCCATGTGCTTGAACCGTCCGCTGGCAGCGGAAATCTGATCCGTCCGGCAATTTCCTGCGGTGCTGTTGTCACCGCGGTCGAGATTGATCCGACCCTGTGTGCCTCCCTCGCCACCCTCGACGGGGCACACGGCTCGGTCTTCGCCTTCAACGCGGACTTCACCGGTTGGCAGCCGTCATCCCTGATCCCGATCGACGTCGTCCTGATGAACCCGCCCTTCTCGGCGGGGAAGGACGTTGCGCATGTGCAGCACGCTTGGTCGCTGCTGCGGGACGGGGGCGAACTGGTCGCGATCGTCGGACCACATGCCTTCATCTCCGAGGACCGCAGGAGCGTGGCGTTCCGCGCTTTCCTCGAAGAGATTGGCGCATCTTGCGAAGTGTTGCCTGCGGGTACCTTCAAGGAATCCGGCACGATGGTCGGCGCCCAGCTTGTCGTGGCTACCAAGCGATGAGCCAGAACCGTTCCAGCGCGGTGATGCAGCAGCGTCACGAACCGCACGACAGCCTCGACGACTTCCCGACGCCGCCTTGGGCGACCCGAGCTATCATCGAGTTCCTGATCAGCCTCGGCTTCGACCTCAGCCAGATGGATTGCCGGGAGCCGTGCGCCAATCGCGGCCATATGGTGAAGCCGCTGCGCGAGGCATTCGCGCGGGTGATCGCCAGCGATGTCTTCGACTATGGCGTGGGCTTCCCGATCCGCGACTATCTGTTCGTGCTGGACCGCGATCTCGAAGAGACCGACTGGACCTTCATCAACCCGCCGTTCCGACTGGCTCAGGAGTTCATCGAACGCGCCCTGAGCTTGAGTAGGGTCGGCGTCGCGGTCATCGCGCGGAGCGCCTTCGCCGAAGGCCAGGACCGCGCGGTGGAGCTGTTCCTCCCCCGCCCACCCAGCTTCGAGCTGCAGTTCAGCGAACGTGTCGTCATGCTCAAGGGGCGTCTGGTTCGTGCTGGGGCCATCGATCCCGGCGCCGCCGAACCTGACACCAAGGCGAGTACCGCCACGAGCTATTCGGTGTTCATCTGGCTGAAGCGCGACGCAGCGCCCGCCGACACCCGCAAACGCTGGATTCCTCCGTGCAGGCTGCGCCTTGAGCGTGACGGCGACTATCCGGCGGCAGCGCCGGAAAGCGAGGCGGCATGAAGTGGACCGCCGAACGTGAGGCGAACCTGGTCTCCATGTGGCAGCGCACGCCCGTGAAGCAGATCGCCCGCGAGCTGGAGACCAGCATTGGTGCGATCTACCGCCAGGCGCGCAAGGTTGGCCTGAAAACCCGCCGCCGCGCAGCGCAGCGCCTTTCTCCGAGCCATCCGGCCGTAGCCGGTGGCCGCCCCCGCTATCCGCGCTCGATCGTCGACGCCGAGACGAGTCCGGCGCTGCTGGTGGAAGGCAAGCAGAGCCGGAAAATCGGCAACGAGGTGACCAAGGGGGCCTGGAAGGGCCTGCGGATCCACACGCTCACGCTGGCCGAGCGCATCACCTGCCCGCGCAGCTGCGCCATGTGGGACGGTTGCTACGGCAACAACATGAACTGGGCGCGCCGGCATCTGCTGGACCGCGCCCTGATCGAGCGACTCCGCTGGGAACTCACCGCGGTATCTGCGCGCCATCCCGAGGGGTACGTCGTGCGTCCCCATGTCCTCGGCGACTTCGGTTCCGACCAGGATCCTGAACTTGCACTCGAGTATGTCGCGGCGTGGCGCGGCTGGCTCAGCCGGTTTCGGGGCATGCGGGTCTTCGGATACACAGCGCACGATCGGCGCAGTGTGATCGGCAAGGCGATCATGGCGCTGAACAAAGCCTTTCCCGACCGGTGCCGCATCCGCTTTTCGGGGACGGCCGGCGACCAGTTCGGCGCCATCGTCATCGATCGACAAGAGGACAGCCGCCACGTCCTGTGCCCGTACGAGACGGGCGGCGTGACGAGCTGCGGTGCCTGTGGGCTTTGCTGGTCGTCGTCGAAGACGATCGAGTTCCTGAGGCATTGATGATGGAGACGGCATCCCTCTCCCCATCGGCTCGCCCGCGGCGCACGTGTTCGGACTGCCCGGCTGAGATCACCGTGCAGAGCACAGGCCGCTGTCGGCGTTGCGCGAACCGGCGCGCGCGTCTGGACCCCGAGCGCGAGGCGAAGCGGCTGGCGGCGTTGCGCGCGAGCAAAGCCGATCCCGAATATCGCGCCCTGATGAGCCGCAAAAACAAGGAGAGGCACCGCCGCCTACGGCACGACCCGGCGTGGCGCCAGTTCCTCAAGGAGCGAGGCCGCGAACTGCAGGCCCACTATCAGGCCTCGCCAGAAGCGCAGGCGAAGCGACGTGCTGCCACAGCGGACATCGGGTCGATCATGCACGAAGTGCGCATGGGATGGTGCCCCAAGGAACTGCGCGGCGAGTATCGGCGCCTGACGCGTTCGAAGCGAATGTCGGCTGCCGAGGCGCGGGCGGAAATCTTCCGGCAGATCGAGGAAGCTCGACGCGCACGGTTGGACCCCGAGGCTGCCGCAGACTTTCTGCGCCGGCTGGGTCCGATCCTTCGTTGCACCGAGGACGGCGCATTAACGCCCACCGGCGGCTTTTGGCGTCGCGGCCGACACGTGCTGAGCAATGGCGACGTGATCGATCGCGCCATCCGTGTCGGCTGGGAGCCGGACCGGAGTGCGCATCCATGATCGAGCCGCCCGAACCGAACCCTGAGCGCGATCGTCTGGAAGAGCTTCTGCAGCACGCGACGAAGCGCCGCGGCCGCGCCATCGAGAAGCACCAGATCGCTGAGCGTGAGCTCCGCGACGCCACGGACAGCGTCTTCGCCGCCAGTGCAGCACTGGGCGCCTGGCTAGCGGCCAATCCCGATCCACAACGATCCCTGCCCATGGAGGAACCATGTCTGACAGCATAGCCGCGGAAGGGCTCTACCAGGACGCGCTGGCGCTCGTCGTCGGACACCAGAAGGCCTCCACATCGTGGCTCCAGCGGCAGCTGCGGCTCGGCTACAACAGCGCCGCACGCCTGATCGAACGCATGGAGCGGGAGGGCATCGTCGGAGCGCCCAATCACGTGGGTGCGCGCGCAGTACTGATCACGGACCTGGCTGAGGCGAGCGCCGCCTCGGTGCGGGCGCAGATCGGCTCGCCCAGCCACCCCGCAATGTCGGGCATGAAGGCCAGCTTGATCATCGTTGATGAACTCACGCCGACAGACCCGGCCCCATTCCAGTCCCCTGCAAGGCCCAATCGACAGGAGCAAACCATGAGCGATTCCATATCGGCGGAGCAGCTGCGTCTGCTCGTCGAGCGCATCGAGCGCCTCGAAGACGAGAAGAAGGGCATCAGCGACGACATCAAGGACGTCTACGCCGAGGCCAAGTCGACCGGGTTCGATGCCAAGACGATCCGCACGATCGTCCGCCTGCGCAAGATGGAGAAGCACCAGCTCGATGAGCAGGATGCGCTGCTCGAAACCTATCGCGCCGCGCTGGGGATGGGCTGATGAGCGGCCTCCCCGCCCACATCGAAGCCGACATCGCGTCTCATATGGACGCGATCAAAGCGCACTTCCGCAACCCGAAGATCACCGTGCTGATCCGGCCGGATATCGGCCCGGGCAAGGATGCTGACGTCCTTCTGACTGACGACGACCCGCACGAGGCCATCAGTGCCATCGCGCGGCGGGTGGCCGCAGGAAAGGATACCTGACATGGGATACGATCCCTGCACGCTCGCCTTCAGCTTCCCGCCCTATCCCAAGGGCGGAACTTCGCTGCGCGGACACCCGAAGCCGTGGAGCTTCAGTCGGGCGCTCTACGCGCTCGAGCCGTGGATCGGGGTCGATATCTGGCACGTCGATCCCGAGCGCCGCGTCGAAGGACAGCGCCGCGATGACAGCTGCGGCTGGTTCGACCGGCGCCCGCACGAGTACGCCCAGGCCGTCCGCGATATCCTCGCCGACGCCGGCGAGGTTCAGGCGCTGCGCAATGCCTTCGATCGCGCCACACACCAACCCGCTGGTTACAGCACCGGCTGGAAGCGCATGACGCCGGCGGATTGCCTCGCCGCGTGCCTCATGGTCGCGATGCGGCTGGAGCATCTCCGCTGCTGGCAGCTCAAGCGCGAAGGTCGCTGGTTCGTTCGGTCCCGCTACGCCGCGACGATGGCGCTGGCGACGAATCTCGCACTCAACGAGACAGACAACCTCCAGACGAGCGACGATCCCGAGAGCTTCGTCCTGTCCATCGCGTCCACGCTGCATCGGCACTATCGGCCCTGGTGGCGTCACCCGCGTTGGCATGTCCATCACTGGCGGGTCCGCTTCAGCCTCGCGCGCAATCTCAAACGGATGGTTCAGCCCTGCGCGACGTGCGGCAAGCGTCTGGGCTTCGGCTACTGCCCGCACGGGACCGGCGATGGTCGCCACCACCATGCCGAATGCTTGGGCATCCGCGCCGCGGCTGCGGAGCCACGCGCGTGAGCCATTCCCCCCATATGACCGAGGAGAGAGCCATGGATGCTCCCGAACCGTCTTTCCCCGACAGCCTTCCGCTTTCCAAGGTGCGGCCGGGCGAAAATCCTCGCCGCTACTTCGACCGGCAAAAGCATGACGAGCTGGTCGGCTCGATTCGCCTGCGCGGGTTGCTGCAGCCGATCCTGTTGCGCCCGGCGAGCGATGGCGACGACGCGTTCGTGATCGTCGCCGGCGAGCGCCGCTACAAAGCCGCTCTTGAAGCGTTCGGGCCCGACGGTGAGGTTCCCGTCCGCATCCGCCGCATGAGCGATCAGGAAGCGCTCGAGGCGGCGATCGACGAGAACGATATCCGCGAGGACGCTTCGGAGACCGAGCAGGCCGACGCCGCGGTACGCGTCCTCGCAGCCTGCAACGACGATCGTGCCGAGGCTTCCAAGCGGCTCGGATGGTCACAGGCCAAGCTCGACCGGCGTCTCGCCCTCGCCAACCTGTCGCATGCGGTGAAGACCGCGCTCGACGAACGGCGCATCAAGGTCGGCCACGCCGAGCTGCTCGCCGCGGTGCCCTCCGACAAGCAGGACAAGGCGCTCGAGAACATCATCAGCTTCGGCCTGGACGTCGGCAAGACGCGCGAGC
>CAYOXO010000049.1:0-26900 GCA_964407945.1 uncultured Stakelama sp.
TGCCGGGGCGCATCGTATGGCCGCATATCTCGATCAATACGATGCATAAGGTGGAGGACACGCCGAGGGAAAAGGTGCAAATGCTCGTGGGCGATTGAGCGCCTCAGTGGTCCGACGGCAATAAGACGGGCGGCGCGCTGCCTCTTCGAGCGTCAAGCTGGTACCGAGCTATGACGGCTATTTCGCAGCTCGCTACCAGACATCGGGTGGACACGATGCGCGAGCGGAAGTCGCCTTCACGGGCAAGGAATCGCTCGAAAGCCTCGGCCGGGCGATGCAGCCGGCGACGCAAACGGTCGGTCTGCAGGCCGGCTAATCATTGGAGCCTGCGCCTGTTCGTCGGCAACCTTACCAATGTACGCCGGGGCGCCGGTCTCGCCTTCCGGAATCTGGCATTCGGCAATGACGGTAACTGGTACTTACCGATCGGACGTTCGCGGCAGAGCGGCATTGAGCTGGAATGGAAGCTGTGATCGAGGCGCAGCTCGCCCTTGCCGAGAACAATCGTCAGCCCAAAGATACTCCCGGGTTTGGCACAACCGCCCCGATTCTGCTGGCAAACTCTGAGCCGATCATGCCCAGTTTAGCAGGCCGCGATCCTGAAAGCGGCCCGTGAGCGTTCGGCCCAACTTCAGATCCTCTCGGCGTAAACGAGATGCTCTAGCTTGAGCGTCTGCTTCAGCGATATCCTGTCTGGAAGCCGCCAGTCGGCTACCGGCCCAACTGCGGTCACTCCACTCATGGCGCAATCCTAAACTTTCTGGGTACGCCATCGTCGATGTCCGGCTTCGCGCGCTGGCGGGTGTATCTTATCTTGTATGCCGATTTGTCTTGACCTACGGAATTGAGGCTGAGAGTCTCTAGAAACCCGCAGAAGTCTGCGGCTTTCGAATGGATGGGATAACGGGCATCCGGCTTTTGGTACCGCCATGCGCTGGTTCGAATCCAGCCGCCCCAGCCATTCGAATCCCTCGGGATTCGGCTCTAATGCGTTGAAAACGGTATCGAATATGGGAGCGATAGGGGCTCGCCGGTTGGACTGGGCTCGCCCCCGTCCGCCTGCGCCAGACGCCTGTTGTGTCCTGATTTGTAGCCCGGTTTGTATCCCGGTTTTTGACGCATCGGGGGCCGACTGGAGTCGGTCATGGCGTCCGCGAAGGCCGAAGGTCGCGCGCCAAACGCAGGAACAAGCCTCGTACCATCGCCGACAAACAGGAAATCTATCAGCGCGATATCGCGCCCCAACTTGCCAAGAAGATCATCTACGAGGTGGCCGCCGGCGCGGCTTGCCTGACGAAACGATAGAAAGCGAACCAATATCGACGCCAAGCATTGCGATCCCATGGCTCGCACGCTCAAGGTTTTCCGGATCGCAGTCGGATTTCACGAAGTCTATGTTGCTGCGCCGAGTCAGAAGATGGGGCTGACAGCGGAACCGCTGGATCAACCGGGAAAGGTCATCAAGCGCTTGCGCGGAAGCGAGGCAGAGCATTTGGCCGCGCTGGGCAATTCAACTAAGAAGCGCGCGGCGAGATCCAAGGGCGCTAAAGTGGTCCTAGGGAGGGAGGCGCCCCGAAAAAAAAGCCTCTACCGCGGCCCGACCGCGAGCCACTCGATCAGGCCGGGTGTGAGCTGGAGGATGCGAAGCGGGAGGGCGACGCTGTCGCACGAGATTTCCAAATGCGGGAGCGAAAGCTCGGGGAGGAACGGCACAAAGCCGAGCGGGCGGCCGCCGATGCTGTCCGGAAAGGCACGATTGGCGCGAGATGCGGCGAGGCGTCGTTTCGATCGGGCTGTTGCCGCATGGCGTGGGTGACCCACACATGTTCTTGGCGAGGCTCCTTCGGCCTGGGCTTGAACAGCTTCAAGGCGTACGGGGCTCGACCGCGACCGCGCGTGGATTCGCGATCAGGTCGCGGATAGCAGCTGTGTCTCCTTGATTCACCATGCCATAGACCGGGATGCTGGCAGCGCGGGGATCGGTCAGGATCAGGCGGTCCTTGGCGTATCGGTTCACCTCGGCGATCACCTCGCTTAACGGCTCCCCCTGGAAGACCAAGCGGCCGCGCGTCCAGGCGACGGCGCTATCGGCATCAATGTCCGCCGCCTGGCGGATGAAGCCAGTATCGCCGCCGGCACTCTTCATGACGCCGAACGACAGGCGCTCGCCCTTACGTGCCAGCTTCTCGATTGGCTCGGCGGATCCTTGGCGACCGGGTTCGGACAATGCGACCCGCACCACGCCCTCAACTACCGTAACTTCCGCCTCGCGTTTGCCGACGCTGACGTCAAACATCGTGCCGACCGCGACAACCTCGCCATGACGGGTCTCGACCACAAATGGCCTACTCTTGTCATGTGCAACCTTGAACAGGGCTTCGCCGGAAACCAGACGCAGCCGGCGCTCTCCGGCCAGGTAGGCGATATCGACTCGGCTGTCGGCCGCCAAGGTCACGACGGATCCGTCGCTGAGTGTTACTCGGCGACGCTCGGCATGCCCCGTGGCGACTCTCTGCAGAGTTTCGTGTGCCGGCATCGGATGCGTAATCCATAGCATCCCGCCAAACATAGCCAGCACCGCGATCGATGCTGCCAGCGCTCGCACCATCCAGATGGGGCGATGGCGCGCCGGAGCGGGGCCCGGGCGCTCAAGCTCGCCGAGCCAATTCCAGAATTCGGCAGCCTTCGCGCGGTCGTCCGGATGGAGGTGAGCGTCGCGGCCGTCGAGAAAGGATTCGAACACCGCAGGCGCGCGTTTGCCGAGATCGCGTTTACTCATGTGCCGCGCTCCATCAGGTGCGCGAGCCGGTCGTAGAGATGCGCGACAGCATGGGTGAGGTGCTTTTGTACCATGCGCGGCGAGATGCCGAGTTCGCGGGCGATCTCGCCCGTGCCGCGCTCGTCGAAGCGGCGCATGACGAACACCTCACGGCAGCGTGGCGATAGTTCGTCGAGCGCCGCCTCCAGCGCGGCCTGGAGGTCCGCCACCCGGCGGCGATCCTCCTGGGCCGGGCGGACCGGCGGGTGGATCTCGTGGTCGAGCGACACGACCGGCAAGGCCCGACGGTGGCGATCCGCGATCAGGTTCGCGGCGATACGGAAGAGATAGGCTCGGGGCTCGTCAACGGTGCGTTCACGCGCGCTTGCGACCAGTCGGGCACAGGCCTCTTGCACCAGATCCTCGACCTCGGCGGCGTCATCTACCCGCCGTGCGACGAACGCCCGCAAGGCCGCCCGATAGGTGTCGAGCCCACCATGCCCGTCGTCTGGCGCCCGCAGCATTTCAGGTCGTCCGGCGGCCAAGCGTACATCTCCCCCCAGCGCCCCTGCGCAATGTCACTCCTGCCACGACGCGTAACAATGGCCAAGGCGAACCTTGCAACCGTGCAACACTCAAAAAAATTTGATCCGCTTCGGTTCGCGGTTATTACTTTCTCGCGTCGTAAACCCTGATTGCCGCGTCCAGGCATCGATTCAGGGGGATCGATTTCCATGAAATCACGCCAGCTTCTTCTCATGACCGTTGCTGCCCTTGTCGCGGTGCCGGCCGCCGGACAGGCCCGCGAGACCGTGCGCCACGAGATCCATTTCTCGGGCGGTCGCCTCGATGCGGCGCTGATGCAACTCGCCCAGCAGACAGGGGTCCAGCTGATCTTCACCGATCCGGCGATCGCGCGGTTGAAGGCGCCCAGGCTCGAGGGCCGCTACACGATCGGCGACGCGCTTGACCTTCTGCTCGCCAACAGCCGCTATACCTATCGCTTCACCGGTCCGAACAGCGTGCGGGTGATGGCGAGGGGGGATGTGCAGCCGGGCGCACGACCGGTCTCGCTCTATCAGGACGCGCCCGTTTCGGTGCCGACCGGTGACCAGCGGGCCGCGGTCGAGACCGCAGCCGTCGAGCAGGCGGTGAACGGCGACGAGCCGGCACCGGCGGAAATCGTCGTCGTCGGCTCGCAGATCCGGGGTAGCAAGGTGACCGCCGCGCTTCCCGTCACCGTGGTCGACGAGGCCCAGATCGGCGCGACCGGCGCCACTTCGGGCGACGAACTGTTCCGTTCGATTCCGCAACTCGGCGACGTCAGCTTCAACAGCTCGTATCTGCCGAACAGTTCGAACTCGGCGCGCGGCGATGTCGGTTCGATCAACCTGCGCAATCTCGGTGTCGGCAACACGCTGGTGCTGCTGAACGGTCGCCGCGTGGTCAATCATCCGACCAGCCGCGCCGATGACAACCTCGTGCCGGTGCTCACGGTCAACACCAACGCCATCCCCGTCTTCGGTCTGGAGCGCATGGAAGTGCTGCGCGACGGCGCTGCCGCCATCTACGGCTCGGATGCGGTCGCCGGCGTGGTCAACACCGTGCTGAAGACCGACTATAACGGCGTCGAGCTCGAAGGGCAGGTCGGCTGGGGCGAAGGCTCGAGCCTGTTCGAGACCAACGCGTACCTGCTCGCCGGCCGAAACCTTGGTGACCGGGGCAATATCACGCTCTTCGCCAGCTACGACAAGCGCGACGGCGTGATGGCCAGCGACTTCGACTATACCCGCACCAACGACCTGCGTTCGCTGTTCGCCGGCACCCGCTTCGACGGCTCGACCTCGCTCGACGGCCGCTCGACGATCACCCCCTGGGGCTCGTTCCAGACGGTGGGCAATGTTGTCGTCCGCCAGGGTACGACCGCGCTCACCAACACCTCGGGCCAGTTCCATATCCAGCCGACCAGCTTCACCGGCTGCCCGGCGGGCGGCGCCGGTATCATCGGTGGCACCAACTGCGTCGCCACCGGCACCAGCTCGGCGGCGGCGATCCGCGAGCTGCGCTTCGACGCGCCGCTCGCTTTCAACACCAACGTCACGCCGAATATCCGCCGTATCAACCTGTTCGTGAACGGCCATTACGAGCTGGGCGGCGGCGTCGAACTGTTCGGCGAGGCAGGCTATTACAATGGGGAGAGCAACAGCATCCAGGCCTCTAGCGGTACGCTTTCTTCCGGCCCGCTGACCATTGCCGCCAATGCCTATTACAATCCGTTCGGCCCGGCCGGCAGCCCGAACCGCTTGCCTGGCATCAACGCGGCAGCCGGCGGTCAGGCGATCACCCTGTCGAGCTACAATTTCGCCGATGTCGGCCCCAATCGCGTCGAGGTGCTCAACACGCAATATCGCCTGCTGGGTGGCATCCGCTTCAAGGCGCTCGGCCTGGAGTGGGAAAGCGCAGGCCTCTATTCCGAAGCGCGGGTTCGCGACCGTTCCGACGGTATCAGCCAGACCCTGCTCCAGCGCCAGATCAATCTGACCACGCCCGACGCGTACAATCCGTTCAACGGCAGCGGTATCACCCCGCCGAGCGGCATCGACAATAGGCCGAGCAGCGCAGCGGCGATCGCCGCGATCAAGGTGAAGACCACCCGGATCAGCAAGACTACGCTCGCGATGTGGGACATCAAGGGCTCGACCACGCACCTGCTGCGCCTGCCCGGCGGCGATGTCGGCCTGGCGATCGGCGGCGAAGTGCGCCGCGAGACCCAGAATGACGACCGCGACGGGCGTGTCGACGGCACGATCCAGTTCACGGACTCGATCAACGGTGCGGTCAACGGTTCCGATCTGGTCGGCACCAGCCCCTCGCCCGACACCAGCGGCCGCCGCACCGTCGCCGCTGCCTATCTGGAACTCGCGGTGCCGGTCGTCTCGCCGGAGATGAACATCCCGCTGGTCCGCAACGTCGAGCTGCAGCTTGCGGGCCGTTTCGAGCATTATTCAGACGTCGGGTCGGTGGCGAAGCCCAAGATCGCGGCGGCTTGGGACGTGGTGCGCGGCCTGCGCGTGCGCGGCTCCTATGCGGAGGGCTTCAAGGCGCCGAACCTCGAGCAGATCAATGCGACCATGGTCACCCGCTCGAACACGCGCACCGACTGGGTCCGTTGCGAGGCGCAGCTGCGCCAGCCGGCCTTCCAGCCCGATGGCATCACGCCGAATCCACTCCACATCAGCAGCTTCGCCAATTGTTCGCAGGGCTTCGCGACCACTGCGCGGCGCTCGGGCAATCCGGATCTGAAACCGGAACAGTCCAAGACTTGGACCGTGGGCGTGGTGCTGGAGCCGCATTTCCTCGATTCGGCGATCGGCCGGATCACCTTCACCGCCGATTACTGGCATGTCGACCAGAAAGGGATCGTCGGTCTGTTTGGCGAGGGCAATGCGCTGATCAACGACTATCTGCTGCGCGTGCAGGGATCGAGTGATCCGAACGTCATCCGTGCCACGCCGACGGCGGAGGACAATGCCCTGTTCGCCGGCACCGGCCTCGCGCCGATGGGCCGCGTGCTCTACGTCAACGATAAGTACGTCAACCTGCTGCCGCAGGAAGTCGCCGGCATCGACCTCGGCTTAAACTGGCGCCTGCCCGATTTCGGCGCGGGCAAGATTAGCCTCAACGCCAATGCCGCCTATCTGGACAAGTTCTTTCTCGAGCCCTCGCCGCCGATCCAGAACCTGATCGCCGCGCGCACCGCTGGGACGATCAACGCGGGCACCAACATCGCCGATGCCGGCGATCTCGTCCGCCAGAACGGCAAGCCGCGCTGGAAGGTCACCGGCTCGTTTACCTGGGAGAAGGGGCCGTTCCAGATCGGCGGCTTCACCCAGTACACCAGCGACGTCGACGATACCGGCCTGCTCGATTCCGCCGGTACTGCCTGGCTGATCGAGGACCGCATGACCTTCAACCTCTACGGCCAGGTCACCGTGGGCAAGCGCGACAATGGCGGGCGCTACCGGCTGCGCATCGGCGTGCGCAACCTGACCAACGAGGGGCCGCCGCTCAGCTCGAACGGGTTCCTCGGCTCGCTCTATAGCCCTTATGGCCGCTACTGGTACGCCAACATGCGAGCGAGCTTCTGATGCGTATCGCCTTGATCCTTGCGCTGGCGTCGCTCACGACGCCGGCCTTCGCCCAGGAAGCGCCCGAGGCGCCCGCCGCGCAGCGCGTCTCCGGCGGCGACATCGTCGCCTATGACCAGATCCATAAGCCCGTGATCGGGCGCGGGGGCATGGTCGTCAGCCAGAACAAGATCGCGGCGGAGGTCGGCGCCGCGATCCTGCGCAAGGGCGGCAATGCGGTCGATGCCGCGATCGCCACTGCCTTCGCGCTGGCCGTCACCCTGCCACGTGCCGGCAATGTCGGCGGTGGTGGCTACATGCTGATCCATATGGGCGCAAAGGACGGCAAGCCCGCCCAGACGCTGGCGATCGACTATTATGGCCAGGCATCGCGCAACACGACGCCCGACCTGCTGCTCGGCGCCAACGGCAAGCTGGATCCGGCCAAGGGCTATTCGATGAAGGGCGTGGCGATCCCCGGCACGGTGGCTGGCCTGTGGGAAGCGCACAAGCGCTTCGGCTCGCTGCCTTGGGGTAGGCTGATCGCGCCCGCGATCGCGATGGCGCGTAACGGCGTGATCCTGTCGGACGACGAAGCTCAGGCGAACGCCGACCAGAAGAAGGCGATGCACGACGACGCTGCCGCGCTTGCCATGTTCTTCAAGCCTGATGGAAGCGCCTATGCGCCCGGCGAGCGCTGGAAGCAGCCGGATCTCGCCGCCACGCTGCAGGTGATCGCGGCCAGGGGGCGTGACGGCTTTTACACCGGCGCCATCGCCAGGAAGATCGCGGCCGGCATGAAGGCCGGTGGAGGCGTGATCGACGAGCAGGATCTAGCCGCCTACCAACCGGTGATCTCCGAACCGATCTGGTCGAGCTATCGGGGCATGCCGATTGCCTACATGCCGCCCACCGCATCGGGCGTGAGCGTCGCCGAGGCGATGAACATCCTCGAGCGCTTCCCGGTGCGCGAGCAGCGCTGGGGCAGCGTGGCCAATCTCCATCTTCTGTCCGAGACGCTGAAGATCGTCTGGTCTGATCGCCGGCTGATCGGTGGCGGTCCCGACTGGCGGAGCCCGGCCAGGGGACTGGCCAGCAAGGAATATGCGGCCGAGCGCGCGAAGCTGATCCAGTCGGGCAGTTCGCTCGACGCGAAGACTCTGCCCGACGGCAATCCCTACCCCTATGAGAGTAAGGACACGACCCACTTCTCGGTGATGGACGCCGCTGGCAACGCGGTGAGTAATACCTATACGCTTTCCGCTTCCTACGGCGCACACGTCGTGGCGCCCGGGACGGGCATCCTGCTCAACAACTCCCTCGGCAACCTTGCCTGGGGCCGTCCCGGCGACGAGTGGAAGGCGACCCAGCCGGTCCCCGGCAAGCGCGTCGGCTCGACGATCACCCCGGTGATCGTGTTCAAGGACGACAAGCCCTGGCTGGTCACCGGTACGCCGGGCGGAGGCTATATTATCGCGACGATGGTGCAGATGCTCTCGAACGTGATCGATCATCGCCTCAACGTCGCCGAGGCTGCGCAGCGTCCGCGCATCAATCAGTCCGGCGGCGATGGCCTGATCGAGCTCGAGGAGGGTTTCTCGCCGGATATCGTTCCCCTGCTCGAAGCCAAGGGACACAAGGTGCGCAGCTCGAACACCATGGGTTCGGTCCAGTCGATCATGGTCGCGGGTGACAGGTTCCTGGGATCGGCCGACACCCGCCGCCCCGATGCCGCCGCCGTCGGGGCGAAATAGGAGAGTGCACGAGATGACGATCAGGACCGCGTTGCTGCTGGCTGCCGCGCTCGCACCGCTCCCTGCCTTCGCGCAGGCGCTGCCTGCAGCGCAGCGCGGCGCGATGCTCGCGGGGATCGAGAAGCGCACGCCCAATCTTGCCGCGACTGCCAAGGCGCTGTGGGGCTGGTCCGAAGTCGGCTATCAGGAGAGCAAGTCGTCGGCGTTGCTCCAGGCGCAGCTGAAAAAGGCCGGCTTCTCCGTAACGCCAGGCGTAGCCGGCATGCCGACAGCATTCGTCGCCAGTTTCAAGCAAGGCAGCGGCCCGGTGATCGGCGTCCTCGCGGAATATGATGCGCTGCCCGGCCTCGCTCAGACCACCGACCCGACCAAGACGCCGATCGCGGGCAAGGCAGCCGGCCATGGCTGCGGCCACAATCTCTTCGCCGCTGCCAGCGTCGAGGCTGCGATTGCGATCCGGGAATGGATGATCGCCAACAAGGTCCAGGGCGAGCTGCGCCTGTACGGCACGCCGGCTGAGGAGGGCGGTTCGGGCAAGGTCTATCTGGTCCGCGCTGGGCTGTTCGACGGCGTCTCCGCCGTGCTTCACTGGCATCCCGGGGACGCCAACGGTGTGTCGACCGACAAGAGCATGGCCAATATCTCGGGCAAGTTCCGCTTCCACGGGGTGAGCGCGCATGCTGCTGCCTCGCCCGACAAGGGCCGCTCGGCGCTCGACGGCGTCCAGGTAATGGACGTCGCGGTCAATTTCATGCGCGAGCACATCCCGTCCTCGACGCGGATCCACAACATCATCACCGCAGGCGGCGAGGCACCGAACGTGGTGCCCGATTTCGCCGAGAGCTATTATTATGTTCGCAACGTCGATCCCGTGATCGTGCGCGACGTGTGGGGCAGGGTAGTGAAGGCGGCGCAGGGCGCTGCGATGGCGACCGGTACCACCATGGATTTCGAGATCACCGGCGGCGTCTATTCGATGCTCGCCAGCGAGGCGCTTGCCAGGGTGATGACCCGGAACCTCGATACGGTCGGCGGGGAGCACTGGACGCCCGAGGAGATCGCCTGGGCGACCGAGCTGCAGAAGAGCCTGCCCACGCAGAAGCCACTCGATAGCGTGAGAGAGACCAACTCGCGCGACCGTGGTCCCGACGGTGGCGGTTCAACCGACGTGTCCGATATCAGCTGGACGGTGCCGACAATCGGCCTCAGCACCGCCACCTGGGTCCCAGGCACGCCCGCGCACAGCTGGCAGGCGGTCGCTGCTTCGGGATCGAGCATTGGTGCCAAGGGCGCCACGGTCGCAGCCAAGACCATCGCACTGACGGCAGCGGACTTGTTCCTAAGCCCCGAAACGTTGAAGGAGGCGAAGGCTGAACTCGATAAAGCGCGTGGGCCGAATTTCAAATATGATGCCTTGCTAGGCAACCGAGCGCCTGCGTTGGATTACCGCAAACCTACGCCCGCCTGGGAGGGCGGGAAGACCAAATAGTTCTAAACGGCGCGCTGCTGATCGATATGGCTGCGTCATTTTCTGTCGCGTGGCGGGGGTTATATCGCGGGCGCCTTGTGACGGTTTCGCCCAGCCAAGTCGGCCCGATATTCTGTCGGTTTAGATTGCTCTGGACGCGGAGGATTTAACTGACGCTGCCCTTTCGTTGGTCTGGGAAAATGCGGAAGGAATTCGAGATTGCAAAATAACGCATTGAAATAGTTTGGATAATCATGAGCTTTGCAACGCCGACCTACCTTTTAATTCGCCGGAAATACTTCGAACTACGGCTTCGAGGTCAGTTGAGTAGTCGATTCGCGCGTAATCTCGCGACCGCCATTTCAACGAAGGATCTGACCTTTGCCGGCGCGTGGCGCCCCTCCGGATAGATGACATGAATGGGAAGCGGCGCCTCTTCATGATCGGCGAGCACGATCTGAAGATCTCCCGCAATCAGCGCCGGGCCGATCTGGTAGCTGAGGACCCGTGTCAGGCCCCAGCCCGATATTGCGGCGGCGATCGCGGCGTCATTTGTATTGCAGTCGAGCGCGGGATCGACGGTCACGCGAAGGTCGTTCGCGAATTTCCATTCCGGCGACGCCCATGCGCTCGTGGATGCCGCGATACGGTGCCGTTTGAGGTCGGCCGGGATGATCGGAACGCCATGTTTCTCGAAATAGTCCGGGGCGCCGCAGATGACGCGCCGGACCGTGCCGACCTTGACCGCGGTGAAACCGGAATCGGGCAGATGCCCGATGCGCACGGCAACATCGATGCCTTCCTCTACGATATTGACCGGCCGGTCGAGGAAGAGTGTGCGACCGGTCATCCCTGGATAGGTGTCAAGATATTCGGTGATGATCGGCATCACGTACATTTGCCCGAACAGCAGCGACGCGGTTACCGCCAGGGTTCCGGTCGGCGTGGCGTAGGATCCGGCGGCGCTGGCTTCCGCCTCAAGGATATCCGCGAGGATCCGCCGGCAGTCGTCCACATAGCGCCGGCCCGGCTCGGTGAGCTTCACCGTGCGCGTCGTGCGGACGAACAGCCGCGTGCCGATCAGCTCCTCCAGGCCGGCGACGGAGCGGGTTACCGCGGGCGCGCTCATGTTCATCTGCCGCGCCGTTTCCGCGAAGCTTCCGGTCTCTGCCACGCGGACGAAGATCCGCATCGCCTGCCACCTGTCCATGCCGTCTCCCTCAACCGCCGCGCGACTAGATCAGCCGTGCCAGATCCTCGGGGTGAATAGCGGCTTTCGCCGAGAGCAAATCGCGAAAATGGTCGGGGGACAGCATCGGGTCGGGCCAGAAGTGCGAAGCCAGGATCTTCCAGGCCGAAACACGACCAGCAGAAGCGCCGGGAACAGGGGTTTCCATCCTATCACTCCTCAGACGAGCGCGCAGCGAACCGCTCCGCGAGTTGTTCGATTTCACGGCAGACCGGCTCGGGGAGGCCGGCTCTGAGCGCCCGGTTCCGTTCGACCGATGGGCCGGCGCTGCTTTGCGAAGCCGCGGCAAGAGACAAGGCACGGCTGATCTGGACGTCGAAGCCATGGCCGCGGCGCGCCGCATCGATCTCTGCCCCCGACATTCCGAGCCGGCGTCCTTCATTCTCCTGTCGAAGGGCGCGTGCAGGATCGGCGCATTCGGTGAGCGCCAGCTCTATCGCGAGCCGCAGACGCCCGTCGAGAGTGACGTCGGTCATCGTGCTTCTCCTGGCGGCTAGAAGCCGAAGTCGCTGAGTTCCGGATGATCGTCCGGGCGGCGACCGAGCCGCCAGCGAAACTTGCGCTCCGCCTCCGTGATCGGGTGCTCGTTGATGCTCGCGTGGCGATGCGCCATCAGGCCATCCTCGGCGAATTCCCAATTCTCGTTACCATAGGCCCGGTGCCACTGGCCGCTGTCGTCGCGATATTCATAGGCGTAGCGCACCGCGATGCGGTTCCCGGTGAATGCCCAGAGCACCTTGATCAGCCGATAATCGAGCTCCTTGTTCCACTTGCGGGTAAGAAAGGCCTGAGCCTCCTCGCGGCTGGTCACGAACTCTACGCGATTCCGCCACCGCGTGTCAGGCGTATAGGCGAGCGCCACTTTCGCGGGATCGCGGCTGTTCCAGCCATCCTCGGCGAGGCGGACCTTCTCGATGGCGCTCTGCTCGGTGAAGGGAGGGATTGGTGGCCGTGACATGGATTGCTCTCCGTTGACGGGGGAAATGGAACCGCCGTCCTTCAGTCATTTCGGCGTCCTTGGGCGCCGGTAGAACGGCTAAACTGGACAAGGGATTGTTGCGCTCTGCGTAGCAATTCCGGTTCAGAGCGCGAGCTTGATCCCCTCAGCGCCGTCCTGGCGCGCCGGAACCGCCGAGCAGATCAGCACCTCGTCATCGGCGACCGCTGCGCTGGGCCTTTTCGCGTAGGTGATCTTGCCGGCGAGCAGTTTGACCTTGCAGGTTCCGCAACTGCCCTCACGACAACTGAATTCGGGCTCAAGGCCGCGCGCTTCCGCCAGTTCGAGCAGGCTTCCGGATTCCGGTTGCCAGCGTGCCTCCTTCGCGGTCTCGGTGAAGATCACCTTGACCGGCTCGGCCGCGGGGGGATCGAGCTGTGCCACTGTCACGCCTGCATCCTCGCGGCGCACGAGCGAAGACGGTCCGAACGCCTCGGCATGGATACGACCGTCACCGATGTTCAGGTCGCGCAGCCCGTCATAGATGGACTGGGTGAAGGCAGGCGGGCCGCACAGGTAGAAGTCATAGTCGTCGAGCTGAAGCGAACGGGTGAGCAGCGCCGTTTCGATGCGCCCGGCAACCTCATAGTCCGCGCCTTCCCGCGCGTCCCGCGGATCGCTCAGCACCCGGATCACGCGGACCGCCCCTTTTGAGGCTTCGACAAGCTCCGCGATTTCGCGATCGAAGGCGCGGTCGAGCTTCGTGCGGGCTGCGTGAAACAGCGTGGTCGGCCGGACCCGCTGCTTGCGCACCCCTTCGTAGACGATGTGGCGCAGCATCGCGAGCATCGGGGTGATTCCCACTCCGGCCGCGAGCAGTACGGCCGCTCGCCTCTCACGCGCATCGATGGTGAAGGCACCCGCCGGGGCACGGGCTTCGATGATGTCGCCGACTTGCACCGCGTCGTGGAGGAACCCGGATACCGCGCCGTCGCGCTTGACGCTGATGCGATAGGCATCGTCGGATGGCGCTGCCGACAGGGTATAGGTCCGGATCACCGGCTTGCCCGCTTCCGGAAGCGTGACGCGGATGGGCAGGTGTTGACCCGCCGCATGCGGCAGCTTGCCTGCGCCGTCGTCTGGCTGGAGGTGGAATGAGCGGATCGAGGCGCTTTCGTCGACGACCCGGACGACACGATAGGGCCGCCAGCGGGTCGCCAGTTCGGAGGCGCGCAGGCGGTCCGCCGCCTGGGCCCAGTCGCCGGTCATGAGCGAGTTGGGCGACGCGCCGTCCTCCCTGGGCGCCCAGCGCAGCGCGAGCGCGCCGCGCCGGCGCACGATCCGGCGTGGCCGGAAGGTCCAGAGCCGTTCGGCGCCCTGGAAGGCGGCGATCTCCGGCGACTCCAGGATAACTTCGGCATCGCCCGTCATCTGCAGCATGTCGCCGGTCGCGAAGTCGGCGAACATCAGCCCTGCCTTGCCGTTCAGCAGGATGTTGCCGAGCGTGTTGAAGAACAGGTTGCCGTCGAAGTCCGGGATGGTGAGGAGATCGTCCTTGCCGAGGCGGATGAAGCCGGGCTTGCCGCCGCGATGCGAGACGTCGACCTGACGCCGGTCCTCGCGCTCCGCATAGGACGCGACGAAGAAGGTATCCGCCGCGGCAATGACGGCCCGCGCGTCGGCGTCGAGCGCGTCGAGGCTCTCGACCATGCCGGCATAGGGGATGGCGGGGTCGCGGATGAAGCTGAAATCGCGTAGCTGGATGTAGCGCGGGCAGTTTCCGAAACTCTGGTCGACATCGATATGGATACCGTCGCCGCTCCGCGTCACGAAGCCGTTCATCCGGTTGCGGCGGCGCGTGTGCATCTCGATCCCGAGCATCCCGATCGGCTCGCCGTCGCGGATGCCGATGGCTGCCGGATCGCGGGGATCGGGGAGCGCGCCGATTTCGAGCGTGGTCGGCGTCGGCGAGGTCATGAAGCCCGGCTGGCCCGCGAGGAAGCTTGCCCAGGCGTCGCCGGCGGGATCGACGCTCCCGACGATCATGAAGGGCAGCTGTGCGTAGAATTCGCGATGCTGGTCGGGCATATAGTCGCGGACGACACGCTTGCCGGTCGCCTCCATCCGCTCGACCATGCCGAGCGTGGCCTGAATGGCCTTCTCGCCGCGATGCCAGGTCTCCAGCTTCTTCCAGCGCGTCTCTTCGGTCACCATGTCCTCCGGGAAAGATGGCCAGCGGGCCGGGATGGGTGAGGCCGCCCCTCCCGGCCCGCTGAGTTCAGGCGGCCGTCTCGGTGGCGGCGAGGCCGACGGGCGTCCGGACGAATGCAACGAAGCCCGGCAGTTCCTCGATGCGGCGGAGGTGCGCCTTGACCGCGGGATAGCCCGACAGGTCGACATTGCCCTCCGGGGCGTGTGCGACATAGCTGTAGATTGCGACATCGGCGATCGTGGGGGCGTCGCCGACCAGCCATTCGCGGCCGGTCAGATGCGCGTCGAGCTTTTGAAGCAGCGCATGGGCGCGGGCGATCACTTCCTCCGCATTGTGTTTCGCGCCAAAAACGGTGACGAGCCGCGCGGCTGCCGGGCCGTTCGCAACCTCGTTCGCTGCGACCGACAGCCAGCGCTGGACGGCGGCGGCGGCGCGGGCCTCTTCGGGCAGCCAGTCGGTGCGGCCGTGCTTCTTCGCAAGATAGACCAGGATAGCGTTGGAGTCCGACACGACGTCGTCGCCGTCTTGCAGGACAGGGACCTGGCCGAACGGGTTCAGTGCAAGGAAGTCCGGCGCTTTGTGGGCGCCAGCCTTGAGGTCGACCTCGACGAGCTCATGGGGAACGCCGAGCAGCGAAGCAAAGAGGCTGGCTCGGTGAGAGTGGCCCGAGAGCGGGTGGTAATGGAGCTTCATGTTGGGATTCTCGCATCAATGGACGGGCGCATTCCCGTTCCCTGAGTGCGTTTTCCTCTATGAATGCGAGTTAGAGAATGCCGATTGAATGCACTTCATCATTACGCACGGCGCAATAATGAAGGGGCGTGCGACGTGAGGCGTTGAGGGTCAGGAAGCGGCCGCGAGCCTTATGCGCATCGTGGGATTTTCACCGCGACCTTGCGCCCTAAGTGCCGCCATTCACATTCGTCGGCCCATTTGCGCGAACGCGGTCATCGTTTTTGCACCTCGTACCTATTTCTATGTCGAGTTTCTATGTCGAGAGTCCCGTTGCGGTGTTGCGCTTGGAGCAACAGCTGCGCCGCTTTTCGCGATAACTGGTGATGCTGCAGCGCCGTAGGGAGCGCGCGATCTCAACATTCAGGGGGCGCGTGTGATCCGGACCATTTTACTCGCAACGACGACATTATGGGCTGGATCGGCCGCTGCGCAGCAGGCGCCGGCCGATACCGCGGACGGCCAGGAAATCATCGTCACCGGCACGCGCTCGGCGGGACGTGTGGCGATCGAATCGTCCGCGCCCGTGGACGTGGTCAGCAACGATGCGATCGAGGGCACCGGCTATCCCGATCTCAGCCGCGCGCTCAACTTCCTCCAGCCCTCGGTCAATTTCGCGCGGGCGGCGACGACGGCGAGTGCCGCGAACACGCGACCGATCACGCTGCGCGGGCTGTCGCCCGACCAGACTCTGGTGCTGGTCAACGGCAAGCGCCGTCACGCCAATGCTGTGCTGAACGTGAACAACAGCATCGGCCGCGGCGCCGCAGGCGTCGATTTCGACACCATTCCCGAAAGCGCGATCGAGCGGATCGAGATCCTGCGGGACGGCGCCGCTGCCCAGTACGGCTCGGACGCCATCGCCGGGGTGGTCAATATCATCCTCAAGTCCAATGCGAGCGGCGGGTCGGGCAGCATCCTGGGCGGCGTGACCGAGGCGGGCGACGGACTGAACGGGCTGGCGGCGGCCAGCGCCGGCTTCAGACTGGGCGACCGAGGACATCTGACCCTGACCGCGCTGGTCCGGCATCAGGATTCGACCAACCGTGCCTTCACCGACCAGCGGTTCGGCCGGGTGACCTATCGCATCGGCGATCCGCGCGCGTCGGTGGCGAATTTCGCCTTCGATGCCGGCGTGCCGATCGGCGATCTTGAACTCTACGGGTTCGGCACGGTCACGCGGAAGGTGTCGAACAACGCCGCCGGATTCCGCGTCCCCGGATTTTCGCCGCTCTATCCCAACGGCTTTCTGCCGATCGTCGAGCCGACGATCTGGGACGTGGGCGGTACGGTGGGCCTCAAGGCGCGTCTCGGTAGCGTCAGGGCAGACCTCAGCCAGACCTATGGGTACAACAAGGCCGATTTCCGGGTGTTCGATACCGCCAACGCCTCGCTCGGCCTGACCAGCCCGACGCGGTTCGATTCTGGCGGCGTGACCTATCAGCAGCATGTGACCGACCTGACGCTCGCGCTTCCGCTCGACGGGGTGATGGCAGGCGGCAACATCGCGGCGGGCGCGCAATATCGCCACGAGAGCTATGCGATCCGCAGCGGCGAGCCGCTGGCCTATGCCGGAACGGGTGCGGACGGCTTTGCCGGGTTCAACCCGCGCAACCCGACCAATGCCGGACGCGATGCCTATGCCGGGTTCCTGGACATCGAACTGCGCCCAGTGCGGCAGCTGCTGCTCGGCGGCGCGCTACGCTATGATCATTATGACGATTTCGGCGGGCGGACGACCTGGCGCGCGACCGGTCGGCTCGAAGCGGCGCCGGGCGTTGCGGTGCGCGCGACCCTTGGCAGCGGGTTCAAGGCGCCGTCGCTGCAGCAGCAATATTATAGCGCGGTGCAGGGCGCGCTGAGCGCCGGGGCGTTGGTCAACGTCGCGACGCTGCCGGTGGCGGATCCGGTCGCGCGGGCGCTGGGCGCGGCGCCGCTCAAGCCCGAACGCTCGCGCAATGCCACGGCGGGGCTCGTCTTCGGCCCGTTCGGTGGCTTCACCTTCACCGCGGACTATTTCCACATCCGCATCCGCGACCGGATCGCGTTGAGCGAACAGCTCGGCGGCGCGGCGGTCAACACGGTGCTGCGCAATGCCGGCATCACCGGGTTCAGCCAGGTGCGGTTCTTCACCAATGCCGTCGACACGACGAGCAAAGGTGTCGAGGTGACGGCACGCTGGCAAGGGATGCTGGGGCCGGAGACGCGGCTGGCCGTGGCGGCGGGCTATAGCTGGCTCGACAACCGGCTCGACACGCTGCGCGCCAACCCCACGCTGCCGGCGCTGCCGCTGCTCGCGACCAAGTCGATCCTTTTTCTGACCGAGGCACAGCCGCGCGCCAAGGCGACGGTCCAGGCCAATCTGACGCATGGCCGCTTCGAACTGGGCGCGAGCCTGACCGCGTTCGGCACCTATACTTCGGCGCCGCTGGTCAAGATGCAGACCTTTGGCGGCAAGGAATCGGTCGACCTGTCCGCCGGCTACGCCTTTGCCCGGGGACTGCGGCTGCAGGTCGGTGTCCAGAACCTGTTCGACGCACGGCCGGAGGGGATCATCGATCAGGCGACCGCGATCGCCGCGACCGGGGGCAGCTTTCCGACGGGTGAGGAAACGCCGCTGGGGCTGAATGGGCGTAGCTATTTCGCACGGCTGTTGGCGCGCTTCTGATGCTCGACCGGCGGACTCTGCTGAGCGGGGCGGTGGTGCTGGCGGCGGTGCGGTTCGTTCATGCCGGTGCGGCCGCGCGTGTGCGTGAGGCGCGGCCGCGGCTGACGACCGATCCCTTCGCGCTTGGCGTGGCTTCGGGCGATCCGGCGGCGGACGGCTTCATCCTGTGGACACGAGTCCTGGGCATCGCGGAGGATGCGGCGGTCGGCTGGGAGGTGGCGGAGGACGAGGGCTTCAGGCGGATCGTCGCCAAGGGCAGGGCGCTTGCTGCGAAGGAGCGCGCGGGTGCGGTGCACGTTCCGGTGCGGGGACTGCGGGCCGGGCGGCCCTATTTCTATCGGTTCCACCTTGGCGGTGCGGTCAGCCGGACGGGGCGGACCGCCACCATTGCGGCCGATCCGCAGAGCCTGCGGCTGGCGCTCACCTCGTGCCAGCACTGGGAGCAGGGGTGGTTCTCCGCCTATCGCGACATGATCGCACATCGGCCCGACGCGGTTCTGCAGGTCGGCGACTATATCTACGAGAAGTCGTTCGGCGAGGGTCCGAACGTGCGCACGTTCGGTACGCCCGATCCGCGCACGCTGGACGAATATCGCGCGCGCCACGCGCTCTATCGCTCTGACCGGGACCTTGCCGATGCGCATGCGGAACTGCCCTTCATCGTCTCGTGGGACGATCATGAGGTGGAGAACGACTATGTCGCGGATCATGGCGTCGCGACCGCCGATCCGGCCGCGTTCGCGCGCCGCCGCGCGGCCGCATATCAGGCCTATTTCGAGCATATGCCGATCGATCCCGCGCGGCTGTTGCCGAGCGGCGAGGTGCGGCTCTACCGCCGCTTCGGCTGGGGGCGGCTGGCGAGCGTGCACATGCTCGACACGCGCCAGTACCGCACGCCGCATCCCTGCGCCGCGCCGGGGCATCGGGGCGGACAGATCATGCACGGCTGCGATCAGGCGGCAGATGCCACCATGCTGGGCGCCGCGCAGGAGAACTGGCTGCGGCGGGGGCTACACAGCGAGCGCGCGACCTGGTCGCTGGTGACCCAGCAGACCCTGTTCTCGCGCCTCTACCTTCCGCAGGGGCGGGACGCGTTCTACTCGGACGTCTGGGACGGCTATGCAGAGGCGCGCGAGCGTGCGCTGGACGCGCTTGCGCAGCCGGCGGTGCGCAATCCGGTGCTCCTCGGCGGGGATGTCCACTCCTTCTGGATCAACGATGTGAAGCGCGATTTCGGGCGGCCCGGATCGGCGACCGTCGCGACCGAGATCGTCACCAGCTGCCTTGCATCGCGCAACGGACCGGAAGCCTTGTTCGGCCCCGCACGGTCGCTCAACCCCCATGTGCGGTTCCTCGACAATGTCCATGCGGGCTATGTCCTGCTCGACCTAAGCCCGGTGCGGCTCGGGATTGATCTACGCGCGGTCGACAGCTTGACCGATCCGGAGAGCCCAATCCGTTCGCTGGCACGCTATACCGTCGAGGCGGGACGCCCGGGCGCGATCGGGTAGCGACTGGCGGCACTGTCACAAAGTCGTGACATGGCAGCGCTAGCGGAACGCGCATGTTGCGCCAGGCGCCTCCGCTCGAGGCGATCGAGATTTTCGTTGCGGCCGCCGGCGGCGCGAGCTTCCGGTCGGTCGCTCGCGAGCTCGCTCTCAGTCCCTCGGCCGTCAGCAGGCGGATCGCCGGACTCGAAGCGTTCTTGGGTACCCGGCTGTTCGACCGGCAAGGACAATCCCAGCGGCTTAGCGCAGCAGGTGCGCGCTATCTGGCCGCTGTCGAGCCAGCGCTCGACGCGATCCGTCGCGCGACGGGACAGGTGGAGGCGGATGCAATGGAGCGCCTTACCGTCGCCACGTCGCACAGCCTGGCGGCGGCATGGCTCGCGCCGCGCTTGCCCGAAGTGCAGGATCTGCTTGGAGTCGAGATCGAGATATTGCCCTCGCGCGATCCGAACGTGTTGCGGTCGGGTGAGGCGCAACTGGCGATCTGGGGCGGGATGACGGCAGAGCCCGGCCTGGTCGCGGAGCGCCTGTTCGATGCGGTCGTGCTGCCGGCGGCATGCCCGCGACGCGTTGGAGGAAGGCTGTGGTCGGCCGCGGAGCTGGCCGGCCAGCCGCTTCTGACGGTGCAGTCGCCCTCGCGGCTGTGGGAGCGATGGTTTGCGCGCGATGGAGATCTGAACCCCGGCGATCTGCGGCAGCGCGTGTTCCCGACACTTCAACTGATGTACGAGGCGGCTTGCGCCGGCGGAGGCGTGGTGCTGGCGATGCCGGTGATCGCCGACAGCTATCTGGCATCGGGCCGGTTGGTGCCTGCGGTGCGGGAACCGCGCCAGCTGGGCGAGGGCTATTCGTTGTTTCGCCCCATGCGACGCAGCGGTCCAGGCGCCGTCGAACGACAGTTCGCCGCGTGGCTGCGGCTCGCGATCGATCGGTCGCGGGCGGAGTTCGATGCACTCGTCCAGCATTCGCAGGCCTGAATGCTCGTGAGTATTTCAGAACGACCGGCGGAGCTTCTCGGACCGCTTTGCGCCCCGATTTCGGACGTTCGGCGCGCCCTCGGAAGCTCTTGAAAGCGGAGCAAAATTGAAATGATCTGCTTGCTCAACGGACGTGCACTGGATTGATTTCTCCTGCGCGGTTGAGATGGTGTAATACGAGCGGAGCAGGTGGCGCTGGCGGCTCATTGCGTGCGCCTCGCCGACCGAGTGGGTGTCGCCCAGGTTTCCGCGCTGAAATCGACGGTCAGCGTGGCCTGATTATCCGCGAGATGCAGAACTCCCTGCGCCGCCAAGGTGTTATCTGCATTCTTCACGCTATTGAAAGCTAGGCGCCCGGCAAATTCGGTAAGGACCTTCGAGAGGTGGTCCGTGACCTTGTAGATGAGCTCGTTTTCGTCGGATTGCCCCATGGCCGTTCCGAGGTCCATAGCGTCGTCGAATAACGACGATATTGCCGTATCCCCAAAAACGGTTTCACCTTCATCAATCGCCGAAATGGCTTATCTTGGTAAAATGTTTGAAGAACTTCACGACAAGAGTACCTTGGCTCGCCGATGGCAGGCCAGCTCCCAGCCATTCCAGATGTCGCTCTGAGCGCTTAGCGGATTCAAGCTATCTGTGCCCCGGTAACCGCATATCCCGCAGCGCAGAATCCAGCATTCCTTTCGTCAGATCCTATCACTACACTCGATTCATCGGAAAACTAAAACTACCAATCTTCGATCCAATTCCCCCCGAGCTTATCTAGTCCAGCACGATATCCTCGGTTGTAGGAGTCCATCGATAGAATCGCGAGCACCAACTCCCGGCTCATTTGAAAACTCCCACCGAAAGCATGTCGGGTCCAACCATGCCAGAGAACGGCGAAGATATACTCGTATGGGAAGCTCCGTTAAGAAGACTCCCCTGCATGTCCTTCACCCACGGCAATATAGATTCAATCCAAGTTGTAATATTATTTCGCCCGGGGCGGACGTAACAGGTTCTGACTGCCTATATTATCGTGTGAAGTCGCTCGGCAGGCCGCGTCGTCTGGTGTAGCGGTCGGCGATGAACACAGCGCCCGAACTCGCCATTCGCCTGCAACGTGCCCGGTTCAACCAGGCGTTGGCAGATGCCGATCTGACGGCGATCGGCCCGTTGCTCGCGCGCGATGTTGTGCTGGTGGCCGGCACTGATAGTGCGCTGATTTCCGGTCGCAAGGCGCAGTTGCTCGCCTGGAAGCGCGAATTCGCGTCGCCCGAGCGGGCGATCTATCTGCGCAGCGCAGAGACGATCACCTTGTCGCCGATCGAGCCGATCGCCTTCGAGCAGGGGGCGTGGCAAGGGATGACTGCGAGTGGAGATGTGCTGACGAGCGGGATCTATACGGCCAAGTGGCGGCGGACCGGGGCAGATTGGCTGATCGAGGCCGAGCTCTATCTCACTTTGGCGTGAGGTTTCGGCACGCGGCCATCCGGGCCGGGACGTGCTATCGAACAATCTCTGACACGGCGCCCGACCGTCCACAGCAATCTGTGCCAGGGCGGTGGACAGGCCTTCGGGCGGCTGCGTAACGCACCGGCATGCCGATCATTGCCACCATCATGAATTCGACGACCGGTCAGCCGATCCAGAAGATGTCGTTCGGGCGCATGCCCAAGCCTTGGGCCACCTTCAACCTGGAGACCGGCGAGTTGGTCAAGGCCGACCGTGTGGATGTCGGCAAGCCCGCACCGGGAAAGGTGGTGGTGCCGGTATCGGTTTGGGTCACGCCGAAGGGATAGTTCCAGCCGGCGGCTGCCGGGTTGCCGTATGATCGGCTGAATCGGCCGACCGGACGTTCGAGAAGTAGGGATTACATCCTGAAAGCAGTCAGCTGATGGACGCGGGCGCCTGGCGCGTGCGTTCCCAGCTTGCAAGCAGACCTGCCAGGACCTCGAGCGGCATCGATCCCGACAACACTGCATCGTGCCAGTCCTTGAGGTCGAAGCGCGACCCGAGATTGGCGCGGGATCGCGCCAGAAGCCGCTTCAATTCGGTATGACCGATCTTGTATCCGCAAGCCTGGCCCGGCAGGACGCAATAGCGATCCACCTCGCCCTGCGCGGTGACCAGAGGTACCCCCACCGTGGTAACCATATAGTCGGTTGCCTGCCGTCGGCTCCAGCCCTTTGCATGAATGCCTGTATCCGCCACGATCCGGGCGGCGCGCAGCAGCAAGGCCTGTTGCAGACCTACCCGCCCCGCCGGATCGTGTTCGTAAAGACCCGCTTCCTCGGCAAGCTCCTCGGCATAGAGCGCCCACCCCTCGGTATAGGCCGCGAAGTAGAAATGCTGGTTGATGGTGGGGGTGTCTCCCATTCGCTGAGTGACCGCCGCGTTCCAGAGATGGCCCGGAATGGCTTCATGGAAGACGAGGGTGGGAAGCGAATATCGGGGCCAGGCGGTGGTGTCCCGCAGATTGATGTAGAATGCGCTGGGTCGCACGCCGTCAAGACTGCCGGGCATCGCATAGGCTGCAACGGCGCCCAGTTCGTTGGCGACGGGAATGCGGCGGATTTCGATGGGCGATTCCGGCAAATTGTTGAAGTAGGCGGGCATTCTGGCGCGAGCGTCGGCGAGCAGTCGCTCCAGATAAGCGAGGATCTGCGCGCGGCCCGTATCGTCATTGGCATAGCTTTGCGCCGGTTGCCGATTGAGCACCGTGAGACGCTCGGCAACGCTGCCGCGCGTCAGCCCCTGTGCGCGCAGCATCGTGTCGATCCTGGCACTCAGCTCTGCGACCTGCGCCAGCCCGACCCGGTGTATCTCCTCCATTGGAGTCTGGGTCGTCACATGCATTCTGAGCGCAACGGCGTAGAAATCCTCGCCGCCCGGCCGCCGTCCCAGCGAGGCTTCCGTCGTCGCGCGTTGCCGAAGGCGCGCCAGCAGCGTGCGCTGCCGGTCGAGCGCAGCAGCAAGGGGCCCCTCGACCAGCTGCATGGCGCGCTGTCCCCAATTCCCCGCGAGGCGCCGCTCTGCGGTGCGCCTGACGAGCGAGGTGACCAGATCCGATTGATCGCCTCGCTGCGCACGCAACCTGTCGGTTTGCGCGATCGTCAGGTCGAGGATGAAATCCGGCGGGATGATGCCGCGCGCGCTATCCGCCTCGGCCATGTCGCATTCAGTCGCGACCAGCCGAGCGAAGTCCTGAAGGCGATGCACATAGGCTTCGGCATCCGCCGACGTCTCGATCCGGTGTTGCTGCTTCAGGAAGTCGGGGACGTTCTGATAGCTGCCGGTGATCTGATTGAGGACATAGGGCGTCGGCCAGTTGTCGATCGTGCCGAAGCCGGTTGCATCGAGTTCGGCGGCACGCTCCGCCGCCCAGATGATGGTATCGAGATAATAGGGCTCGGTGCCGCTCAGGCTTTGCCGGTTGAGCCCGCGTAAGCGAGGAAGCGCATCGACCAGCGCTTGCTGGGAGCCGAGACGATTGCCCGGGCCCGAACCCTTGAGCCGCGACTTGAGTCCATGAGACTCGCCTGCATCCAGGCCAAGCGCGGTCGCGATCGCCGGATCACGGCGCATCATCTGGTCGAACGTTCTGTCAAGCAGGGCCCGAAGCGGGTTCCGCTCCGCATCGGCCGGTGCGAGAGGAGCGGCAAAGCTGGAGCGGCCGGAAACAAACAGGGCGAGTGCGGTGGCGGAGGCCAGGAATTGGCGGCGATCCGTCATGCTGCTTCTCCAGTCATGCGCCGATATGCTCCTCGATCAAGAGCTGCGACGATCTACTCGGCAGAATTCCGCAATTCAGGTTCAGGAGAGCTGAACGATCTCGCCGATGCGAACACCCTTGAGCCCAAGCCAGGTCGCGAGCTGACCCAGTTCGCTGTTCAGTCGCTCAATTGTTTCGCCAGGTGCGCCGGGCTCAAGGGTCACGCGATGCGCGAGGAGGATTCCTGTTTTGCGGTCGGCCTTGAGATCCACGCGCGCGACGAGCGCTTCGTCCATGAGAAAGGGCAAGACGTAGTAGCCGAAAGTGCGCTTGTCCTGCGGCACATAGATTTCAATCCGGTAGCGAAATCCGAACAAACGTTCGGTGCGGCCGCGCTCCCAGATCAAGGGATCGAACGGCGCGAGCAGAGACGCAGCGCGTACCCGGCGAGGGACACGCGCTTCGCGATGCATCCATGCCTTCTGACTCCAGCCCCGAATACGGACCGGGACGAGCGTGCCCGCTTCCGCTTCGGCCGCGATCGCGGAATCCGCCTCTTCGGGCTTCAACCGATAATAATCGCGCAGGTCCGCGGCGGTTGCGACGCCGAGCGCTCGCGCGCTGCGTTCGATCAATGCGCGTTGGGCGTTTGCCGCATCCGGCGTCGGCAGATCGAGGACGGCCTTCGGCAATACGCGCTCTGGCAGGTCGTAGACCCGCGCGAAGCTTCCGCGGCGCGTGGCGGTGGTGATCTTGCCGGCCCAGAACAGCCATTCGAGTGCGTGCTTGGTATGGCTCCATTCCCACCATCCGCTCTTGCTCGATCCATTTTCGAAGTCCGCGGCGGTCATCGGCCCCTCCGCGGTGATGCGATCGAGCACGGCCTGCGCCTCAGCCTTTCGCTCGGTCGCAAAGCGCCTCAACGCCTGGTAGCCGATCTCGCCGCGTTCCGCGCGAGCCATACGCCAGCGCAGCAGGGGGTGGAGGTCGAGCGGAAGCAGGGAGGCTTCATGCGCCCAATATTCGAACATGCGCCGCTGGCGTCCCGGGCCCCAGGCGTCCCGCTCGATCACGGCCTGATCATAACAACCAAGCCGCGAGAAGGCGGGCAGATAATGTGCCCTGGCCAGCACATTCACGCTGTCGATCTGGAAGAGTCCAAGGCGATCGAGTGTCCCGCGCAGACGGTTCGCGGTCGGCCGCTCGGGACGAGCAACCCCAAACCCCTGTGCTGCAAGCGCGATCCGCCGCGCTTCTTCGAGTGAAAGATGGGTTGTCACTTTCACTGCTTGGCCGCTCGGCGCGGAGCGCGTCAATCCGCTCTCATCGATGGACCTGGATCATGATCGGGGGACGAGCGCGATGGGCCCCTGCCAACTTGACAGCGCCAAGCCGCAAACTAAGGGCTCCGTAATGATATGATGTAACGTATCTGTTTATCTTGGGGGAAATATGCGTCGCTCAACTCGTCCGTTCTTGGCTGTCGCGCTGGTGTGCATTCCCGCCTCACCGGTTCTGGCACAGGAAGCGCCGCAGCCTGAAGCGCAGGGCGACGTGATGCCGCCGAAGCGCAAGGACCGCGATGCGGGCGAGGATATCGTAGTCACCGGCTCGCTGATCCGGCGATTGCCGCGCGAATATATCGCAAGCCCGATTCAGACATACGGCCTCGAAGACGTGGAGAAAGCGGGCTCGGGCTCGCTCTCGGAATATATTCTGACGATCCCGCAGAATTTCACAGGTGACTTGAGCGACTTCGGGACCTCGGCCTCGAGCATCGGCTCGACCCTCGGCGAGGGGACGACCTTCAACCAATATGACGGCTTTGCCGCATTTGCGCTGCGCGGACTCGGCTCGGACGCCACGCTGACCCTGATCAACGGGCGGCGCATGGCCAGTATCGGCATGATCGAGGCGCCGACCATATCCGTGATCCCGTCCGCACTGATCGAACGGATCGACATCATCGCGGACGGCGCTTCCGCCACCTATGGCGCGGATGCGGTCGCCGGCGTCGTCAACATCGTGACGCGCAAGATCAAGGACGGCGCCGAGCTTCGGCTGCGCGCATCGACGGCGACCCAGACGGGCGCGAACAACGCCGAACTCAGTGCATTGGCGGGGCATAGCTGGAGCAGCGGCAGCATCTATGGCGCTGCGATGTACCAGAAGCGCTCGGCCTATATCGAGGATCCGATCCTGGTCTCGAACACGCTGTTGCAGATCACCCAGCTGCCCAATGAGGAAGTGAGCGGGCTCTATGCCGGCGCCGAGCAGAATTTCGGCGACTTCAAATTCTCGATCGACGCCTCGCATTTCCACCGCAAGCGCGATGCCAGCATCGACTATATCGGACATGCCGAGGACAATCGCTTCTACGACAATGAAGCGTCGGGCTATGCGGTCTATGGCAATGTCCATTGGCGGACGAGCGAGGCGACTTCGTTCGACCTCAACCTCGACTGGGGTTCGAACCGCACGTCCAGCGCGCTGTTCTATGGCGTGCGGCCCGACATCGTGCCCGGTCGGGCGTTGACGCATCGAAACCGGCTGTTCGCGGTCGAGCTGACCGGCCAGACCAGGCTCGGCACGCTGCCGGCCGGTCCGATCCTGATCGCCGGCGGTGCGCAATATCGGCGCGAGACCTTTCGCACGACCGCCAAGATATTCTTCAACCTGAACGGCGGCGAGCGCGAGGTGAAGTCGGTGTTCGGCGAGGTGAACGTGCCGATCGTCGGTGCGGACATGGGCGTTCCGCTGATCCGCTCGCTCACACTATCGGCGGCCGCGCGGTATGAGGACCTTGGGTT
>CAYOXO010000050.1:0-26831 GCA_964407945.1 uncultured Stakelama sp.
CAACACCAATGCGAGCGAGGCGGGCGCGCCGCTCCCCGCGATCTTCGACCTGGAACGGGTCGAGGTGCTGCGCGGGCCGCAGGGCACCTTGTTCGGCGCCGGATCGATGGGCGGCACGATCCGCTTCATCACCCCGGTGCCGGACGTGTCGAAGACCAGCATCTATGCCCGTGGCGAGCTGGCGGCGACCGAACATGGCGGCATGTCGTACGAGGCCGGGGCGGCGGTCGGCTTTCCGCTGATCGAAGGAGTCGCGGGTCTGCGGCTCAGCGGCTCCTGGCGCCGCGACGGCGGCTATGTCGATCGCGTCGAGGACGCGAGCGGCACGGTGGTCGAGGCGGATTCCAACCGCACCACGTCAAAGACGTTCAAGGCGATCCTGAACCTGGACCTCGACGGCGTGCGCATCGTCCCGTCATTCAACTTCCAGGACACGCATCTGCGCGACCGCGAGCAATATTATCCGCGCCTCTCACGACCCGACGACGGCGTGCTGCGCATCGGCCGCCGCCTCGCCCAGCCGATGCGTGACCGCTTCTATCTGCCCGCGCTGAAGATCGAGGCGGAGATCGGTTCGCTCACCGCCACCTCGGTCACCTCCTATCTGGTCCGCCGGGCGCGCAGCGACATCGATTTCAGCACGCTCGATTTCGGCCTCTATCGCCTGTTCAGCGGGCAATTACCGATCCCGCAGCAGCTTCCTGCCGACTTTACCGGCGCGGTCAGCCGCACGCGCAGCCGCCAGGACAATTTCACCCAGGAAATCCGCCTGCAATCCGACAGCGGCGGCACGATCAGCTGGCTGATCGGCGGCTTTTACCAGCGCAACAAACAGGGGTTCGCCGCGCGGATCGAGGATCCCTATTATGCCGGCTTCTTCGCCGGCTTCTTCGGTTCGCCCGCGATCGACGGGAATGTGCGTTACACCACCGACGGCGTCTATCGCGAGGAGCAGCTGGCCGGCTTTGCCAATGTCGATCTGCGCCTGGGCGACTTCACCCTGACGGCGGGCGGCCGCATCGCCGACACGCGCTTCTCGTTCCGCGAGGATCTCGACGGGCCGTTCAACCGCGGGCCGAAGAGCTCGTCGGGATCGCAACAGGACACGCCGATCACCCCGCGCGTCAGCCTGTCGTGGAAACCCGAAGGCGGGCCGTTGCTCTATCTCAGCGCCGCCAAGGGCTTCCGCATCGGCGGCGCCAATCAGGGGACTCAATCGACGCCGCTGTGCGCCGCCGGGCTGGCGCAGCTTGGCCTGGCGAGCGCGCCGACCGAATATCATTCGGATTCGCTGTGGAGCTACGAAGCGGGCGCCAAGGCGCGGATCGGCAAGCTGCGGTTCGAGGTCAGCGCCTATCATGTCGATTGGACCGACATCCAGAGCTATATCCAGCTCACCGGATGCGCATCGGGATTCATCGCCAATCTCGGCGCGGCGAAGAGCGACGGCTTCGACCTCAATGTCTCGGCGGCCCCCCTGCCCGGCCTCTCGCTCAACGCCGCGGTCGGCTATAACCGCACGCGCTACAAGCAATCGATCGTCACCAACGGCATCTATCTCGCCGAAAAGGGCGCGGTGGTCAGCGATGTGCCGCCATGGAAAGTGACGCTGACGGGTGAGTATGCCGCGCCGATCGGGTCAAGCGAGGGCTATCTTCGCCTGATCCACGAATATCGCAGCCGCAACAATGGCCGCTTTGCGCGCTTCGACAACCCGCAGGCATCGGGCTACGATCCTACGCTGCGCGAGAATGACGGGTTCGGGGAGACGAGCGTCCGGCTCGGCTATCGCGGCAAGGCAATCGACGCGTCGCTGTTCGTCAACAATCTGTTCGACACGCGGCCCCAGCTCAACCTGGTCCGCAATTCGCTGCCGACCGACACCAACTATTATGCGCAGACGACGCGCCCGCGCACCTTCGGACTGACGCTCACCTATCGCCAATAGGCTTATGGTCGCTCGTGCGCCGATGGGAGCCACCCCGGCGTGCGAGCGGCCACCCAGCCCCTAGCCAGAGAGTATCGATGCACGTCCCATTTCGCCTCGCGCTTGCGCTCGCCCTGATGACCACGACCGGCGCGCAGGCCAGCGCCTCGCCTCCCAAGGACGGTGCCCGCACCGCCGGCCCCGCCCATTACCGGGCCGAGGTGATCGAACGCTCGCTGGCTGAACTCGCCGCCGATCTCGAGCGCGGCAAGCTGAGCTCGGCAGACATCGTCGATGCCTATCTCGCGCGGATCGAGGCGATCGACCGCAACGGGCCGCGATTGCAGAGCATCATCGCGCTCAACCCGAACGCGAAGGCCGAGGCCCGGCGCGCCGATGTCGAGCGCCGGCAGGGCAGACTGCGCGGTCCGCTCCACGGTGTGCCGATCGTCATCAAGGACAATATCGAGACGATCGAGCTGCCCACCACCACCGGCTCGCTTGCGCTCAAGGACAATCGGACGGGGCGCGATTCCCCCTCGGTTGCGCGATTGCGGGCGGCGGGCGCGATCATCCTGGGCAAGGCCAACCTCTCCGAATGGGCGCAGTTCCGCGGCTTTCGCAGCCTGGCCGGGTGGAGCGCGATCGGCGGGCTCACGCGCAACCCCTATGCACTCGACCGCAACCCCGGCGGGTCCAGCTCGGGCAGCGCCGTCGCGGTCGCGGCCAGCCTCGCCCCCGCCGCGCTCGGCACCGAGACCAATTCCTCGATCATCGGCCCCGCCGGGTTCAACGGCGTGGTCGGGTACAAGCCGACGCTCGGCCTGGTCCCGCGTACCCATGTCGTCCCGCTCTCGTCGGTTCAGGACACGGTCGGCACGCTCACCCGATCGGTCGCCGACGCCGCGCTACTGCTGTCGATCATGGCCGGTCCCGATGCCGCCGATCTTGCCACGACAGAGGCCGCCACCAAGCTTGAGAACTATCCCGCCCGCGTGCGCGCCGCCGATCTCAAGGGTGTGCGGCTCGGCGTCGTCCGGCCCGACGGTGCCGGCACGCCGGGCGATCCACGCCAGGCGCTGCTCGCCCAGACGCTCGACCGGCTGCGCGCCGCGGGGGCCGAGATCGTCGAGGTGCCCGGCTATGACGAGGCGCCACTGCGCGCGATGCAGCTCGACATCTTCGCCCCCGACTTCAAGGCGGGCATCGACGCGTATCTCGCAAGCGCGGCGCCCGGCGTCCGCGTGCGCTCGCTCGAGCAATTGGTCGCGTTCAACCAGGCCGAACCGCGCGAGACGGCATTGTTCGGGCAGGAGTTGTTCGTACGTGCGCTGACCGCCCCGCCCGCTACCGACCCCGCCTGGCAGGCGCTGGTCGCTAAGGCACGGCGGATGGCGGGGCCGGAGGGCATCGACCGCCTCTGTGCCGAGTACAAGGTCAGCGCGCTGATCGGCATCACCACCGATGTCGCGCCGGTCATCGACATGGTCGGCAGCGGGCCGCGCATGACGTCGATCACCACCATGGCCGCGATCGCGGGCTATCCCCACCTCACTTTGCCGATGGGCCAGGTCGAGGGGCTGCCACTCGGCATCTCGCTGATCGGCCCGGCATGGAGCGACGGCCGGCTGCTGGCGACCGGCGCTGCGCTTGAGAAGCTGCTGCCCCGCCGCAGCCCGCCAACCTATGTGCGCTCGGTCAACGACATGCCGCGCTTCGCCAACGCCTTCCGGCGACAGGATTGACCTCTCCCCGGTTGACGGACCTTCCCCCGCCCCGTCAGACTGATGGAGTGGAAAGAGCGGCGAACCCGAAACGGCGGACACAGGCGGAGCGAACCGCGAACACGCGTGAGGCGCTGATCGACGCGGCGATCCGCCTGCTCCATCGCGGCGGCTATGGCGGTGCCCCGACCGAGCTGATCGCCGAGGAGGCCGGGCTGACGCGCGGCGCGCTACACCATCATTTCAAGACCCGCGCGCACCTGATGGCGGAGGTGATCCGCACCGTCTACGAACGCGAACAGCACGCTTATCAGGAGATCGCCGCCGACACCGGTCGCGGTTCGCGCCTGTCCGACTGGCCCGACATGCTGTGGGAAGTCCTCAGCAAGCCATCAGGCCTCGCCGTGCTCGAAATCCTTCAGGCATCGCGCAGCGATCCCGACCTCGCCGCCCTGGTCGCGCCGATGCAGGCGGCGGTCGAGCGGATGTCGCTTGCGGCGATCGACCGCGAATTCGGCGGCGCGGATGCGGCTGAGATGCTGCCCGGCATCCGCCTGCTGGTCTGGGCGGTCCGCGGCCTCTCGATCGCACAGATGCTTGCGCCAGATCCCGTCGAACTCAAGCGATCGATCGATTACCTCCGGCTGCTGATCGACGGAGCGGTCCGCGCGGGCGTGATCGACCCGCGCGGCCGCCCGCTTCACGGCACCGGCTGACCCTCCCGACAGACCCCGGCCACCGCCTCGAAGGAGCCCGACCCGTCATCGGTCGCGAGCATCTTGAGATGCCCCAGCCAGACAAAGCGCCGGAACCCGCGATCCTTCGAGGTGCGCTTCTCGCCACAGGCGATGTGCGGCGCGTCGCGGCGGACGACGACGCCCCGCAACTCTGCCCCCGGATCCCCGATCGATGCCAGGATCGCAGTTTCGATGGCAGGTCGCGCCGGGGTCGGGCTTGGCACCGGCTCGGGCGGTGCCGGGGACGGCGGAACCGCCCCCGGCTGCGGCGTCACCGCCACCACCCCGACATCGGGATCGCCCTGCGACGGCCGCCACCACAAAAGGACGACGGCCACCGCAACCACGGCAATCGCCGCGACGACGAGCAGCTTCCTCACGGAATGTTGCTGACCCGGCCGGTCCAGGCGGTGGCGGTGAAGAACTCGCCGGTGCCGCTCTTGAACGCCGCGCCCGCCGCCGTGTCCCCCTTCAACCGCCAGGCGAACCATGCCGTCGGGAAGCCCATATAGCCGTACACGCCGTTGGCGCAGGCGCGCAGAAAGCCGAGTGCACCGCATCCGGGCGTCCCGCTGATGTCGTTGTGGTTCGCCCCGCGCAGCAACCCTTTCGCCTTGAGCATCGTGCTCGGTGTGGCGTTGTAATAGGCCGTCTGCGAATTGAGCTGGGTGCCGCCATTCTGCGTGTCCGGCGCGATCATGCTGTCGGCGGTGCCGCTGACATAGAAGATCGATCCCGATCCGCCGGTCAGTTTCGGCGTCAACAGGCAATTGTCCGCCGGGTTGCACCACATCTGGGCGGGAAGCTCGAACGTCACCGTGGTGGTGATCACCCCGTTCGAATTGAACATCGCGTTCGCCGCGCCCGACGCGCCCTGCGAATGGCCGGCCGCGCCGACCTTGGTGAAATCGATCCGCTGATAGAAGGGGCTGGCCGGATTGGCTTCCTCTGCGCGCATATAGGCGAGCGAGTCGAGTGCGGTGTTGCCATAACCCGTCTGTTGGTCGCGCGTCGCCACCACGACAAAGCCCCAGCTGGCGAGATGCTTCAGCCACAGCGTGTAATTGTCGGGCGTCGATCCGGTGCCGTTGGCCCACACCACCAACGGCAGCCGCTCCTGCGAGCTTGTCATATTGCTCGGATAGAAGACGTCGCACTGGTTGCCCTTGGAATCGCACGCCGCCGCCGACCGCGTCTGCGTCGTCGTAAGCGGGCCGTTGGCGTAATATTTGGTTTCGATCGGCCCGGTCGGTGCGTTCGGCACCGATTGGGCGGCGGCTGGCACCGCCAGTGCTGTGGCGGAAATGAGCACGATCGCTCGCGATAATCCCTTCATCTGCCTCTCCTTGAGCTTGTCGTTCTGGTTCCCGGACCATGGCGCACCGATGGGCGACGCGCCGGAGTGTCCGGCCGCACGAAGGGAGACGAGCGGAAGCTTTGCGCATGTATGCAGACCCGCACCCGCCACTTGCGAATGCGTGAAAATCCTCTCCCGTTCGCCGATCTTCGCCAGCCAGGGGAGCCTATGCCTCAACTTACATACAATCAAGAATGTATGTATATAATATGCTTTTTAGTATCGTCTCCGCCCTGCCGGGACGGAGATCGCGTGGTGCGCCTATGCCGCGCTGCGCTTGAGCCACACCCCCGCACGCCAGTAATGGAACAGCGCCCAGGGCGTCGCCGCGGCAAAGGTCAGCATCGCCCAGCGCAGTGCCTCGGGCGCGCCAAGCGACGGCCTCAGCGCATCGCTGATCACCCCGATCAGCGTCGGACCCAGCCCCAGCCCGATCAGGTTGATGACCAGCAAGGTCACCGCCGCCCACAATGCCCGCATCCGCAGCGGCGCCAGCCCCTGGATCAGCGCGAAGGTCGGGCCAAGGTAGGAGTTCACCAGGATCAACGACGCCCAATAGATCGGGATCGCGATCCACGGGTCCGACGAGGCGAAGAACAGAAAGGAGAGCGGCAGCCCCACCCCCTTCATCACCAGCACCAGCCACGCCTGGCTGTGCAGACCCCAGCGCTCGGCCGCCTTGTTGGCCAGCCAGCCGCCGAGCACGGCCGACAGCGTCCCGCAAATCGCCCCCACCGGCGCGACGATCGACGCGATCTCGATCTTGCTCAGGCCGATGGTACGAATGAGGAAGCTCGGCCCGAAGCTGGTATGGCCATAGCCGATCAGCGAGGTGAGCGTGACGCCCATCACCAGATGCACCGCGGCGCGGTTGGCGAACAGCGACCGGAAGCCCTCGCCGAAGCTCGGCATTGCCGCGTGTGCCGCCGGGACATGGCCCGGATCGGAAAGCCCGCGTCGTGGTTCGACCACGAACAGCTTGATCACCACCGCCAGCACGATGCCGGGGATGCCCACGGCGAACATCGCGACGCGCCAGCCGAAGAAATGCGCGAGCGTGCCGCCGATCATCGTCCCGCCTGCCGCGCCCAGCACCACGCCGAGCGAGTAGATGCCCATCGCCCCCGCGCGCTTTTCGGGTGGATAGAGGTCGGCAATGATCGAATGGCTGGGCGGGCTCGACCCCGCCTCGCCGATCCCGACACCGATGCGCGCCAGCAGCAATTGCACGAAATTCTGGGCGAGGCCGCACACCGCGGTCATCGCGCTCCACAGCGCCAGCGCGATGCCGATGATATTGACGCGATTGCCCTTGTCGGCCCAGCGCGCCACCGGCAGGCCCAAGGTGGCGTAGAAGATCGCGAAGGCGAAGCCGGCGAGCAGCCCGAGCTGGGTGTCCGACAGCAGCAGTTCGGCCTTGATGTCCTCCTGCAGGATCGCAAGGATCTGCCGGTCCATATAGCTGAAGAAATAAGCCGCGGTGAGCAGCCCCAGCGTCACCGTGCGCCGCCGGATCGCGACCTCGTCCGTCGAAAGCTCAGCCATCGTCACCCTTCACGAAAAGGGCGAGCCCTGAAACCCGGACTCGCCCTGATGATTCACACCCGTTCCGATCGCAGCACCGTCACCCCGGCCTCGTGCCGGGGTCCACCGTCAGGCAGGCATAGAGCTCGAGGCTCAAGGATCTCCGGCGCGGCGCCGAGGACCCGGCACAGGGCCGGGGTGACGGTGCTGCGATCGATATGGCGACCCTCCGGAACCTGCCTTTCTCAGAACTTGATCCGCCCGGTGATGCCATAAGTCCGCGGTTCGGCCAGGAACTGCGAGAACATCTGGCGCCCGCCCGGAAATTGCGGGTCTGCGAACGGCATCGCGGTGAAGCCGGCTGCGTAAGGCGGCGTGGTCGATCCGCCCTGCTGGAAGGGCGAGTTGAACGCGACCTGGGCGTATTTCTCGTTGAACAGATTCTGCGCCCAGAATTCCAGCGCCCAGCGCTCGTCCTTGCCGCGGATGCCGACGCGGCCGTTGACCACGACATAGCTGGTCTGCTCCTTCTGCGGGAACAGATCCGAACCGGTGTTGAAATCGTCGGTCAGGCGCGTATCGACATAGAACAGCCCGGACAGGCCGCTCGATCCGATGTCCGGCGTCCAGGCGAACGATCCAGTGGCGACGATCTCCGGTGCGTTGGACAGGTTGTCGCCGGGCAGCATGCGCAGCGCCGGGTTGAGCGGCGCACCACTCGAGTTGCCGACCAGGTTGTCGCGATATTTGGTGTCGGCATAGGTAAGGCCCAGGCCCACGCGGATGTCGCGATGCGGCACCAGCGTCGCTTCCAGCTCGACGCCCGTCGAGCTGACGCCATAGCCGACGTCGCTCTTGGGGCACGCCCCGGTGCCCAGCGCCGGATTGAGGTTGAACGCCGTGCCCGCGGCGATCACCGGCGCGATATAGTTGGCAGAGCCCGGGTTAGCGCTCTGGTCGCGGTCGGCGCCGCCCAGATCCTTCTTACAGCCATTGACGTTCTGGACGATGAACACCGTGCCGTCGAACGTGTTGAGCTGGAAGTTCTTGAACTGCTGGCGGAACACCGAGACGTTCAGGCTGAACGGCCCGGTCGCGTATTTCGCGCCGATCTCGAACGCATCGACCACTTCCGGATCGAATTGCAGATTCTTGACCAGTGCCTGCGCACCGCCCGCGCTGGCGAACGAAGCCACCGGGGCCTTGAGCGCCGACCGGTCGAGGTTGAACCCGCCCGCCTTGTAGCCGCGCGAATAGCTTGCATAGAGCAGCAGGTCCTGCATCGGCTTCCACGACAGGATCGCGGTGCCGGTGAACTGATCCTCCTTGCGCACGTCGTTGATCGAGACGCCGTTGAGCTCGGACGTCGAATTGCCCTGGCACGACAGGTTGATCAGCGACTGCGACACCGCGAACAGTGCGGTGTTGAACGCCGGACTGTTGGGGTTGACGAAGGCGCCGAGCAGCCCCTGGTTGGCGACGCAGGCCGTGTTGTCGTTGCCGAAGCTCGCAGAGAATTTCTTGCGCTCGTTGGTGTAGCGCAGGCCCAGCGTCAGATCGACCGTGTCGGTGATGTGCACGATATTGTGCGTGAACAATGCCCAGTTGCGGCTGTCCTGACGATAGGTGTCGCGCGTGGTGCCGCGATCGTTGATCGAATCGAGATTGTCGAACGCCGCATAGATCAGCGGTGACGCCGCGCCGAACAGCGCCGGCCGCGCGGCAAGGCAAGCGGACGAGGTCGGCGAATAGAGCGCCGAAAGCCCGCCCGGCGATACGATGCGACAGGTCGCGAACCGGCCGTACTGGTTGCCGAAGCGCAGATTGTCGGTCGCGGTCAGCTTCTCGTTGGCGAAATAGCCGCCGACCAACCAGTCGAGCTTGCCGCCGAACGCCTGCCCCTGCAGCCGCAGCTCCTGGCTGAACGTCTCGAACCGCCGCGACGATCCGTCATTGTCGGCGCGATAGAGGATGTCGACCGCGCTATAGTCGGTGTCCGACGCCTGGCTGCTGAAATAGTTGCGATAGCCGGTGATCGAGGTGAGCGTCGTCTCGCCAAAGGTCCAGTCGGCCTGAAGCGATACGCCATAATCCTCTGTCCGCCCGCCATAGGTCCGGCCCGGCGACACCGACAGCTCGCGCGACCAGCCCGCGTTGAGCAGCGAGGACTTCTGGCCCAGCGCCGTCAACACGTTGACGATGTTGTTGCCGCTGTCGTTGGTGCGGCCCGGGTTCGCGCCGGGCTGCTGCAACGGGTTCGCGGGGTTGTTGAGGTTGCCGATATACGGATTGATGCTGTTGCTGACATAGGTCGCGCCGCAGCATTTCTCGTCGCGCTTGGTATAGTCGCCGATCAGGCGGATGCGCAGGTCGCTCGACGGTTCGAACAACAACTGCCCGCGCACGAAGAAGCGGTCGCGATCGTTGACGTCGGTCTTGTTGGTCGAGTCATAGTAGAAGCCGTCGCGCTTCACATAGACGCCGTCCACCCGCGCCGCGACCGTCTCGCCCAGCGGCACGTTCAGATTGGCGCTGAACCGCCACAGATCGTAATTGCCATAGCTCGCCTCGGCGCCGCCCGAAAAGCCGCTGAACGAGGGCGCCTTCGATACGATGCTGATGATGCCCGCCGACGCGTTGCGCCCGAACAGCGTACCCTGCGGCCCGCGCAGCACTTCGACGCGCTCGATCTCGCCCAGTTCGTTGAGGCCGATGCCCGAACGCGAGCGGTAGACCCCATCGATGAACACCGCGACCGAGCTTTCCAGGCCGGGGTTGTCGCCCACCGTACCGATGCCGCGGATACGCGCCGAACCGTTCGCTTCGCTGCCCGTCGACGACACCAGCAGCGAAGGCGCGACCTGGTTGAGCTGGCGAATGTCGTTCGCACCCGAATTCTGCATCTGCTCGGAATTCACCGCGGACACGGCCAGCGGCACGTCGGCCAGCTGCTGCGCACGTCCCTGTGCGGTAATGACGATTTCGCCGGCCGCAGCAGCAGGCTCGGCCTCCGGCTGCGCGTCCTGCGCAAACGCGGGCGACGCCGCGGCGATGGCGAGCGCCGGAATGGCCGCAGCCGAGAAAAGGCAAATCCGTTTCATAGATCCCACTCCCGTTCGGGTTGGAGCGCCTCCCGGCTCCATACCGCAAACTCGAATAGATCGATTATCCGGCTTGCGGTCAAGCCAACAAAACCGTTGCAAATTGCCACTTACACTAGCGTAGTTCGGACGTTCCACGCGGCAGTGCAGCATAATGGGTATGCTGAACGCTTGTTCGAAACTGTCCTATTGTCGCACGCCCCTCTTCGTTGCGGCGCCCGGCATTCCCGATATGATGGCACGATGCATCCGCGCTGGCAGTGGCTTCTTCCCGGAACCGTTCTCGCCATCGGCCTTGGCGTCGGGGCACTTGCCTTTGCGCGATCCCATGAAATCGGCAGGACCGATCCGCACCGGGCGGCCAGCTATCGCCCGCCTTTGTTCAACTTTTCGGAGACCTATACCGACGGCACTGCGCTCGGGATCGCGATCGGATCGTCGCGCGAGGAAGCGATCCGCGCGGCGGAGGCAGGCGGCTATATCGTCGTTCCTGCCGGCTGGGGCGACGACCGCCCCGGCGGCGCGGCGCTGTACGAAAAGTCGGAGCTGCACCGAACGATGCTGCGCCAGAATCAGCTCTCGTGGCGCGACCCGCGCGGCGTCTGGAGCGGGATGATCGTCGAATTCAGCGACGGGCGCGTCAGCAGCGTCAACGTCTATTACATCAACTTCGAAATGATGTGACCGCTCGGCATTGGCGTTTGAAAACCTGCGCTCTATCTCCGCGCCATGAGCTACGAATCTGTCCGCGACGACCTCGCCCGGCGCGCGCCCGACCTGTCGATCATCGAGGCAGAGCACAGCACCGCAACGGTCATCGAAGCCGCCGCGGCGCTCGGCGTGACCCCGGGACAGATCGCCAAGACGCTGGCGCTTCGCGTCAATGACCGCGTCGTACTGGTGGTCGCACGCGGCGACGCCCGGCTCGACAATCAGAAGACCAAGGCCGCACTCGGCGGCAAGCCGCGCATGCTCGACCCGGAACAGACGCTCGCCGCCACCAGCCACCCGGTTGGCGGCGTCTCGCCCTTCGGCCTCCCCGCCCCGCTCCCGGTCTATTGCGACGTCAGCCTGCGCGCCTTCGCCACCGTCTTCCCGGCCGCCGGCTCGCGCAACAGCTCGGTCGAGATCGCAACGGATCGCCTCGCCACCCTGCTCGAAGCCGAATGGATCGATATCTGCGGCCCGCCTGCGGCGGGTTGAGATGCACGCCGCAATCAAGGCGAGTGTGTCACTGTATTGCCATAGTGCATCACTATTGATAGCGCTATGATTCCATGTTTCCCCTCGCGCCTCCTTCCGCCGCCAATTGGCTAGTCGCCGCCACCGGATCGATGCGGAGTATCATGAGACGAACTGGACGTCCCTTTATGCGTTGGAATGCCCATAGAAAGAACAACCGGGCGCGCAGGCCGGCGGCCACATCGTCCCTCGATCGCCTCCGCTTCTTTACCGCCTGGCTGGGCAATCCGCTCAGCGTCGCGGCCATCGCCCCGTCGAGCAAGGCGCTGGCTCAACTGATCACGCGCGACATCGATGCGCGAACCGGGCCGGTGCTCGAACTGGGCCCCGGGACGGGGGTTTTCACCCAGGCGCTGCTCGACCGCGGTGTCGCGGAACGCGATCTGACCCTTGTCGAATATGACGATGGCTTTGCGCGACTGCTCAAGCGGCGCTTTCCGCAGGCGAACATTCTCACCATCGATGCCGCCGACCTGGCCGAAGCCCATGGGTCGCCGTCGGATCTGTTCGGCGCCGCGATATGCGGACTCGGCCTGCTCAACATGAAGCCGGCAAAGGTCGAGGCGATCTTGCGGGCCACCTTCATGCGGATGCGCAGCGGCGCGCCGCTCTATCTGTTCACCTATGGCCGCAACTGCCCGGTGCCGGATGCGGTGCTTCAGCGCCTCGACCTCGACGCAGTGCGCGTCGCGACGATCCGGCGGAACATCCCCCCGGCTTCGGTCTACCGGATCGTCGCCAGCCAGGCGAAGGCGGACTGACGCATGTTCGGGCCCGACACGGTGACCCACCTGCTGTCGCTTGGACTGATCGGGGTTTTCCTGGTCACGACGCTCGAGAAGTTCATCCCGGTCGTGCCCTCCTATGTCATGCTGCTGGCGCTGGGGATGAGCGCACCCGATCTGCCGCAACTGACTGTGATGCTGGCGATCACCGTGATCGGCTCGCTTTGTGGCTCGGCCGGCTGGTTCGCAATCGGCCGCACCCTGGGCGAACAGCGAATAGAGCGGATTGTCGCGCGCTTCGGCAAATATGTCTTCTTCCCGCTGCCGACCTACCTGCGCTTGGCGGAATCCTATCGGCGCAATCGCTTTCGGGTGACGGCGTTCGGTCAAACGATCCCGGTGGCCCGGGTCTATCTCGGGCTGCCCGCCGGCGTATTGAAGCTGCCGGCACTCTCGTTCCTCACCGCCGCCACGCTCGGCATTCTTGTCTGGAACCTGCCCTTCCTGTTGCTCGGCTTCCTGCTGAAGGGCACCTCGCACTCGCTATTCTATGTCGGCTTGCGCGCGTCGATCGTGCTCGTCGCTGCCGAATTCCTGATTGTCGTGCTGGTCCGCATGATCCGCCGCACGCGCAGGGACGGCCGGATATGATCAGGCCAGACCTCCTGTTGCCGCTCGTCGTCAACTTCGTCGCGATGGTCATTCTGCCGGCCAGGCTTGGCCTCTCGGGCGTGTCGATCTCGACGTTTCTCGCCTACGCCGCCCTCAGCGGGGCGCTGCTGACCCTTGCCGGGAATTTCCAGTATCTGCGTACCATGTTCCTGCGCCGCGATGTCCGCAGCTACCTGCTCGTCCGCATCGCCATCGTCGCGATCGTGGGCGCCATCCCCTTCATCGTGGCCAGAAGCCTGACGGCTTAGAGAAAGGCGGACAGACGCTCGCCGTACATGGCCCGCCCCCCGTCCCCGGTCGCTCAGCCATCCAGCCAGACGGCCAGTCCATCCAGCGTCTGCAGCCCATATTCCACCGCGCCGAAGTCGATGACCGCCTTGCGCCGCTCGCGGCTGGGGTGAAGCTGACGCATCGTCAGCACGGTCTTGCCGTCGGCCTGCTCGTCGAAAGTGATGATCATGTGGAAACGGTTGGGGTCGTCCGGGTCCGGGGTGCCATGATCGACCACGATCAGTTCGTCGGGCACGATCTTCAGGAACCGCATCAGCCCGGGGAAGCGCTGCGGCCGCCCCTCGAACTCGCCCACCATGTCGAAACGCCAGACCCCGCCCTCGCGGATATCGGCTTCGTGAGTCTCGATGCTCAGGCCATCCGGGCCATACCATTGCGCCAGCGCGTCCGGATTCATCCAGGCAGCGAATACCTTCCGGCGCGGGTGGCTGAACACCTTGACCAGAACGACCTCGCGATCGGGCGACCATGTCTCAAACAGCTTGTCCGTCGTCATGCGTTTCGGTCCTGTCCAGATAGGTTTCGAGCCGGTCGAGCCGCTGGGCCCAGCGTCGCCGCTCGGCTTCCATCCAGCTTGCCGCCTCGTCGAAGCGCGCCCGCTCCAGCCGGTACCACCGGCTGCGCCCGCGCTTCTCGCTGGTGGTCAGCCCGCATTCCTCCAGCACCTTCAGATGCTGCGCGAAAGCGGGCAGTGTCATGCCGAACGGCTCGGCGAGCAGGCTGACGGGCATTTCCCCTTCGGCAAGCCGCGACACCACGGCGCGGCGGGTCGGGTCGCTGAGCGCATGGAAGGCCAGGTCGAGCGGCGTGGAATGGTACGGCATGCGCCACGCTATTGCGGATCGCGCACGCCGGTCAACAATAATAAGGCACTTGCCTTTGTATTGCGCCCGAACAATAAGGCACTTGCCTTACTATCAGGAGTCGCCCGTGGCCGTTCGTGTCGATCTCAACATTTCCCTGGATGGTTTCGCGACCACCACCGACCAGACCCCCGATAATCCGTTCGGCGACGACTGGTCGCGTCTGGTGGCCGCCTATGCGGCCACCCGGACGATGCGCGAGCGGGTATTCAAGGATGTCTCCGGCGCGGGGACCACCGGCGTCGACGATCGATATGCGCAGGCCTATTTCTCGAACATCGGCGCCGAGATCATGGGCGCCGGCATGTTCGGTCTTCACGCTCACCCCACCGACCCCGACTGGCGCGGCTGGTGGGGGGAAGAGCCTCCCTTCCGGGTTCCGGTCTTCGTCCTGACGCATAGGCCGCGGCCCTCCATCGAGATGGCGGGCGGCACCGTCTTCCACTTCCTCGCGGCGGACCCGGCCGATGCGCTGCAACGGGCCGTGGCGGCCGCGAACGGCAAGGATGTCCGGATCGGCGGCGGACCGACCGTGGTCCGCGACTATCTCAAGGCCGGGCTGGTCGACCAGCTGCATGTCGCCATTGCCCCGATCCTGCTGGGACAGGGCATCCGCCTCTGGGACGATCTGCGCGGTTTGGAGGCCGGCTACACCGTCACAACGGAAACCGCCGAAAGCGGGACGCTCCACCTCAGCTTTCAGCGCTAGCGGGCCGCCGGCCCGATCTTGCAACGGGTCAGGTCGGCCGTCTGCGCATCAGATCTCCGACTCGATATGATAATGGATCGGGGTACGGGTGCATTTTTCGGCGGGCGCGGCCTCCATCGCGTCCAGCATCGCCACGGCACGCGGGATCGCATCGGATGCCTCGCGCAGCGCCACCGCGTCGATAGCGCCTTCGGCATATCGGCGACGCTCGCCATTGGCGCGAGGGCGCGCATCCATCAGCTTCCACGCTACGGTGTCCCACCGGCCGGCAAAGGCAAGGATGACGCGCAGCGGAACCGTCGTATACATCGCGCGCGAGTCCGTGGTGCGGTTCGACAGGGTCAGGTCGAGGCGCTCGTCCAGGTTGTAGTTCGCGATCATCAGCTCCCATGACACGGCCTTGGGGAGACGCCGGCCGGCCTCGATATGGGCGTCATAGGTGCCGGATATGGCCGACAGCCGCACGCGCTCGTACCAGGATGTCGCGTCCCAGCTGACATTGCCGCCCACGCCATTGGCGGGCTTCCAGCGCGCGGTGTCGCTCTTGTACAACTCGCCCCCCTGCTCATTCAGCAACCGCCGAAAGAAGAGTTCGCCCCGGGGGAGCTTCAGCGTGGCGGAGCAGTCGTAATAATGGCCGATCACCGGCCCCTCTTCCTGCACGCCGGCGAGCGGCGTGACCAGCAGGGCGCCAAGCGCCAGCGCGTGAGCGATCATCCTTCCCCCATGAACACCGGCTTCGTCGTGCGTGCAGTCGATCTACACCGCGCCGGATCGCGGGGAAAGCTGCCGCCTCAGAACCCGCTCAGCCGGGCGAACCGGTCGCGGTGGTACGCGGCATTGCCCCACATCTGCTCGAGCACGCGCATCCGCTTGAGCGTGAAGCCCGCATCATACTCGTCGGTCATGCCGATGCCGCCGTGGAGCTGGATCAGCTCACGGCTCATCAGATGGCCGACCTCGTTGGCCTTGCCCTTGGCGAGCGACGCCGCCTGGCGCGTGTCCCCGCCCCGGTCGATCGCGGCCAATCCCGCCTCGACCGCCGAGCGCATCAGCTCGATCTCGCTGAACAGGTTTGCCATGCGGTGCTGCAGCGCCTGGAACGTCGCCAGCACCTGACCGAACTGAACGCGCTGCTTGAGATAGGCCAGCGTCGTGTCGAACGCCGCCCCGGCCATGCCCAGCATCTCGGCGCTCGCCAGTACCGCCGCGCGATCGACCACCGCGTCGAACAGGCCGTCGCCGCCCTCGGCCAGCTTGTCAGCCGCCGCGCCGTCGAAACTCACCTGCGCATGGCTGCGGAAATCGGCGAGGTGCCGGCGCGAGACGGTGACGCCCGCCCCTGCCTCGACCAGGTACAGGCCATCGGTGGCCGCAACCACGAACAACCCGGCGCTGTCGCCCTCGGCGACGAATGCCTTGGTGCCGCTGAGCTTGCCGCCCTCCACCGTCGCCTTGATCGCCGCCGGATCGAAGCGCGGCCCCTCATCCACCGCCAGCGTCGCCACCAGCTCGCCGCTGGCGATGCGCGGCAGCCACTTGGCCTTCTGGTCCTCGCTCCCGCCGAGCAGGATCGCCGATGCCGCGGCAGCCGACGCCGCCAGCGGGCTCGCGGTCAGCGTCTTGCCCAGTTCTTCGATTACCAGCCCCAGGCTCAACCAGCCGAAATCGCTGCCGCCCTGCGCCTCGGGGATGATGATCCCGGTCCAGCCCATTTCGGCCATCGTCGAATATGCGCCCGCGTCATAGCCCGCCGCGCCATCGCCATCGCGCACCTTGCGCCACGCGCTCACCGGGCTTTCATTCCCCGCCCAGTCGCGCGCCATGTCGCGCAGCATCGTCTGTTCTTCGGTCAGAACGGCCATTCTTCTTCTCCAAACCTCTCGATCGTCATCCCGGCCTTGTGCCGGGATCCACTCCGCCTCACGCGATGCGATTGAGCCTCTTGCACATCGCCCGCGTCACGGTGGGCCCCGGAACAAGGCCGGGGTGACGAACACTCACTGGTGGTCCAGCATCCCCAGAATCCGCTTGGAGATGATGTTGTTCTGGATCTCGGTCGACCCGCCATAGATCGTCGTCGCCTTGCCGAAGAGCCAGGCGCGGGTGCCCTTGAGCTGCGCCTCGCTGAAGCCCTCGCCTTCCCAGCCCAGCCCTTCGATCCCCTGGATCTCGATCAGCAGCTCGGCGCGTTCCTGACCCAGCTTGGTGCCGACGGTCTTGAGGATCGACGAGACCTCGGACACCCCGCCCGCGGCCTTGCTCTCCGCCTGAACCCGCATCGCGGTGAGCAGGAAAGCGCGCCAGTCCATCTCCCATTTGGCGATCCGCGCGCGCAGATCCGGGTCGGCGACGCGGCCCTGATCGTCGGCGCCGACATATTTCCTGGCGATATCGGCCAGTGACGGCCCACTCGGCATCAGCCGCGATCCGCCGCCCGACAGATTCGTCCGCTCGTGCTGGAGCAGGCGTTTGCCGATCGTCCAGCCCTGCCCCTCTTCGCCGACGCGGTTTTCCTTGGGCACCTTCACATCGGTGAAGAAGGTCTCGCAAAAAGGCGACATACCGCTGATCATCTGGATCGGCTTCACCTCGACGCCGGGCGTATCCATGTCGATCAGGACAAAGGTGATGCCGCCCTGTTTCTGGGTCTTGTCGGTGCGGACGATGCAGAAGCATTTGTCGGCCCATTGCCCGCCGCTGGTCCAGGTCTTCTGCCCGTTGACGAGGTAATGGTCGCCCTTGTCCTCGGCGAAGCACTGGAGGTTGGCGAGGTCGGACCCGGCATTGGGTTCCGAATAGCCCTGGCACCAGCGAACCTCGCCCTTGGCGATCGCGGGGATGTGCTCGCGCTTCTGCGCCTCGTTGCCATATTCCAGCAAGGTCGGGCCGAACATCATCACGCCCATCCCGCCGATCGGGTTCCAGGCACCGATCTTGGCCATCTCGTCGGCGAGCACCCTGGCCTCAGCTCGGCTCAGCCCACCGCCGCCATATTCGCTCGGCCAGGTCGGTACGCCCCAGCCCTTCTCGCCCATCGCCTTGCGCCAGGCGGCCTGATCAGCGGTTTCCTCGGTCGGGCCTTCGACCGCGGACATGGTGTTGTCCTTGCCCTTGAGCGCGGCCGGGAAGTTCGCCGCGAGCCATTCGCGCACCTCGGTACGGAACGAGTCGAGATCGTCCGCGGTCGCCGGTTCTGCCAGGGTTGCCACCTTATTCTCCTTTTCCCCTCCGCGCCGGAGACACGCTCACTTGCGCGAGTCCAAACATCGGCACCGACATGTTCTCTTTTGCTCCGAACGCCGCCGCCTTCCGGAGTCGGCCTCGAAATCACTTTTCGAGTTTGCGGTATGGCCCGAAGCAGGTCAAGCGCCGTTTTGACAGCAGCCGCGCAATCCCCCGAGAGATCGCCAGAGACAGGGCGCCCCGCACCGGCTAGAAGCCGCATCCAAAGGGGACCCCATGCGCTTCCATCATCGTGCCGTGCCCATCGTGCTGGCCGCCGTCATGGTCGACTCGATCGGCTTCGGGATCATCATGCCGGTGCTTCCGCGGCTGATCGTCGAGCTCGCCCATGTCGGGCTCGAGGACGCCGCGCGCATCGGCGGCTACATGCTGTTCGCCTTCGCGATCGCGCAGTTCTTCGCGGGTCCGATCCTCGGTACGCTCGGCGACGCCATCGGGCGGCGGCCGGTGCTGCTGTTCTCGATGCTCGCCTTCTCGATCGACTACGCCCTCATGGCCGCCGCCCCCACCATCGGCTGGCTCTTCCTCGGCCGCGTCATCGCCGGCATCGCCGGCGCGTCGTTCGGCCCCGCCAACGCCGTGCTCGCCGACGTCACCCCGCCCGAAAAGCGCGGCGCCACCTTCGGCCTGATGGGCGCAGCATTCGGCATCGGCTTCGTCCTCGGCCCGGCGCTCGGCGGCCTTCTTGCAGGATTCGGTCCGCGCACCCCGTTCATCGCCGCGGCGGTGCTGGCGGGACTCAATGCGATCTGGATCCTCACCATGCTGCCCGAAACGATCAAGCCGGAAGGCCGCCGCCCCTTCCGCTGGGGCGACGCGCATATCTTCGCTGCGTTCAAGCCGATCTTCCATGCCGGCAATGCCGGCTGGCTGCTCGCGGCGATGTTCCTGTGGCAGCTGGCGCACATGGTCTATCCCGCGACCTGGGCGTTCTTCGGCGAGATCACGCTCGGCTGGAACGAGAAGATGATCGGCCTGTCGCTCGCCGCCGCCGGCCTGTGCATGGCCGCGGTGCAGATGCTCGTCACCGGCCGCGCGATCAAGGCATGGGGCGAGGAGCGCACCGTCGTGCTCGGCATGGCGGCGGGCGGGCTCGCCTTCACCGCCTATATCTTCGCGCGGGAGACCTGGATGATCTACGTCATCCTCGCGGTCAGCGCGTTCCAGGCGCTCGCCTTCCCCTCGATGAATGCGCTGCTCTCGCGCATGACCGACGCCAGCCGTCAGGGCGCGCTCCAGGGCGGCATCGCCAGCCTCAACAGCGTCGCGCTGATCGTCGGGCCGTTGGCGCTCACCCAGTCACTGGCCTGGGGTGCGGAGCACGGGTTCAAGGCGGGCAATTTCGTGCTCGCCGCCGGCCTCGCCTTCGGGGCACTGGTCATCATCGTGCTGCGCGTCGTGCCCAAGGTCCACAAGCGCGAAGCGGCGGAATCCGAACCGGCAGCGTAACGGCGGTTGCGCGCTGCCCGGTTGCGCTGGGCGGTCCGCTTCCTATCTCGCGGCTCCAACCCAAGCCGGAGGCTTCCCCGACATGATCGATCTCTATTACTGGCCCACCCCGAACGGCCACAAGATCACGCTGTTTCTCGAGGAAGCCGGCCTCCCCTACACCATCCACCCCGTCAACATCGGCCAGGGCGACCAGTTCAAGCCCGACTTCCTCAAGATCGCGCCCAACAATCGCATGCCCGCGATCGTCGACCATGATCCGGCGGACGGCGGCGAGCCGATCAGCGTGTTCGAAAGCGGCGCGATCCTCGCCTATCTCGCCAACAAGGTGGGCAAGTTCTTCGGCCCGGCCCAGCGCGACAAGATCGTGCAGATGCAGTGGCTGATGTGGCAGATGGGCGGGCTTGGCCCGATGGCCGGGCAGAATCACCATTTCAACCGCTACGCGCCCGAGGCGATTCCCTATGCCCAGAAGCGCTATATCGACGAGACCAACCGCCTCTACGGCGTGCTCGACCGCCAGCTCGCGGGCAAGCCGTTCGTGACCGGCGAGGACTATTCGATCGCCGACATGGCGATCTACCCGTGGATCGTCCCGCACGAAGCGCAGGGCCAGAATCTCGACGATTTCCCTAATTTGAAGCGCTGGTTCGAAGCCGTGAAGGCCCGTCCCGCAACCATCCGCGCCTATGCCAAGGGCGAGGAAGTCCGCCCCGGCAACCCGACGATGAGCGAAGAGGACAAGAAGATCCTGTTCGGCCAGACCGCAGCGAACACGGCGAAGGTGTAACTGCCGCACGCCGGGGTGCGGGGTGGCCGCCCCTCACCCCGGCAGATAACCAAAACCGGGTGGGTAGCGGTCATTGTCGTCGATACGATTGCCGCTATGCTGGTCGCATGAAACGTTCGCTGGCCATTTTCGCTTTGATGGCCGCCGCAGTTACAGCCGCCTGTGATTCTGATTGGGGCAAGGAGGCAGGCGCGCTATCTCGGATGCTTCCAAAGGATGAAATTACCGGTTGCTACCGTGCCGGCGATGCCCTCCCGATCATCCGCGTCGAGCCTGATCGTATCACATCAGGCGATCGGACGATTTACTCCAGCTACGATTACGGCCTGGGCGGAAGAAACTCCGAGCCTTTGCTTCTGGTCCGCCCTCGAATGGCATTGCAGCGTGACGCTGGCGGCACCTACAGCTTCAAGGCCTCGAAGCAGGCGCTTGGCAGCAGCTTCAGCTATTCGGTTACTCGACAGCCCACTGTGTCGATCCAGATTTTCTCGCAGGATGCAGAAGAGCACAGGTTCGTGAAAGTGGCATGCCGCTAACGGTCACAATGGGTTACCCGTGCTAAGCTACATCGTCATCCCGGCCTTGTGCCGGGATCCACGGCGTCTCTGGCAATGCCGTAGAGCCTCTTGCTCCCGGCCCGGCCGCCCGGTGGACCTCGGCACAAGGCCGGGGGACGGGGCGGGAGCGGAGCCCCGGCAGCTCGAGGATGAACGAAGAGGACAAGAAGATCCTGTTCGGCCAGACCGCGGCAAATACGGCGAAGGTGCAGCTGCTACGCGCCGGGGGTGAGGTTGGGCCGGTGTTAGCCTCATCCCTGGCGAATGATCCAGATCTGGTGGCAAGCGGATATTGAGGCGTCGCTGCATTGTAACTAGCGTGGAGGCATGAGCGAGACAAAGCCGATGCCCCGTGCAACGATGTTCGACGCGTATTTCGAAGATTGCGAAGTCCGGCGGGAGTTCCGCAAGGAATATATCTCGCTCTGGCCGGAATGGCTGGGAGAGGATCGGCTCCATCTATTGGACGAGGTCGGCGAGGAGGAGTGGTCGAGGTTCAACGCCCTGATACTGTCTATCTCCAAAGACTTCCGCACCGGGATTGCAAGATACTCATCTGGCTTGATCGAGTTTCCAGATGATTTCGAACTCCTTCTTGATGACCATCCCACATCGATGAGGAAAGATGCATCTCAATTTTCGAAGTTTGTTATCCCGGATTTGAACTGCGTGATTACGGAGGAATGGGATTATACTTACATCCTTTGGCACAAGAACATTTCCACCGTGGATACGATGAAGCCGTACATTCTGCACTCAAAGCTCCATCACTTTTCCGGCTAGCAGACGTTTCGGCCGCAAGGCACAAGTGAATGCGAGAGAGAGGCAGCCACCCTCCGTCATCCCGGCCTTGTGCCGGGATCCACGGCGCCTCCCGCAACGCCGCAGAGCCTCTTGCTCCCAGCCCCGCTTCCCGGTGGATCCCGGCACAAGGCCGGGATGACGGGGTGGAATTAGGCCGACCAGACTCAAAGAATCAGAGCGCCGCCCCGCCCTACTCCGTCGAGTCGCCAACCGCCCGTGCCGCGGCCCGGAACAGCGCCGCCGACACCAGCCACAGCAGCGTGAACCCGCCGCCGAACAGCCAGGTCTTGAGCACGCCGTCCGCCACCTGCGCGGTCATCGGCGCGGTGGCGACGGCGAGAGTCCACACGAGCTGCATGACCGCCACTCCGACCATCGTCCGAGCCATCCCCTCCGGCCGGAACCGCACGGCGTATCCGCCAACGACCGGCGCCATCACCAGCAGGAAGAAGCCCGCATCGTCGACGCTGTCGCGGACGATCGAAGTCCACACGATCAGGAACGATGTCAGCGCCGCCACACCTACACCCGCGCGATAGGCAGCGCCGCCGCCCGTAGCCATCTCGGCCGTCTTGCTCGATCCGCTCATGCCTCTGACTCCTTTGAAAGTGCCACATGCTCCTCGCACGGGCCGGGGTGAGCGGCATGAGCGGGACGTGAGCAAAGGCTGAAAAGCGCTTCCGGATGGCCGAAAGCCGGTAAAGTCGCACTTGCAACGACCCTAGCAGCGCTGTCTTTGCGCGCACCGCACGAGCCGCCTAACGTCCTCTCGCCGCCGCGTGACTGACGCTTGAAGATGGGAAACCATCGGGAAGCGCGGACGGCTTGTGCCGCGCGTCTGGGCATCACTCTTTGCACCGGAGGATGGTATGCCCGGACCCGATACGCTTCTCGCTTTCGCCGCCATCGCGCTTGGCATGGTCCTGACGCCCGGACCCAACATGATCTACCTGATCTCGCGCTCGATCAGTCAGGGGCGAGCGGCCGGGCTGATTTCGCTGTGCGGGATCGCACTCGGCTTCGTCGTCTACATGCTCTGCGCCGCCTATGGCCTTACCGCGCTGCTGATGGCCGTGCCCTTCGCCTATGACGCGATCCGCATCGCCGGCGCCGGCTATCTGCTGTGGCTTGCATGGCAAGCAGTGCGCCCAGGCGGCCGCTCAAGCTTCGAGGTGCGCGAGTTACCGCAGGACGGACCGAAGCGGCTCTTCTCGATGGGGCTGGTGACCGTATTGCTAAACCCGAAGGTCGCGGTCCTCTATCTCTCGTTGCTCCCGCAGTTCATCGATCCGGCCAAGGGCAGCGTGCTGGGTCAGGCGGTCGTGCTGGGCTCGATCCAGATCGCCACCAGCGTCACGGTCAACGCCGCGATCATCGTCTGCGCCGCCTTCATCGCGCGCTTCTTCCAGCGTCGCCCCGGCTTCGCGCTGGTCCAGCGCTGGCTGATGGGCACGGTGCTCGCCGGTCTCGCAGTGCGGATGATGACCGAGGCGCGGCGCTAGCGCTAGCCCTTCCCCGGCCGCCGCGACAGTCCGACATCGAGATGCGCGCCCGCGTCGAGCAGCACCGTCTCCCCGGTGATGACGCGGCTGGCGGGGTCGAGCAGATTGACCACCGGCCCGGCGATATCCTCGGCATGCGCGGCCATCTGCATCGGCGTCTGGCTGGCGATGAACTTCTCGAACGCCTCGAACGCCTCCTGCGTCATCCGTTCGCTGAACCAGCCGGTGCCGACATAACCCGGCGCCACCGCATTCACCCGGATCGCGGGGGCGAGGACGCGGGCAAGGCTCTTGGTCATCGTCGCCAATGCGCCCTTGGACGCGGCATAGGCGACCGACGATCCGTTGCCGAACACGCCCGCGACCGACGCGATATTGACCACCGCGCTCGCCGGTCCCTCGCGCATCGCCGGGGCACAGGCGCGGATCATCTGGAACGGCGCGACCGTGTTGAGCCGGTAGATGTCGAGGAAATCGTCGGCGCTGAGCGCCTCCAGATCCTCGTGATTGGCGAATTTGGTCTTGCCCGAATTATTGACCAGCAGGTCGATCCGCCCGAACGCGTCGGTGGCGGCCTTGGCCAGCGCGCGGCACTGCGCGTCATCGGCGATGTCCGCTTGAACCGCGATCGATCCATTGCCGATTTCCGCCACCAGCGCTTCGGCTGCGTCCTTGCTCGACGCATAGTTGATCACGCAGCGCACCCCGCGTTCCGCCAGCTTGCGCACCACCGCCGCGCCGATCCCGGTGCCGCCGCCCGTCACGATCGCGACCATGCCGCCCATCGAACCACTCATACCGCCCGCTCCACGTCATATTTTCGAAGATCGCGTATGGCAGCCAATGGCGGTTTCGCCTAGCACCTCATCCGAATCGAGGAGAGAGCATGCAAACCGCCGCCGAAATCCTGTCCCAGCCCTTCGCCACCCTGTCGGATCTGATCGCGGCCCATGCGCGCGAACGCGGCGACAAGGCCGCGATCATCCAGGGGGACTCTACGCTCACCTATGCTCAGCTCGACGCGCGCATGGACGCGGTCGCCGCGGCGCTCCAGCGTGACGGCCTCAATCACGGGCAGGCGGTGGCGATCGTCGGCGCGATGGGGCTCGACTATGCCGCAATATTCCTCGGCGCGATCCGCGCGGGCGGTGCCCCCGCGCCCGTCGCGCCCTCTTCCACCGGCGACCAGATGGCGGCGATGATCGCCGACAGCGGCACCGGAATCGTGTTCCTCGATGCCGATGCCGCCGCGACGCTTGGCGACCGGCCCCTTTCCGCAACGCGTGTCGCGCTCGATGCGAGTGACGCAGGCATTGCCTTCGACGCCTGGCTCGGCGACGCGACCAGCCCCGCCCCGGCCGCGATCGTGCCCGAAGACCCGTTCAACATCATCTATTCTTCGGGCACCACCGGCACCCCCAAGGGGATCGTCCAGCCGCATGCGATGCGCTGGGCGCATATCGTGCACAATGCCGCCGCCGGGTTCGGCGATGCGGTAACGATGATCGCCACTCCGCTCTATTCGAACACGACGCTGGTCAGCTTCATTCCTACCCTTGGCTGGGGCGGCACCGCGGTGCTGCTCGGCAAGTTCGACGCGCGCGGCTTCCTCGAGGCGGCGGCGAAGCATCGCGGCACCCATGCCATGCTGGTCCCGGTCCAGTATCAGCGGATCATGGCGGTCGAGGATTTCGATCGCTTCGACCTCTCGTCCTTCCGGATCAAGACCTGCACCAGCGCCCCCTTCTCCCCTGCGCTCAAGGCCGATGTGCTGGCGCGCTGGCCGGGCATGCTGATCGAATATTACGGGATGACCGAGGGCGGCGGCACCTGCGTGCTGATGTGCAACATGTTTCCGAACAAGCTCCACACCGTCGGCATGCCGGTACCGGGCCACGATATCCGCCTGATCGACGATGAGGGGAACGAGGTGCCGCAGGGCGAGATGGGCGAAGTGGTCGGCCGCAGCCCGGCGATGATGAGCGGCTATCACGGCCGTAAACAGGCCAGCGCCGATGCCGAGTGGTTCGATGCCGACGGCAACCGCTATATCCGCCACGGCGATGTCGGGCGGTTCGACGCGGAGGGCTTTCTCACCCTGATGGACCGCAAGAAGGATCTGATCATCTCGGGTGGATTCAACATCTATCCGAGCGATATCGAGGCCGAGCTGGCCAAGCTTCCCGCCGTGCGCGATTGCGCGGTCGTCGGTGTGCCGTCGGAACAATGGGGTGAAACGCCGGTCGGCTTCTACGTCCCGGCCGACGAAACGCCGGCGAGCGACGTGCTGGCGGCGATCAACGCGGCACTCGGCAAGACCCAGCGGCTCGCGGCGCTGGTCCCGATCGACGAACTGCCCCGCAGCGCGATCGGCAAGGTGCTCAAGCGTGAGCTGCGCGATCGCTTTTTGGAGGATGCGGTATGACCTCGCTCCCCGCCCTTCTCGCGCAGGCAAAGTACAACGAAACCGGCTTCACCACCGAAATCCCCCCCAACTGGCTCCAGGGAAGAACCGCCTATGGCGGACTGTCGACCGCGCTGGCACTGGCGGCGGCGAAGCAGATCGAGCCGGACCTGCCTCCGCTGCGTTCGGCGCAGATCGCGTTTATCGGGCCCCTTGCCGGTCCCGTCACGGTGACCGCGACCAAGCTGCGCCGCGGGCGCAACGCGGCCTTCATTCAGGCGGATATCGTGTCCGAAGCGGGCCTCGGCCTGCGCACGACCTTTGTCTTCATGGAGCAGCTCCAGTCGGCGATCGACCATGACGTGACGATCCCCTCAGATCACAGCCCGCCGCCCGCCGACGCGCAGCTCTACACCGGCCCGGCGGAGTTCTTCACCGGCAACTTCAACTTCTTCGACCTCAAGGCACCAGGCGCCACCGAATGGCTGCGCTGGGGCCGGCTGATCGATCGCGAAGGACTGGACCCGGAGGTCGAACTGATGGCGATGGGCGACGCGCTGCCCCCTGCGGCGTTCAAGCTGTTCCAGAAGATGACCCCGCTCTCGTCGCTCACCTGGATCGTCAATATCCTCCAGCCCCGCGCCGCGACGCACGACGGCTGGTGGCTGCTCGAAGCGGAAACCGATCGTGCGCGGGACGGCTATTCGAGCCAGTCGATGCGGATGTCGAACGCCGATGGCGTGCGGGTGGCGGAGGGGATGCAAGGCGTCGCCATCTTCGGCTGAGCCACGGCAAGACCGGGCAGTCGGGAAGCACGCAGTTGTGGTGCATCACGCATAGGCCGTCATTCCGGCCTTGTGCCGGGATCCACGGAAAGGCGTGCTGGAAGCAAGAAACTTATCGCATCGTCCGTGATGCTATGGATCCCGACAGGGTCGGAATGATGGAGAGCGTGAACGGCCGCTTACGCCCCCATTGCCGCCGTTCGATCGCGGTGCGACACACGCTTACTGAGAGGAAGGCGGCATGGCGATCAGCGAGTTTCTAATCGGAGACGATGGCTTTCCCCCGCTACTCATCGGCATGTCACGGCGCGAGATTGATCAAGTGCTGGGCGAGCTTCCCCAGCCAGATGGCACGGTTTTGAAGGGCGAGGAGGCGCTTCGCTACAGCGGATCGCACGTTCGAGTGGTTATGAGACAAGACC
>CAYOXO010000051.1:0-26785 GCA_964407945.1 uncultured Stakelama sp.
CACAGCGTACTCTGGATGGGTGGCCGGGTGGGGGAGCGGGCCGGCGCCGCCACTAGACCGGTCCTAACGTCCCTCGACCTTTCCCGCGCAGCTGGCCGGGCCGGGTCCGGCGAGGCGGCAGGCGGCATTGCCCTCGACCCGTACCGACCCGGTGCCGAGCGTCGAGACATTGGCGGTGAAGCGCGCCGTGAAGCGGCTGTCGCCTGCGCTCTGCGAGTGGACGGTGAGGTCGCTGACCGACAGGCCGGTGGCATCGATCGATCCTGCGCCATAGGACATGAAACGCGCGGTGCGAGCGGTTCCGCCATCGACGCGCACGATGCCGGTACCGGTGAGCGTGGTGACGAGCTGGTCCGCAGTAAGGCTACGTACGTTCAGCGATCCCGCGCCGTTAACGCCGAGATCAACGCGCTGGCCGGCGATGCTCGCGATATCGAGCTTGCCCCCGCCGTTGATGTTCGCCGCGCGCAGGCGCGGGACGGTCACGGTGATTGCAGCCGCCCGTTCCTTGTCGCTCCAGCCTTCCCAGGTCGCGGTGCTGACGCCGACGACGAGAATGCCGCCCTGATTGCGGATGCTCACCCGGTCGATCGCGCGGTGATCGCCGGAGACGGTGGCAGCGGGCGGTCCCGCGACCACCTGTACCATAAACGGACCATCGACGCGGATCCGGTCGAAGCCGGTGAGCAGGACGCGCCGTTCCTCAGGCGCGGGTGCGGACCCGGCAGCGAAGAGGGCGATCGGGATCAGCAGAGCGATGCGCATCGCCGGTGAATCGCATCAATTCACCGGGATGTGCAAGCGGTGCGCCTTGTCAGCGGACAGCGCCCGCTGTTTCTCACCCGATCAATTGCAGCGCGCGGTGCCCGAACCCATCGTGCTGACCGAGCATTTGGCACCGCCGGTCAGCTCGACATCGCCCGATCCGACGATCGAGACATCCGCCTGACCGGTCACCTGCGCGCGAAGGTTGCCCGAGCCCGCGATCGAGATGTCGCCACGCTCGGCCTTGAGTCCGGAGGCGTCGATATCGCCCGATCCGGCGATCGAGGCGTCGATCTCGCTCGCTTGACCCGCCGCGATGCGCAAGTCACCCGATCCGGCGATCGACAGATCGGCCTTGCCGCCCGCAAACTGCGCGATGCTGAGATTGCCCGATCCGGCGATCGAGGCATCGAAATTGCCGTCGGCGCGATCGACGGTCATGTCGCCGGATCCGGCGACGCTGGCGCTGAGCAATTTGGGCAGCGTGACGATGATCTTCGCACCCTTGTCGCCGCCCCATTTCCAGTTGTCGTCCTTGCGGCCGATGCGCAGCGTATCGCCGTCCTTGCGGATTTCGAGCTGGTCGAGCAGCGCAGTGTCGCCCTCCGCGTTAACCTTGAAGGCTGGGCCGTTGCGGACCTCGACATCGTCGGCGCCGCGCAACGACACTTCGGTAAAGCCGGACACGTCGAAATTGCGGGTGCCGCCCGAGCCGCTGGGCTGGACGACGTCGCCGCTCATGCCGTTGGCGAAGTTGCATGCGGCAAGCGGCAGGACGGCGGCGGTAATGGCAAGGGCGAGTTTCATCGCGACTCTCCTGTGTGTATTGTTGTTATAATACACCCCCGACAAGGCGGTGCAAACAAAAAGGGCGGCCGTTGCGGGCCGCCCTTTCGGTTCAGGCTTGAGCGCGCTTTATGCGGGCGTCTTGTCCTTGTTGTAGATCGCCGCGGCGGCGCGCAGAATGTCGAGAAGCTTCTCGAGCGCGGCCTTCTCGTCGATCTGTTCCATCGCGGCGAGCTCACGGGCGAGACGCGACGCGGCGGCTTCGAAGATCTGGCGCTCCGAATAGCTCTGCTCGGGCTGGTCGTCGGCGCGGAACAGGTCACGGACCACTTCGGCGATCGACACGAGGTCGCCCGAGTTGATCTTCGCTTCATATTCCTGGGCACGGCGCGACCACATGGTGCGCTTGACCTTGGGCTTGCCCTTGAGCGTGTCGAGCGCCTCGCGGAGCGTCTTGTCGCTCGACAGCTTGCGCATCCCGACGCTCTCGGCCTTGTTGGTCGGAACGCGGAGGGTCATCTTCTCTTTTTCGAAGCGGAGGACGTACAGCTCGAGCTGCATCCCCGCGATTTCCGACTTCTGGAGTTCGATCACACGGCCAACGCCGTGCTTGGGGTAAACGACATAATCGCCGACATCGAAGGACAGCGCCTTGGCAGCCATGTGTGGGAAGCCTTTCTAATCAACGTGGCCCCTTATGGGATTGCGCGTATCGCCCGGTGCGGTTACCGGGACGAAGACGGCGATCGGGGCAAATCAACAACGGTCTCCAGTACCGAAACGCGATTCCTCGCGTCCGGCGCGCTGTTTAACACAGATGAAATAAAATTACCACCCCGGAATCCGCGGGATTCCGGATGCTGCGCCGCAGTATCGGGACTGGTTCAGCTTGCGCTGAACGTGGTACCGGCCCGCTCTCCCACCCGGCCACCCATCGACTGTAGGTTGTGGGTGGCCGGGTGGGGGAGCGGGCCGGCGCCGCAGCCGGTCGTCAGACCGGCTCAAACACGGGGGACGTCAGTCGCCGGCGCCGGGCTCCGGCGAGAAATACTTGTCGTACTTGCCCTCGGCGCCCTTGAACTCGTCCGCGTCAGCCGGGGTCTGGCCGGCATTGCGCGTGACGTTGGGCCATTGCGCCGAGAAGGTGTTGTTGAGCTCGAGCCACTGTTCCAGCCCGCTCTCGGTATCGGGCAGGATCGCCTCGGCGGGGCATTCGGGCTCGCAGACGCCGCAGTCGATGCACTCGCTGGGGTTGATGACGAGCATGTTCTCGCCCTCATAGAAACAGTCGACCGGACACACCTCGACGCAGTCCATATACTTGCAGCGGATGCAGGCATCGGTGACGACATAGGTCATGGCAGTTACGGCCCCTGAAACGCCCCTGCGGGCGGTGAACCCATTCCTGCTATGCCCGTGGTCCGGGCGCGTCAATCAAGAGACGCTTTCTGCGATACGTTCTCAATTTTCAGCCTTTTCCGGCGACGTGCCGGTGAGCAGCTCCTGATAGAGGGCGGCGGCTTCGGGCGCGGGGCCGCGGCGGTGCGGCAGCGCCTCGACGCGCAGCACGCGCACCCGGCCGCGCAGCGGGAAGGCGATGATCGAGCCGACGCGGACCTGCGCTGAGGAGCGTTCGATCCGGCGTCCGTCGAGCCGCAGCGTCCCGGCCTCGGCCATGTCCTGGGCGCCGCCGCGGGTCTTCACGAGCCGGGCGAACCACAGGAACCGGTCGATCCGCATGGCAGGGTCAGTCATCGACCAGCTCCGTGAGCGCGGCGAAGGCGCGGGCCATCGAGGTGTCGCGCGGCGGCGCCTTGGCCTTGGCGAGCGGCGTCAGCCCCTTCCACACCCAGCGTTGCGCCTCCCCCTTGGGGGTGCGGACCCCCTGGAACCCGATCTGGGTCATCAGCCGGGCGAGCGTGTCGGAAGTGAGACCCATCGAGGTGGCGAGCGCGGGATCGGGAGTGAAGGGCGCGCGCCCTTTGCGGGCGTCGTGTGCGGCATGAGCGATCCGTTCGGCGAGATCGACGCGCACCGCCTGGGCGCCGAACGGGCGGAAGCCATAGTCCAGCGTCGCGCCGGGGGCGGCGCGGGGAAGGACGGTTGCGCCCTCGGCAGGCTTTTCATGGAGGCCGAGCAGCGCGCGGCGTGCGGCGGCGGCGCGCGGCTTAAGCAGCGCCGGCGCAAAGATATCGAGCGTGCCGATGACGATCCCGACCTTGCGCAGCCGCTTGCGGTCCTGCGGGTCGAGCGCCTCGACCTGCGCCCCTGCGGCGCGGCGGGGGAGCAGGCCACCGACCTCGACCAGCAGGCCGGCCAGCGCGCATACACGGCTGCCGGCGCCTTCGTCGCGGCTCAGCGCGTCGAGCCGGACCAGGTCGGGAATGTCGGCGTCGAGCCGGTCGGCGAACCAGCGCTCGATCCGTTCCTGTACGGCCGCGCGGATCCGGGCATCGAGGACGTTGAGCGAACGGTCGAGCTGGATGCGCGGCCGCACCGGATTGCCGGTCGCTTCGATCGTGGAGACGGGGACACCGCGCCACGCTATCGTGGCGGCATCAAGCGCGAGCTCGTCGTTGGGCGCCGCGATCAGGGCATCGCCGCGCCGCTGCAGCTCACTGGCCAGCCCCTTTTCGGCGGCGGCGAGCAGCATGCGCTTGTCCGCAGCGCGCGCATCGGGATCGACCGCAAAGCGGAACCCCTGAAGACGGCCGAGCACATGCTCCTCGACGCTGACCTCTCCCTCCGGTCCGACGACAACCGGAAGGTGCGATGCACCCGCACCGATCTGGCGGAGCAGCGCAGTGGTACGCTTGTCGACGAAGCGCTGGGTCAGGCTGGCGTGGAGCGCGTCGGACAACCGCTCTTCGAGCGCCTGTGTGCGCTCGGCCCAATGGAGCGGCTCGGCGAGCCAATCGGAACGCTGGGCGATATAGGCCCAGCTGCGCGTGGCGGCGATGCGCCCGGCGAGCGTCTCGACATCGCCGTCCATCCGGTCGAGCCGGGCAATCTCGTCGGCGAACCATTGGTGCGGAATATGACCGCTGCCTTCGCTCAAATGCTTGAAGACGCGTGCGACGAAACGGGCATGCGGGTCTGCCCCGAGCTTACGGAAATCGGGGAGGCCGCAGGCAGCCCAGAGGCGGGCGACGGCGCGCGACGAGCGGACGCGATCGCGCACCCAATCCTCGCCGGCCAGCCGCTTGAGCACGCCCAGGTCCACCGCCTCGGGCGCGGCGCGCAGCACGGGGGACTCCGGCTTGCGCTCCAGGCTGGCGACCAGTGCGTCGATACTGGCGAGATCGGGCGTGCCCTCGCGCCAGAACAGATGGTCGAGCGCGGGGACATGGTGATCCTCGATCGCGCGAATCTCCTCGGGGGTGAAGGCGCCAGGCCCTTCCTCGACCAGCGCGCCAAAGGTGCCGTCGCGCTGGTGTCGCCCGGCGCGACCCGCGATCTGCGACATTTCGGCGATGGTCAGGCGGCGCTGGCGCTTGCCGTCGAACTTGGAGAGCGAGGCGAAGGCGACATGGCCGACATCGAGGTTGAGGCCCATCCCGATCGCGTCGGTGGCGACGAGATAGTCGACCTCACCCGACTGGAACATCGCGACCTGCGCGTTGCGGGTGCGTGGGGAGAGCGCGCCCATCACCACCGCCGCGCCACCGCGCAGGCGCCGCAGCGCTTCGGCAACGGCGTAGACCTCTTCGGCGGAGAAGGCGACGATGGCGGAGCGTTTGGGAAGGCGCGAGAGCTTCTTGGCGCCGGCATAACGCAGGGTGGAGAAGCGCGGGCGGGCGACGATCTCGGCGTCGGGCACCAGCTTCTTGAGCACCGGTCGCAACGAATCCGATCCGAGGATCATCGTCTCGTCGCGGCCACGGGCGTTGAGGATGCGGTCGGTGAAGACATGGCCGCGCTCGGGATCGGCGCCAAGCTGCCCTTCGTCGATCGCGACGAAGCCGACTTCACGATCGGTAGGCATCGATTCCGCCGTGCACAGGAACCAGCGCGCGCCCGGCGGGACGATGCGCTCCTCGCCGGTGACGAGCGCGGCTTCCTTTGGCCCCTTCATCGCGACGACGCGGTCATAGACCTCGCGCGCAAGCAGGCGCAGCGGAAAGCCGATCATCCCGCTCGAATGGCCGCACAGCCGCTCGATCGCGAGATGGGTCTTGCCGGTATTGGTGGGACCGAGCACCGCAGTGACCGGGCTGTTCGAAAAGCGGCTCATTACGCCGCCAAGATCGGGCGACGAGGCGGGTCGCGCAAGTGCTTCCGTGCCCTGTTCCGGGACAGCCAACGCCCTGTCCGCGCCACCGCACGACTCGCCGCAAGCACTGGAATCTGCTAGGTACTTAATTTGACTTTAGGGACTCGGTTCCACAACGATTCCAGAGGCTGCCGGGTGGCTGGCGGCAAAAGGAGTGGGGCGGCGCACCTTGTTTTTGCGCAACGATCATGGGGTGGAGCAAGCGGGCGGCGCCAATGCGCGCTCGTTCGGCCGTGCGCTCGTGATCCGCAAGGCCACGCTGGCCGACAAGTTCCGCGAACGCTTCCCCGATTTCGACCTCGTTCCCGATCTCGGCTCGCGCATCGGTAGCGGCGAATGGTTCCGCGGCGTCGCGACTTGTGGCGGCCTGTGCACGCTGGCGGTCCTGCTTTCGCCCGGCTTCGAGCGGCCAATCTATGCCAATGTTCCCGCCGCGCTGACCGGCACCGATGCCGATATTGCGCATGCCCAGGCGATCGCGCCGCTGGCGGCGGGATCGACGACCGGCACCAAGCTCGGCGCGACCAATCTCGTCGCCACGCTTACCGATACGCCCGAACGGCCGATTCTGCAGAGCACGGTGACGCTGGGCAGCGGTGGCGCGCTGCAAGCGGCGCTGACGCGATCGGGCGTGGGTACTGCCGATGCCGCACGCGCCGCTGATCTGGTCGCTGGCGCCGTAGCGCTGGGCGATCTCAAATCGGGCACCCAGATCGATCTCACGCTTGGGCGCCGTATGGACAAGGCGCAGCCGCGCCCGCTTGAGAAGCTGGCGTTCCGCGCGCGTTTCGACCTTAGTTTGGAACTGGTGCGCAGTGGTGGCGGGCTGGCGCTCAACGAAATTCCGATCGCGATCGACCATACCCCGCTGCGCATCCGCGGCCGGGTGGGCGACAGCCTGTATCGTTCGGCGCGTGCCGCCGGCGTGCCGGCCAAGGCGGTCGAGGCCTATATCCGTTCGATCGCGACGCGCGTGCCGATCGGCCGCGTCGGTGCCGACAGCGAATTCGACATCATCGTCGAACAGGCCAAGGCCGCGACCGGCGAGGTGCAGATGGGCAACCTCCTTTATGCCGGCCTCAATGGCGGCGCGGGCAAGCTGCAGCTGGTCCGCTGGGAAGAGGATGGCCGCACCACCTGGTATGACGGGCGCGGTACCGGCGAGCGCAAGGGGCAGATGGCGATGCCGGCAGCGGGCCGGATCAGCTCGGGCTTCGGCCTGCGCCGCCACCCGGTGCTGGGCTTCTCACGCATGCACAAGGGGCTCGACATCGCCGCGGGTTATGGCTCGCCGATCCGCGCCGCCAATGATGGCACGGTTGCCTTTGCCGGGCGCAACGGCGGTTATGGCAATTTCGTGCGGCTCAACCACAGCGGCGGCATGGGTACCGGCTATGGCCATATGAGCCGGATCGCGGTGAGCGGCGGCCAGCGCGTCGCGCGCGGACAGGTGATCGGCTATGTCGGATCGACCGGCATCTCGACCGGCCCGCACCTCCATTACGAGCTCTATCGGAACGGCGTCGCAATCAATCCGCGTTCGGTCTCCTTCTCGGTCGTCCAGGCGCTGAGCGGCGGCGACCTGCGCGAGTTCAAGGCGAAGCTCGCCCGGCTGCTGGCGGTGCCGGTGGGCGGCACGCGCACCAAGAAGACCGAGAACGACAGCGCCGGTGCGAACTGACCGCAGGACAGTGTTGATCGGCGGTGGCGCAGTGCTGGCGGGCCTGTCGCCAGCGGTGGCGAAGGGGCGCGATACCGAAATCTGGACCTTCGATACACTGAGGCGGATTGGCGGCCTCAAGCCGCGGATCGATGGCGCGCCGAAGCTGATCGACAGCCCCTTGGGCAAGGCAGTGGCGTTCGACGGCGCGAACGATGTCGTCTTCCTGGACCGGCATCCGCTGGCGGGCGCGGCGCGCTTCACCTTCGAGGCGCTGTTCCGTCCCGATGGCGGCGCGTTCGAGCAGCGCTGGTTCCACCTCGAAAGCGGCGCCGACACCGACCCGACGGCGAAGGCCGGTACGCGGATGCTGTTCGAGATCCGGGTCGAGGGTAGCGAATGGTATCTCGACACCTTCATCCTCGGTCCCGGCTATCGCCAGCCGTTGATCGTAGCGGAAAAGCGCTTTCCGGTCGGGCGCTGGTATCATGTCGCGCAGAGCTATGACGGGACGACCTATCGTGCCTTCGTCAACGGCGCGTTGCAGGCCGAAGCTACGCTGGCATTCACCCCGCAAGCACCGGGCCGGGCATCGGTGGGCATGCGGATGAACAAGGTCAGCCCGTTCCGTGGCGCGGTGCGCCAGGCGGCGTTCACCCGCGGCGAGGCGCTGGCGCCGGACCGGTTCGTATTGCCCGTACCGAGAGGCTGATCAGCGCCCCTGCGAGCGCCAGCGCTTGATCGTGCGCTCGAGGCTCGCTTCCTCGCCGCCGGTGTGTTTCCACAGTTCGGAGAAGAGCGGGTCGCTCGATGCCGGGCGCTTGGCCTCGTCGAGCGAATCGAACGACACGCGCACCGGGGTGGCGACGCCTTCGCCGACCATGATCGCTTCCCGGTTGCGCAACGCGGGGATCGAATCGAGGAAGCCGCGCGCGCCTTCGGGCATCGCCGCGCGCACGAATGCCTGGTCGCGGTCGTTGTTGAGGCGCATCGCGATGATCGTGCCGCACTGCGACAGCACGCCTTCGGCCAGGTCCGACGGGCGCTGGGTGATCAGGCCGAGCGAGACGCCGTATTTGCGGCCTTCCTTGGCGATGCGGCTGAGGATCCGGCCGACCGACGAGCCGTCGGCGTTGCGCTCGTTGGGGACGTAGCGGTGCGCCTCTTCGCAGACGAGCAGGATCGGACGCTGCGATTCACCGCGCGACCAGATCGCATAGTCGAACACCATGCGGCTGAGCACCGCGACCACGACTGACGTGATTTCGGACGGCACGCCCGACACGTCGATGATCGAGATCGGCTTGCCGTCACCGGGCAGGCGGAAGACGCGGCTGATGAAGCTCGCCATCGTGTCTGCGACCAGCATCCCGGAGAACATGAAGGCGTAGCGCGGATCCGCCTTGATCTCGTCGATCTTGCCCTTGAGCCGCAGATAGGGGGCGGTGTCGGTCGCCTTGTCCATCTTGCCCATCTCATTCTGGATGATCTGGGTCAGGTCGGACAGGAGATAGGGGATCGGCGCATCGACGGTGAGCTTGCCGAACTCGGCGGCAAGCCGGTTCTTCTGCTTCGCCATCAGGATGCATTTGGCGAGGATGTCGCCATCGACCTGACGGTCCGAACCCTCGGTGGTCAGGAAGACCTCGCAATGCTCCTCGAAGTTCATCAGCCAATAGGGCATGGCAAGGTTGGAGACGTCGAACAGCGCGCCGTTGGTCTTGAACGCGGCGGAATATTCGCCGTGCGGGTCGATCATCACGACATGGCCCTGGGGCGCGAGCTCGCAGATGCGGTGGAGGATCAGCGCGGCGCTGGTCGACTTGCCGGTACCGGTCGAGCCGAGCAGCGCGAAATGCTTGCCCAGCATCGCATCGATATACAGCGCGGCGCGGATGTCGCGGGTCGGATGGACATTGCCCACCTCGATATGCGGGCGATCGTCGGCGGCGTAGATCTGGCGCAGATCGGCGGTTGAGACGGGAAAGACGCCGGTGCCGGGCGAGGGATAGCGGGTGACGCCGCGGCGGAAGCCGTAGAGTTTGCCGGTCAGCTTCTCTTCGACGCCTTCGCCGAGGAAATCGACCTGAGCCACGATCCGGCCATTTGCGTCATCGAAGCGCAGCGAACGGACATTCGCGACAAGCCACGCGGGGCCCGACCGCATCTTGACCTGACTCCCCACGGTACCGGCATTGGCGATCGCTGGATCGGCGCTGGCAGAGAAGAGTTCGAGGGCGGCCGGGTCGAACACGACCTCGCTCGACGCGCCGCCGATGGCAAAGACCGCGCCGATGCCGGTCAGCGGCGCACCACCAGCGGGCGCCGCCGCGTCGGAGGCGGGACGGAGATTATCGAAATGCTGTCCGCCCATAGCGTCGGTCGTCAAGGCTGGCTCCCCGGTTCAAACCTGACCGATATGGCGTATTCAAGGTAAAGATTGGGTTCGCATGGAGCGGTTTTAGGTGTCGAGTACGGCGTCTCTAGAACCGCCGCCAGATCGCCCCTGCCGCCCAGCCGAAGAAGACCGAGAGCAACACCGCGGCCATGCCGTAGAGCACCGATGATTTATCCGCGGCGCGCGCGACCCAGCGTTCGAAGCCCGACTTGCGGATATCGATCTCCCGCACCGCGGCGGCGAGCACGCGACCGTCGCGGATCAGGAAGGTTTCGGCGGTGAAGCGGCCGACGGGCACGCGGGCGGGGATGTTGACGCGGCCGCGATAAAGGACGCCGTCCGAAATCTCGACCGTGCCGGGCGCCTCGTAATAGAGGCCGGTGCGCTTCTTGAGATCGACCAGTCCGGCGTCGAACCGTGCCTGCACCGCCGGTACCGCGCCCGAGGCGGGCGAGAGCTGGAGGCTGTCGAGCCCGAGCTCGTAGATGGCGCGGGTGCGCGCATCGACGATGTCGCGGATCGGGCGCGACGAGGCGACCGCGTAGAAGGAGGGGGCCGAGCGATAGCGTGTCCGATCGGCATTGACCCAGATCCCGGCGATTTTCTGTTTCTCGCGCACCAGTACCGATTCGGTCGGGCCCTTCACGACGACGACGATGTCCGCGGGCGGCTCGCCCGGCTGCGCAGCGCTGCCGCCGGCATGGACGATCGCGCCGAACAACAGCAGGTCCGCGCCGGTGAAGGAATAGGCGATCTCGATCTCGCGCTGGGAGACGTCGGGGACGAGGACCGGCTTGGCCTGACCCATCAGCAGCGGCGCGGCGAGCGCAAGAAGGAGCGGGAGCCTTCTCATCCCGGCGTCACCGTGAAGATCTCGTCGGGGCGCCAGGCAAGGCCGAGCACCATGCGCAGCGCGACCAGCAGCACCATGACGGCGAGAGCGAGACGGAGATATTCGGGCTTGGCCTTGGCGGCGAAGCGCGCGCCGAGCTGGGCGCCGACCACCGATCCGAGCAGCAGCAGCACGGCAAGGACGATATCGACCGCCTTGGTCGTCACCGAATGGACCATTGTCGCGGCGGCGCTGACGAACAGGATCTGGAACAGCGAGGTGCCGACCACGACCTGCGCCGGCATGCCGAGCAGATAGAGCATCGCCGGGATCAGGATGAACCCGCCGCCGACCCCAAGCAGCATGGTCAATATGCCGGTCGCAAAGCCGAGCAGCAGCGGCGCGAGTGGAGAAATGTAGAGGCCCGAGCGATAGAAGCGCCAGCGCAGCGGCAGCGCCGCGACCATCGGGTGGTGGCGCCGGCGTTTCGCCTTTGGCGCCGAACCGGCCCGCTGCGCACGGATTGCGCCCAGCGATTCCGAGAGCATCAGCCAGCCGATCGAGCCGAGCATCAGGACATAGAGGATCGCGATGACGGTATCGATCTGCCCGCTCGCCTGAAGCAGCTTGAACAGCAGCGCGCCCGCCCCCGATCCGAGCACGCCCCCAGCGATCAGCACTGCGCCCATATGGAGGTCGACGCCCTGCCGGCGCAGATGCGCGAACACGCCCGAGACGCTCGCGCCGGTCACCTGGCTGGCGGAGGAAGCGGCGGCGACGGTGGGCGGGATGCCATAGACGATCAGCAGCGGCGTCGTGAGAAACCCGCCGCCCACGCCGAACATGCCCGACAACAGCCCAACGCCCAGCCCCAGCATCACGATCACGACCGCGTTGACCGAGAGATTGGCGATGGGGAGGTAGAGATCCATGGGCAGGCTATGCCTAGACCCTGATCGGCGCGTGCGGAAGGCGGGGGCGAACGAAAACTTGCTAGAAATCGGTACCCAGGCTGAGTGCGGGACCGGAACCCGGGCGGGCGTCCCCGGCGACACGTTCGCGCCAGTCGATCGCGACGCGCAGCGCATTGTCGCCTACGGGCACGCTGGCGACCGCGCTGGGGCCGATATCGAACCGAACCGCACCGCGCTGTGCTGCACCCCAGGCACCCGCGCCAAGATCGAGCCGGGCGCGGCCGGCCGTCGCGACCTGGCGCGTGACGCGCAGTGCACCGTCGGCGAACGGATCGATGCGCGTGCGCATAACCGCGCCCGCCTGACCATAGGCTTCGAGACTGAAGTCGAGCGGAAGCGGAACGGCATAGACCCCGGCGACCACGCCCACTGCCGGACCACCGGGCACATCGTCGAGGCCCGCGCGATATTCCGCGATGATCCGGACAGGGGCCGTGGTCGGTTGCCATTCGATTCCTGCGGCGGCCTCGCTGCCTCGCCCGGCGAGCGGCGTGGTCAGCCGGGCGAACAGCGCGATCCGCCCACTTCCCGGGTGATAGGCGATCCGCATTCCGGCTTGATCGCCGCCCAGCATCGATCCGCCGGTGGAAGCCCCATGCCGGGTGAGGAGCCAGGCGCTGGCGGACCAGCGCGAAGGCTGGGCGGTGCGAGGGAGCAGGGCGGGCGGCGCGGGGCGCGGCAGCGCGCCGGGTGGTGCCCCAAAGACCTCCTCACGTCCGAAGCTAACCAGGCCGAGCATCGCCAGGTTGACCCGCGCCGGATCGCTGCGCTGCGCTACCGGGCCGGTCGCGGCAAGCGGGATGGTATGGAGGGGCATTGCCGCCGGCCTGCGCGCAAGGGCTGCCGGCGGGACTGGCGGTGAAGCGGGCGCGGTGGCGGCCCGCGCCGGAAGAAGCGGAAAGGCGGCCTCGATTGCCTGGGGGAGCGTTGCCCCCTGTGGCCACAACATGATCGTACGCGCGCTCGCCCAGCTGACGGCAACGACTGCAACGAAGCGTAGCGGCCGACCCTTCACGCTGCGCCACTCTCGCCCGGTTCGGGGAAGTGGTGCGCGGTCTTGTCCCACACCGGCCGATTGCCCCGTAATGTGGGTAGATAGATCACGATCGCGCGCCGTGCAGCGAGAAGCGCGACGAGGTTGGCGACGAACAGCCGTGGAATCGAGAGCAAGGCTTCAACCGGCCCGAACGCGTGCGCGGTAAAACGCATGCGCATCGCGATCCGCCAGCCGAGCAACGCAAGGTTCGCTGCAAGCAAGGTGGCAAGCCCGCCCTGCGGTGTCGGTACGGGCGTTCCGATCGCGAGATGGATGGCGAGTGACAGGCCCCAGGCAACGAGCGCGAGATAGGCGATGGCGAGGACCGGGATCGCGAGCGTCGCGCGCCGGTCGCGCATCCGCATCCAGTGTTCGCCGATCGAACCGTCGCGCGCCCAGCCGGTCCGGTCCCAACCGGCAAGCGCTATTCCCGTCATCCAACGGGCCTTTTGTCGAACCGCGGCATGCAGCGATCCCGGGAAATAGGCGCGCACGGCGATCAGCTTGCCTTCGCGGTCATGGACTCGCGCCAGCTTGGTCCGTCCGCCTATCGCCGCGACGGTGAGGCCAAGCTCATAGTCTTCGGTCAGGCTCGATTCGTCGAATGGAAGCCCGCCGCGTGCCTGCGCAATCCGCCCCAGCAATGCCCGGTCGATCGCGCAGCCGACCCCGGCAAAGGGCAGCGCGGCGCCCAGGGTTTCGCGCACCGCCAGGTTCTTGGCATGCGCTTCGGCAAACTCATCCAGATAGTGGCCGGCAACCCATGGCGAGCGCGGGTCAGGAAGCGGGAGGACGGGAATCTGCACCGCTTGATGATCGGCCAGCCACGCGGCCATCACGCCGAGTTCGTCGGGATGCACCACGTCCTCGGCGTCGTGCAGCACCACCGCGCGGACCGGCCCCTCCCCGGCCTCGTCGCGCAGCAGCGCGCGCCAGATGGCATTGAGGCAATCGGCCTTGGTCGTCGCGCCGGGCAGGGGGTTGATGACGATGCGCACGCGATCGTCCGTGGCTGCGACGGCGCCGGCGGCGGAGAGCGTGGCAGGATCATTCGGATAGACGCCGACATAGATGCGGTAGTCGGCATAGACGTAGCGAGCGAGGGCGGTGCGCAGCATCGGGCCGATCACCTGTGCCTCCTCCCATGCGGCGACGAAAATCGCGATCCGGCCGCCGTCGCGAAGCGGCGCGCGTTGTGGGTCGGGCTGCCACCGTCTGCGCAGACGCGACCAGAGAAAGACCAGATCGACCAACAGGTCGTCGAGGCCGCCGATCAGGAATCCGATCGCGGCGAACAGCATCGCCTCACGCGCGACGGCGTCGATCGCCGAAATGACCGCATCGACGCCTGGCAACGGCATCCCCCCCGATTCGGATCAGCGATTGTCCGATCCGGACGGAACGGGATCAAGTGCCTGTTTCGATTCGTGAAAATGCAAAAACGCCGGCATCCCGAGGGATACCGGCGTCCGCTATTGTTGAACTGAGTCCGAAACGGATCAACCGTCGTAGTCAGCACCCAGATTCTGGTTGCGCGGCGGCGCAGCGGCAGTGAGACGAAGCGCCTCGGCCGACGCTGCAAGCGAGCCGACCTCATCGGGCGCTTCCTCGTCGTCGATCTGAACGCGCTGCAGGCTGCCGACCAGCGACTCTTCGAGATTGTCCGGGCGGATCGTCTCTTCGGCGATCTCGCGCAGGGCGACGACCGGGTTCTTGTCGCGATCGCGCTCGAGCGTCAGCTCGGCGCCGCCGGAGATCTGCCGGGCGCGCTGCGCAGCAAGCAACACCAGGTCGAACCGGTTGGAGATCTTGTCGACGCAATCCTCGACTGTGACGCGCGCCATGAAACGCTTCCTTCGGGCAGAGATACAGGAAAGGGGGCCAATTAGGGACGCCCCCTCCAAGAGTCAAGAAAATCGGGAGCAGATGCGATGCCGGGCTGGTGATCGCAGCAGGCTTGGTGCAATCCGTCGGGAGATGGAGCAGGCCGACCCGACCCGACCCGCGATTGCGTCCGGCCTGCCCGCCGAACCCCCGCCGCAACCCGTATTCGCGATCGAGGGCAATCGGCTGACGCTGCTCGACACCGGGCCGCGCCGGCTCGACACGCTGCTGGACCTGATCGCACGCGCGCAGCGTTCGCTGCGGCTACTCTACTATATCTACACCGACGATAGCGTGGGCGAGCGGGTGCGGGCGGCGCTGGCGGCGGCGGCGATGCGGGGGGTCGAGGTGACGCTGATCGTCGACGGGCTTGGCAGCGATCCCGCCTATGACCGCGATTTCTTCGCGCCGCTGCGGGCAGCAGGCGGCAATGTCTGTTTCTTCGTGCCGCGGCTGGGGCGCCGCTATCTGTTGCGCAACCACCAGAAGGTCGCGCTCGCCGATGCGGAGACCGATGACGCGCGGATCATCATCGGCGGGTTCAACATCCAGGACGATTATTTCGAGGGGCCTGGCCGCCCCGGCTGGCGTGACCTCGGGCTGCTGGTCGAGGGACCGGAGGCGGCGCAGCTTGCCGGTTATTTCGATGCGCTGTGGCGCTGGGCCAAGCGACCGCGTGCGCCGCTGCGGGTGCTGCGCAAGGCGCTGGCCGAGTGGAGCGAGCCGGCGGGCAAGCTGCGCTGGCTGCTCGGCGGGCCGACGCGCCGCCTGTCGCCTTGGGCGCGCGCGGTGCGCCGTGACCTCAAACATGCGCGGCGGATCGACATCCTCGCCGCTTATTTCTTCCCAAGTCCGGCGATGCTGATGCGGCTCGACCGCGCGGCGCGGCGCGGCGGACAGGTGCGCGTGATCGTTCCTTCGGTCACCGACAATTATCTGACGCTCCATGCCGCGCGCTTCACCTATCGCGGGCTGCTGCGACGCGGAGTGCGGATCTTCGAGTATCTGCCGACCAAGCTGCATACCAAATTGTTCGTGATCGATGATGCGGTGCAGATCGGATCGGCCAATTTCGATACACGCAGCCTGTTCCTCAACCTGGAGGTGATGCTGCGGATCGAGGATGCGGCGTTCGCCGCGCATGTCCGCGCCTATGTCGATGCGGAGGTCGCGCGATCGCTTGAGGTAACGCCCGAGCTGAATCGGGTCCGCACCGGCCTGTGGACGCGGATCAAACAGGCGGCGGTGTATCTGGTGGTCGCGGTGCTCGACTATCGCGTGACCCGCTTCCTCAACTTCGGGCCGCGGGACTGACCCCGGACGCGATGGTCCGGGGTCGGCCGGATCACTTGACCGCGGCGAGTTCCTTTTCGGTCTTGGCGAGCACTTCCGGCGTCAGCTTGTCGGCGGCATAGCCGGCGAGCTGCTTGAGGCTCATGCCCTTGAACATCTCATAGGATTCATGCGTGCTGATGCCCGGGAGGTTGGCTTCGAGCACTGTCTTGGCCTTGGCGTCGGCGACGATGTCCTGGATCGGGGTCTCGAGATTGAACTTGGCGGCGGTGGCGGCTTCGGCAGCCGGGGCCGGTGCGGCGGCGGTCTGCGCGACGGCGGCGGGCGCGAACGTGACGGCCGCGAGCGCGGCGAACAGGGCAGTCTTCATGCGGAAATCCCTCCCAACGGCACGCGCGAATCGCGGCCGGCCCATGGGGCGGCGCGGAGCCTAGCGCGGGGATGCGGCGGGCGCGATAGCGCCGAGCGTGATGATCCAGAAATCGGGCGGGGCGCCGAAGCGCAAGGGCAGGACGCTGGTACCGATCCCGGCCGAGACGATCGTCGTGCGGCCCGGCTCGCGCACCATGCCGCAGGCATAGCGTTCGCCATAGCGCGATGCGGTGGCGAGGTATCCGACCAGCGGCAGCACGATCTGGCCGCAATGGGTGTGCCCGGCGAGTACCAGCCCGAATTGCCGTGGAAGGACGGGGGCGATGTCGGGGCTGTGGCTCAAGACGACTGTCGGGCCGGACAGCGCGGCGGCGGAACGGGTCAGCGCTTCGATATCGGCGTTGCGGGTGTGGATATCGTCCGCCCCGGCGATGGTGAGCGGCCCAGCGCGCACCGCCTGATTGACCAGGACCGGGATGCCGGCGGCGGCGACCGCGCGCTTCATCGCGCGGCCGTCACGCCAGTGGTCGTGGTTGCCGAGCACGGCATAGACGCCGAGCGGTGCCCTGAGGCTCTTGAGCGAGCCGGCGATCTCGTCTTCCGAATAGAGGCGGGTGCGCAGCGCCCGGTCGCCGCTGAAATCGCCCGCGATCAGGACGAGGTCAGGTCTTTGCGCGTTCACCTGCTCGACGATGCCCGCCATGCGTTCCGGGCTGAGGTCCGGGCCCTGGACATGGACGTCGGCGAGCAGCGCGACGCGGACCGGCGGGGTGGTTGCGGGCCAGCCCCGAAGGCCGACATCGGCGTACCGCACCACGGGGTCGGCGGTGGCGTTGACATAGCCGAGCACCGGCACTGCCAGCGTGAGCAGCAGCAGGACGACAAGGACGCGCCTCACTTGGGGAGGTTCGCGTCCAGTTCGTCGAGCCAGGGCTTGGCGGTGCCGTCCGACGGCGCGCGCCAGTCGCCGCGCGGGCTGAGCGCGCCGGCAGGGGAGACCTTGGGACCGTTGGGGATCGCGCTGCGCTTGAACTGGCTGGTCACGAAGAAGCGGAACAGGAACTTCTCCAGCCAACCGCGGATCGTGGCGAGGTCATATTGCGCACGCGCTTCGGCCGGAATGCCGCGCGGCCATTCGCCCGCTGCCGCATCCTTCCACGCATGCCAGGCCAGGAAGGCGATCTTCGAGGGCGCGGCGCCGTGGCGGATGGTGTAGTGCAGGAAGAAGTCATTGAGGGCGTAGGGGCCGATCTTGCTCTCGGTGCTCTGCAGTGCGCCGTCGGCGCCGGCGGGGACCAGTTCGGGCGAGATTTCCTGGGCGAGGATCGATTCGAGGACCTTGTCGGTCTCACGATCGAACTGGTCGGTGGCGACGCACCAGCGGATCAGAAACTGGATCAGCGTCTTGGGCACACCGGCATTGACCGCATAATGCGACATATGGTCGCCGACGCCATAGGTGCACCAGCCGAGCGCGAGCTCGGACAGGTCGCCCGTGCCAACGACGAAGGCGCCGCGCTGGTTGGCGAGGCGGAAGAGATAGTCGGTGCGAAGGCCCGCCTGCACATTCTCGAACGTGATGTCGTAGACCGGCTCGCCATTGGCATAGGGGTGGCCCATGTCGGTGAGCAGCTGGTTCGCCGCGGGGCGGATGTCGATCTCCTCGCCGGTGATGCCCAGCGCCTTCATCAGCGCCCAGGCATTGGCTTTGGTCCCCTCGCCGGTGGCAAAACCGGGCATGGTGAAGCCGAGGATGTTGGCGCGGGGCAGACCGATCCGGTCCATCGCCTTGGCCGCGACGATCAGCGCGTGGGTGGAGTCGAGGCCACCCGAGATGCCAATCACCAGCCGTTGCGCGCCGGTCGATTCGATCCGCTTGCGCAGCCCTTCGACCTGGATGTTGAAGGCTTCGTAGCAATCCTCGTCGAGCCGTTCGGGGGTATTCGGGACGAAGGGGTAGCGGCGCACCTTTCGCTGCAACCCGATATCGTCGAACCCGGGATCGTGGCGGAAAGCGACGCGGCGGAACTCGGTCTCGGGATGGCCGAGCGCGGCGGCGCTGTCGTTGAAGGTTCCGACGCGCATCCGCTCCTGCCGGATACGCGCGACGTCGATATCGGCGAGGATCATCTCCTCCTCGACATCGAAGCGGCCCGAAGCGGCGAGTTGTTCACCCAGCTCGTGGATCAGGCTCTGCCCATCCCAGGCGAGGTCGGTGGTGCTTTCGCCTGGTCCCGAGGCCGAGAAGAGATAGGCCGCGATCGCGCGTTCCGATTGCGCCGCGCACAGCATCGCGCGCTGGCGCGCCTTGCCGATGGTGACGTTGGACGCGGAGAGGTTGCACAGGATCGTCGCCCCCGCGAGCGCGCCATAGGTCGATGGCGGGATCGGGGCCCAGAAATCCTCGCAGATTTCGGCGTGGAAGACGAAATCGGGCAGGTCGTCGGCGGCAAAGATCAGGTCAGGGCCGAACGGCACGGTTTGTCCGGCCAACTCGATCTCGCCGGACAGGCCGAGGCCCGAGGCAAACCAGCGTTTCTCATAATATTCGCGATAATTGGGCAGGAAGGTCTTGGGGACCACGCCCAGCACCCGGCCGCGCGCAATGACGACGGCGCAATTATGGAGGCGGTTGTTGCGCTCGAGCGCGGCACCGACGACCAGTACGGGCCGTAGTTTCGCGCTGGCGGCGACCAGATCGGCCAGGCCCTGACGCGTCGCGCGCAGCACCGCATCCTGCAAATGCAGGTCATCGAGGGCATAGCCGGTGATGCCGAGTTCGGTGAAGAGCAGCAGGTCGGCGCCCGCTTCGTCGCCCTGTTTCGCGAGCGCGATGTGCGACGCGGTGTTGGCCGCAATATCGCCCACGGTGGCGCGCGGGGTGCAGGCGCCGACGCGCACCAGTCCGTGCGAATGGATCGAGTAGAAAGGATGCTTCGCCATGAACCCGGCTTTAGACGCTAGCGGGCCAACACGCCACTAACGTGGACCGGCAGCCTAGGCGCTCTTCTCGGCGTAGATCATCCGGCCTTCGCCGAGCAGGGTGAAGACCTTGTCCAACTCGTTCTGGCCGACCGCGAAACAGCCCTGGCTGCGACCGAGCTTGCCGTGCTTGGCGATCATGTCGGCGTTCGAATACCAGGCGGCGTGGATCACGATCGCGCGGTCGAGCGCGTTGTTGTTGGTGGCATCGAGCCCGACCAACCGCTGCGACAACTGGTGCTTGCCGACATAGTAATTGGAGGCGAGGAACGCGCCTTCGCAGGTCGCTTCCGAATTCACCTCGTTCGAGAAATGCTGGAGCATCCCGGTGTGTGCGGGATCCGATCCGATGCCATGCGAGACGAGCATCGACCGCGTTGCGCCATTGTGCAGATCGACGAAATGGAAGCGCAGCCGCGAGGAGGGCAGCGAGAAATCGGCGATGGCGATGCGGTCCTGCTGGCGGATGCGGCTGCTGTGACGCTGAAGCGCAGCCATTGCCCGCTCGAACAGCTCGGGCCGGATGCCGCGGGGGGCGGTGGCGACCTGAACCGGCTGGGCGATCGGCGTCGCGACCGGTGGCGCAGGGACCGGGATAGGTGCAGCCGGCGCCGGAACGGCGGCTGTCGTGACGCTACGCGCGGCGCAGCCTGCAAGCAAACCGGTACCCGCGACCGCAGCCGCCGACTTGAGGAAAGCGCGGCGCGAAGCCACCGCGTCGATCAGTTCATTCATGCGCTACAGCGCCCCAATCAAAACTCGCTCTACGCCAGAATATAGCAAATGAATCTTCCGATTCCCCTGAACAAGTTCCGGGCAATACAGCCGTTCACCCCGTCTGCGGCCCGGTTTGTCGTTCGCGCCCGACCCGGAACGGGACCGACCCGGAAACGGATTCGGCTTTGAAACGCCGGAACTGCGTGGCACCCAAATGGTTGAGATGACGCTAACCATCGGCGAGTCGAGGCGGAGAAACGGGGTCGTGCACAAGGGGATTCGGCTGATGCTGGCGTGTGGTCTGGGCCTTGTGCTCGCCACCGCCACACCTGTCGCGGCCCAGCAGGTCCGTGCGGCTGGAGACGAAGAGCTGTTGCTGCGCAACGGCCAATGGGCGTGGCTGGAAGAGGGCGGGTTCCAGAAGATCGGTGGTCCCGGATCGGTCTCGATCCTGATCAGTTTGCCCGGACAAATCGCCTATATCTATCGCGACGGGGTGCTGATCGCGGCATCGACCGTATCGACCGGCAAGCGTGGCAAATCGACTCCTGCGGGCGAGTTCACGATCCTGCAGAAGCGAGAATTCCATCGTTCCAACCTCTACAGCAACGCGCCGATGCCGTTCATGCAGCGGCTGACCTGGACCGGCATCGCGCTGCATGCCGGGGTGCTGCCGGGTTATCCGGCGTCGCACGGTTGCATCCGTTTCCCGCGCGAATTCGCGCGGCGGCTGTTCGAGATCACCGAGCTGGGCGCACCGGTATCGGTGGTGAATTACGAGATAGAGGATCCACGCGTGCGCCGGGGTGTGCCGCGACTGGTGCCCGAACAGATGACGAAGGCCCCCGATCCACCCCCCTTCCTGCGCACCGATCCGGCGATATTCCAAGTTGGCGCATTCGATCAGGTGACGGCGAGCAACGACGTCATCATCCCGGTGGTCGAGACGCGCGACGTGGTAAGCGGAGGTGGTGTCGCCTTCGCGCCGCTGGATCCGGTGGTTCAGCAGGTGCCTGAGAAGCGGCGTTAGCCCGTCGGGCCGACATAATTTACTGGCGCGACCGACCAGGCGAAGGGACGGAGCGGGCCGCCCAGCGACGCAACCAGAGCCTCCTCGATCCGCCTGCGACTTTCCGCGGCAATCGCCTTGCGGCCCGGAAAATCGCGCGGATCGAAGGGGTCGAGGAAATGGATGCGCAGCGGAAAGCTGTGTCTGCGCGCGAGCACGCGGCGGGCATTGTTGATCCCGCCCTCTTCGCCGACCCAGCCGATTTCCTCGCCGACGCTGCCATAGTCGAGCAGCACCGGTTGCACCATCACGCCGGGCGGCGGCGGTTCTAGCACGCGCAGCATCGGCGTCTTGAACGGGAGCAGCGAGCGGCCGTCGGTCGTGGTGCCCTCGGGAAAGACGGCGATCGCCCAATTCTCGGTCAACGCATCGCGCAGCTGGTTGATCTGCTCGGCGACGCCCATGCGGTTCTCGCGCTTGACATAGACGGTGCGATTGAGCCCGGCGAGCCAACCCACCACCGGGGTCGCGCCAATCTCAGCCTTGGCGACGAAGGCGGTGCCGCTCGCTCCGCCCAGCGCAAGGATGTCGATCCAGGAGAGATGGTTCGAGATGTAGAAGACGTCACGGCGCAGCGGCGTGCCGATCACCTCGGCCCGTGCCCCCGCGATCCGCCCGACACGGCGCAGAAACCAGCGCGGCCAGGGCGAGGGCAGGCGCAGCAGCCGCCACAGATAGTGCATCGGCACATGCGTGAGCAGGGTCAGCAGGAACAGCCCGACGCGTCGCCAGAAGCGAAAGGCTTCGGATGGGGTAAGCTTGGTTTGCTCACCGCGCGCGGCGGCAAGGCGGCGGTCCGCAGCGTGTTCCGTCAAGCTATCCCCCCGAGCGGCAGATCAGCTCTTCCGGTCGAGGGCGACGCCGTAGAGTTCCATGCGGTGGTCGACCAACCGGAAGCCCAGCCGTTCGGCGATCAGCTTCTGGAGCTGTTCGAGCTCGGGATCGACGAACTCGATCACCTTGCCGGTCTCGACATCGATCAGGTGATCGTGATGCGCTTCGGGTGCGGGTTCATAGCGCGCGCGGCCGTCGCCGAAATCATGGCGGTCGAGGATCCCCGCTTCCTCGAACAGGCGAACGGTACGATAGACCGTCGCAATCGAGATGCCGGGATCGATCGCCGAGGCGCGGGCATAGACCTTCTCGACGTCGGGATGATCCTCCGCTTCGGAGAGGACGCGGGCGATCACCTTGCGCTGCTCGGTGATGCGGAGACCCTTTTCATGACAAAGGGCTTCGAGGTCGATCTTGCGGGCCATGGCGCTGATGTAGCGACAATCACGCCGAGAAAAAAGGGGAGCCGGAACGAACAACGCCGGCCCGGGCGTTGACCCGGACCGGCGTTTCTATCTGAGGTGCGGTATCAGCCCACTCCCCTACCCAGCCACCCATATCATGCTGCCGCTGGATGGGCGGGTGGGAGAGCAGGCCGATACCACCTAGCTCATGAAAATCTCAGCGCTTGCGGCGCTTGGTGCCCAGGCCGATCTTCTTGGCCAGCGTACGGCGCTGTTCGGCATAGTTGGGCGCGACCATCGGATAGTCGGCGGGGAGGTTCCACTTGGCGCGATACTGTTCCGGCGTCATCTGATAATGCGTCATCAGGTGGCGCTTGAGCATCTTGAGCTTCTTACCGTCCTCAAGGCAGACGATATAATCGGGCTTGATCGACGAGCGGATCGAAACTGCCGGCTCCTGCTTCTTGGCTTCAGGCTCGGGAGCCTTGCTGCCAAGACCCGTAAGCGCGCCATGAACATTCGCGATCAGCAGCGGAAGGTCGGAGACTGCAACGCTGTTGTTGCTGACATGGGCCGCGACGATGTCCGCCGTCAGCGTGACCAGCGTTTCCTGCAGGTCGTTCTGAGCGTCCATAATGATCCTTTCGTACTGATGCAGCGGCCGCAAGATTGCACGCCGCGTTGCGCGCTATTGATCGAGAAAGATGTGATTGCAAGACCAGTTGCAATGCAGTCTGTCGATTTTAGCCTACCCATTTTGAAAAGGTGTGCGCGTCGAACAGCTTACCGTCTTTGCCGCGATAGTAATCGCGACGCTCGCCGACCTTCTCGAAACCTTCGTTATGGTAAAGACGCACGGCTTCATTGTTCGCCCGCACTTCCAGGTGCAGTGTGCCGGCACCACGCTCTTTCGCATCCGTAACGATCGATCGCAGCAATGCTGTGCCGATACCTCGGCGGCGCATCGCCGGGCGGATGGCGAGCAGCAGCAGTTCGGCTTCGTCGGCTACGACCCGGGCGAGCGCGAAGCCGGCGGGGCGGGTGGCGCTCCAGGCGATGCTGAACCAGACGCCGGGCAGGGCGATCATTCCCATGCACTGGCTCGGGGTCCAGGCTTCGCCGAAACGCGGATCAAAGGCATCGGCCATGATCGCGTTGAGCGTGGCAATATCGGCAGGCGTGCCGTGGACGATCTCGATGATCTGTGGTGCCGTGCTCATGTCGCCAGAGGCTTGGCGGGAAGAGGCTTGGCATCTGGCGCGCGGCCGTAGATCGGGCGGGGATCCAGCGCAGTGAAGCCGGACGCGAGCCGTGCGGCGTGCGCGGCGTGCGGCAGTGCCGCGCGCAGGTCGAGCGAGGGGTTGAGTGCGGCGAGGTGACGGATACCGTTTCCGACCGCAACGCGGCCGGCGAGCGCGGCAAGCGCTGCCTCGGGCTTGAGCGAGGCGAAGGGGCCGGTTTCGGCCAGCGGGCGGGTGAAGGCCTGCATGAAGACCTCACCATGTCCCCCTTCGAGGACAACGGCAAGCTCGGCCAGCGCCGGGTCGGCGGCGAACGCGGCTACGGCGACGACCGGGAGCGAGGAAAAGCCCGTGACCGGCACGTTCCAGCCGAGCGCGAGACCGCGCGCAGCGGCGATCCCGACGCGAATTCCGGTGAAACTGCCAGGGCCGCAATCGACCAGGATGTGGTCGGCGCGGCCGCCATCGGGCAGCTGCGCGATCATCGGGATCAGCCGCTCGGCATGGCCGCGCCCGACCTCTTCATGGCACTGCGCAACGACCGTCGCGCCGCGGATCAGCGCGGCCGAACAGGCGGCAGTGGCGGTTTCGATGACGAGAGTGAGCGGCGCGTCAGGCAATCTGGTTGAACTGCCCGAATTCGGGCCGCGGGCTGCGGCCGAAGATGCTTGCCGGATCGCCATGGCCGATGGTCGCGATGAAGTTGGTGCGGACCGAGGGCTGATCGGCGAAGAAGGCGCGATCCGTCGCCTCGAAGTCGATCCCCGACATCGGGCCGGTATCGAACCCCAGCGCACGCGCAGCGATCAGCAGATATGCGCCCTGAAGCGAGCCGTTGCGCAGCGCATGAATCTCGCGCGCTTCGGGATCGGGGAACCAGCTCTTCGCGTCGGTGTGCGGGAACAGCCAGGGCAGTTGTTCGTGGTAATCATAGTCCATCCCGATCACCACGGCGGCGGGCGCGGCGCGGATCTTGGGCGGATTGGCGCCGGTCGCGCAATCGGCGAGCTTGTCCTTCGCCTCCTGCGACAGGCACCAGACGAACCGCGCCGGCTGCATGTTGGCCGAAGTCGGCCCCATCTTGAGCAATTCGTAGATCGCGCGGACATCCGCCTCGGTGACTTCGCCGGGAAGATAGCCATTATAGGTGCGTGCGGTACGGAAGATGGTGTCGAGGCTGGCCTCGTTCAGTGGCGTTCCCATCAGACCGAACGCACTTCGGTGACTTCGGGGACATAATATTTGAGCAATTGTTCGATTCCGTTCTTGAGCGTCGCAGTGGAGGAGGGGCAGCCGGCACAGGCGCCCTGCATCTGAAGATAGACCTTACCCTTGTCGAAGCCGCGATAGACGATGTCGCCGCCGTCATTGGCGACCGCGGGGCGCACGCGCGTCTCGATCAGTTCCTTGATCTGCGCGACGATGTCGGCATCCTCGGGATCGTCGGTGAAGCTCTCCTCGGCGGGAACCGAGAATCCGGCGGCGCTGCCCTGACGGAACAGCGGCATGTTCGCGCTGAAATGATCGAGTAGCAGACCGAGTACATCGGGCTTGAGGCCGGTCCAGTCGACGCCGGGCGCGGCGGTCACCGAAATGAAGTCGCGACCGAAGAAGACGCCGGTGACATCGCCGAGGTTGAACAGCGCTTCGGCAAGCGGGGACGCTTCCGCTTCCTCGGGAGTCGCGAAGTCGCGGGTGCCGGCGTCCATGACGGTACGGCCGGGCAGGAATTTCAGGGTCGCCGGGTTGGGCGTGGTTTCGGTCTCGATCAACATGGCCCCCATTTGGCCCCGAACGTGCCCGGCATCAAGCGAGCAGCGGGAAAGTCATTGTTGCCTTCCGTGCACCCCAAACTGTCGCACTTTCCTTTTGCGTCAAGGAAGAGTAAGGCACCGCGTCTTTTTCCCGCTCCATCGCTAGAGGTTTGTTTGGCCAAGGAAGAACTGCTTGAAATGCGCGGCCGCGTTGTGGAGCTTCTCCCCAACGCGATGTTCCGCGTCCGGCTCGAGAATGATCACGAGATTCTGGGCCACACCGCCGGCAAGATGCGCAAGAACCGCATCCGCGTGCTGGTGGGCGACGAAGTGCTCGTCGAGCTGACGCCCTATGATCTGACCAAGGGCCGCATCACCTACCGCTTCAAGTGACGGACGGGCCTGTGCGGCTCGTCCTCGCCTCGACCTCGCCGCGCCGCCGCGACCTGCTCGCGCGCATCGGCGTCACGCCCGACAGGATCGCGGCGCCCGATATCGACGAAGATCCCCGCAAGGACGAACTGCCGCGCGCCTATGTCCAGCGCATCGCGCTCGGCAAGGCACAGGCGGTTGCGCGTGCGGACGACGAGATCGTGCTGGCGGGCGATACCACCATCGCAGCCGGACGCCGTATCCTGGGCAAGCCCGAGGGCGAAGCGGATCTGCGGCGCATGCTGGGCCTGCTGTCCGGACGGCGCCACCATTGCCTGTCCGCCGTCTGCCTGATCGATACCGCGGGCAAGGCGCGGATGCGGCTGTCCGACACGATCGTCGCGTTCAAGCGGCTGACCGATGCCGAGATCGATTCCTATGTCGCGAGCGGCGAAGGGATGGGCAAGGCCGGCGGCTATGCCATCCAGGGCCGCGCCGAGGCGTTCGTGCGCTTCCTGTCGGGAAGCCATTCCGGGGTGGTGGGCCTGCCGGTGTTCGAGACTCGCGCGCTGCTGGAGAGCGCTGGGTATCCTTTGTCGTGAGCCTGGCGCTTGGCTGAGTGGCTGTACGAGGCCGGGATCGGCGAGAACCGCGCGGCTTTGGTGGCGCGCGGCACCATCCGCAAGGCGCGGATCGAACTGCCCGGGCTGCGTAGCGGGACGGTCGCCAAAGCCCGGCTGATCGACAAATCGACCGGCAAGGTCATGCTCGAAAGCGGTGAAGAGGCGCTGTGCGACCCGCTGCCGCCGCGCGTGACGCAGGGCGCATCGTTCATGGTGCGGATCGTGCGCGAATCGATCGCCGAACGCGGGCGGCCCAAGCTTGCCAAGGCTGTGCCCGCGATCGATGCGGCGCCGACGGCAGGCCCCGATCTGCTCGCACGGATCGCCGCCAGCGGACTGCCGGTGCGGCAATTGCGCGCGCATGAGCCGGATGCGCTGGAAGAAGCAGGCTGGTCCGAAGTGCTCGAGGAAGCGCGAACCGGCGAGATCGGCTTTGCCACCGGCGCGCTGCGCGTGGCGCTGACCCCGGCGATGACCCTGTTCGACGTCGATGGCGGCCCGCCACTTGGCGCGCTG
>CAYOXO010000052.1:0-26762 GCA_964407945.1 uncultured Stakelama sp.
GGACGATACCCTTCAATGAAGCGTCAGGCACGGTGCAGACTGTCCAGATAAGGCGGCAAGTTCCTCTCGGGCGTAGCAAAGGGAACCGAAGGCGCCGGACTGGTCGCGCGCGAGCCGGGTGCGATGCCCGGTCCAATGGGTGAGTTCGTGGAGCGCGGTGCGGTACCAGTTGATCGGCTCGTAGAAGGCGGTCTGCGGGGGCACCTGCACATAGTCCGGGCCGGGCGCGTAAAAGGCCTCGCTCCCGCCGACACGGAAATCCGCGCCCGAGGCGGCAATCACCGCATGCGCGAGCGGCACCAGCGCGGATTGCGGCACGGGCGGCGGGTCGGTCACAAGACCCGCACAAAGCCCATCGCATTGCGCGATATTGAACACGGTGAAGCGCTTGAGGAACGGGACGGTCTTGGCGTCCCCGCCGTCCCGGGCGGCGCGGGCGCGTTCGTCTTCGGGAACGAAGCGGTCGGCATAGACGATGGTCGTGCCGCGCTCGCCCTTGCGCACCGCGCCGCCCGCTTGCTGGGCCTGACGGAAGGTAAGCCAGCTTTGCACGGGATGCCCGCCACCGATGGCGGCGCTCCACAGGATCAGGACGTTGACCCCCGAATAGGCGCGACCGGAGAGCGCGTTGCGCGGCAGCGAAGGCGCGAGGGCATCGCCCCATGGCTGGACCCAAGGGAAGCACCCCGCCTCCAGTTCGGCGATGATACGGCGGGTCACCTCGTCATAGAGGCTGGCGCGCGGCTCGGCTGGCGCGACCGATCGGCGGGACGGCATCTGCTTCTCTCCCAAAATCCGCACCGCCCCCGGGAAGCGGGGGTGGGCGGCGAGCGCAGGAAGAGGCTGGCCCTGCCAAGGGCGGCGGCACCCAAGCCACCCGGCGCTCGCGCCGGGTCCAAGCGCAGGGGCGGAACGCAGTGGAGCAGCCGGGCTTTGCCCGGCTTGCCGCTGACCGGGGCCAGCCTAGACCGGAGCGACCGCCCATCCCCGCTTTCCGCGGGCGACTAACCGCGCCGCCGCGCAAGCGGCGACAATCCGCCCCGAGCCTTTCATACGCTTCGCCACGATCCGACCAGGCGCGGCTTCGCTGGGACGAACGCGACCGTCTTCCTACAGGCTGCCGCGATGCGAGCGGACTTTCCGCCTTGGTCTCCTGACGCCGCACCGCCCAATGCCTCATTGCGCATTGCGAGACACAGGGTGCGTCGGCGTTGCGCGCGTCCGCAGCAGCTCCAGATAGCCCCCCTCTATGAGATGCCGTCCGGCGCGCGCAAGTCGCTGGATTCGCAGGCGCAGATAATCGGTTCGGCCGCGCCATTCGCGCTCCACTGCAGACGCTCCGAACAGGCCCTCGGCGATATCCCGATAGCTCGCCGAGACCTCAAGCGCGTCGATCGTGCGCAGCACGAGGCTCCAGCGGGCAGCTCTGCGCTGTGGAGGGAACAAGGCTGCCGGCATCCGACCGAGACGCCAGAGCGCGGCCAGACGCCGAAGCGTGAGCAATTGCGCCTCGAGCCGCTCGAACCCTGCAAGGGCGTAACGCAGATATACCGGCCCTGCGGTCAGCGTCCCGCTGCGCACGTCGATCCGGATCGTCCGCGAACCTTGACGAAGCAATGCCTGCTCGCGCCCGTCTCGCAGGAGAATCACCGTCTCGACGCCCGCATCGCGGATGTCGAGAACATCGGGCCGGCTTCCTCGCGCCGGAATTGCATCGACGGTGATCACGGCGTCGTCGACCGCGGATTGCCAGAACAAGGGCGCGTGCGGCGCAGCGAGGCCGGGAGGCGGCGCGAAAGCCCAGGCCCCAGCGACCGCTACAGGCCGGTGGGTCCCGAAGCTCGACATAGCCTTCCGCATCGCGCGGCGAGAACGGCACCGCGCCGGCTTCCTCCCGGTAGCCGGGGTTGCGCCTGAGCAACTCCCAGGCAACCCCTGCGGCATCGAGTCCGCGTACGTAGCGATAGGCATGATCATCGCGCCAATCGGCGCCGGCGAAGCGAGGGAACATCGCAGCCTCCGTACATTCCGTAGCGGCAAGGCATCAGATGCGGCGGCGAAAGTCTGCGCTCGACGCGGACACGACTCGACAGTTCCGCCCCGTCCGCAAGCTTTCGAGTGAAAGCCCGCAAGTTTTTGCCGGTTTATGCGCAACGACTGGCGCATCGCCTCCAGGGCAGGGTTGCGGGGGCGCAGATCATGCCAGGAAGATGAAAGCGTCCATGATTCGACGGAATGGATGCGCCTCAGGCGTAACGGTCACGCTGCGCAGAATAGGCGAGCGGACAGGCTGGCCGGCCCGGCATGGGGGTAGCGAGGACGCCACTCCGGATGCGCGATGCCCTGGTTGCAACAAGAGCGTTTCGCTGCACGTCATGGGCAAGCTGTCGGGCGATACGTTGCCCGCTCCATCCGACTTGCCTAGCAGAGTCACGCCGGGTGCCGTGAAACAGGGTCCGTCTCCAAGCCCGGGGTGCCGCTCTATGCGGCAGGGCATGAGACGGGCGTAAATAGCGGGCCTCTCGCACAGAGGTTTCCAACACCCGGCCCCCTATTGCGCGCGAGTCCGCGATGTTCCAGCATGAGCCTGCCGCCGAAGAACCGGCGGCAGGGGCGTGGAAACCCCTGTGCGCGATGCGACCCTGACTGCGGCGTCATGCCGCCGGCTGCGTGTTGCTTGCGGTGGCGCGTCCTGCGCCGCCGCTGTCGACCTGTGCAGGGCTTCCGACCGGGCCGGCGATGCCGTCCCCGCCCCTTCCCATGCGGGGAAGGAACGAAGCCATGCCGGATTCCGGCCAGAAGTCGCATATGCCGTCCGAGCTGCCCGGATCCGATCCGTCACCGCCGTCCGAGCAACTGTTCCGCGGGCATGCAGGCTGGCTCGGCAAGATCCTCGCAGCGCGGTTCCGGACGAGCGTGCTCGATGTCGACGACTTGGTGCAGGAAACCTATCTGCGCGCGGCACGCTACGGCGACGCTACCGATAGCGGCCAGCCGCGCGCCTTGCTGCTGCGCATCGCGGTCAACATCGCGCGCGACCAGCTTCGCCGCCGGGTGGTGCGCGGCGGGCTCCATGTCCCGCTCGAGCAGGTCAGCGAACCCGAGCTTGGCACGCAGGGTCCCGATCAGGACGCGCAGCTCGAGCTCAAGCGGACCGTACTTGCGCTTCCTCCGCGATATCGCGAGGTGTTCGTCTTGAGTCGGTTCACCGGCCTCACCTATGAAGAGATTGCGAGCCATCTCGGCATCTCGGTGAAGACGGTCGAGTGGCGAATGGGCAAGGCGTTGGCGATATGCGCAGCAAGGCTGCGTGACTGAAAGGCGAAGCGCCATGGATCGCGGCGGCGAAGCGAAGGCGGACGAAGCTGCGGCAGGCTGGCTGGCCCGGCTTAACGCGCGCACGGTGACCACCGACGAGCTCAATCAGTTCTACGCTTGGCGTCGCATTCCCGCCAACGCGGCGGCCTATGCCCGCGTCGAACGCGCCTGGCGCGACGCGCGCCATCTCGAGGCCGATCCGCAAATCGCCGCAGCGATCGACGAGGCGCTCGAGCGTCCGCGCTCACGTAGTTTCTGGGCCGGCCGCCGCCGGCTGATCCTCGCGGGCGCGGTCGCGATACCGGCCTGTGTCGCCGCGACGATGGGCTGGTGGGCGCTCTCCCGCCCCGAGGTGCATCAGACCCTGGCGGGCGAACGGCTCGTCTTCACCTTGGCCGATGGCACCCGCGTCCACCTCAATAGCGACAGCCGTGTCGCAGTGACCGTCAGCGAGCAGGCCCGAGACGTGGAGCTGGAGCGCGGCGAGGCCTTGTTCGCGGTGAAGCGCGATCCGGCGCGACCATTCACCGTCCGCATGAACGGACAGACGGTGCGCGCGCTCGGCACGAGCTTTTCGACGCGCCGGACAGGCGATAATCTGCGTGTCGTGCTGATTGAGGGCGCGATCGACGTGACGACGCCCGGCACGCGCCCCGCACGCCTCGACCGGCCCGGCGCGTTGGCGACTGCCGAACCCGGACGGCCGATCGCGCTCGGCAGCGTGGACGCTGAAGCGGAGACGGCATGGACCCGCGGCAAGCTGCTCTTTCGGCAAACCGCGCTCATGAACGCGATCGATCAGGTCAATCGCTATTCGGGCCGCAAAATCGAGCTTGCCGACGCGGGGCTTCGCCTCCGCCGGATCGACGGCACGTTCGAGATCGGCGACAGCGACAGCTTTGTCGCAGCCGTCACCACGCTCTTCGATCTACACGCCCGCCGCGCCGGAAATCGCATCATCCTCGAAACTCTGCCGGGGACGGAGGCGAAAAAAACTTCACCCGATCATTAGGGTCTCACCCTGCCCGCCCCGTTTCCCTCCTGACGCCGGCAGACCGGCGCGATGGACGGCCGAAAAGCCAGGTCGTCGAGCGGGAGAGAAATGTGACCAAGGGCAAGAGGACGGCAGGGCGCCGCCACAATCTGGGACTGCTGGCAGCGAGCGCGGCGTTTGTCTGCATGGTCCCAGCCGATGCCGCCGCGCGCGACACGGCGATCGAGTTCAATATCGCGGGCGGACCGCTCGCTGGCGCGCTCGCCACCTATGCCGAGGCAACGCGCCGCCAGCTGCTCTATCCCAGCGACCTGGTCGCCAATCGCGCGTCCAGGGGCCTGCGTGGGCGCCATAGCGCCGATCGCGCGCTCGAACTCCTTCTCGCCGGTACAGGACTGCGGGTCAGACGCGCAGGCAATGCGTTCGTGCTCGTCGAAGCGTCACGCCGTGCCGCGCCCGCACCGCGCAGCGCACCCCGAGCGGTTCGTGCCCCCGCAAAGCCTGCCCGACCCGAGCGCCCGCTCGACCTGCCCGACGAGACGGGCGACGTCATCACCGTCACGGGCACCCATATCCGCGGTGCGAGCGCCGGCTCCTCGCCCGTGACGATCGTCTCGCGTGACGAGATCGAGCGTGCAGGCCAATCCACGGTCGGTGCGGCGATCGCGGCGCTGCCGCAGAATTTCGGCGGCACCAGCACCGAGGATACGAGCCTCACCAGTTCGGATCGCACCACGCTCAACGAGGGGCTGGGCAGCGGCCCCAATCTTCGCGGCCTTGGCAGCGATGCGACACTGACCCTGATCAACGGGCGCCGCGTTGCGGGAGCCGGCGGCCAGGCCGAATTCACCGACATCTCGATGATTCCGCTCGCGGCGGTCGAGCGCATCGAGGTGCTCACCGACGGTGCTTCGGCCATCTACGGGTCGGATGCGGTCGGCGGGGTGGTGAATGTGATCCTGCGCAAGACCTTCAAGGGGGGCGAGACCAGGCTCTATTCGGGCGTGCCGACACAGGGCGGCGCGTCGGAGGTCCAGTTCGGGCAAGTGCTCGGCACCGCCTGGACCGGCGGGCATGTCCTGTTCGCCTATGAATATGCGCTGCGCGATCGCTTGCGGGCCAGCCAGCGCGACTATACCCGCTCGGCCGATCTGCGTCCGCTGGGCGGCTCGGACTGGCGTTCCTTCCTGTCGAACCCCGGCACGATCCTCGGCTTCGGCCCGACCGGTGCGCTGGTGCCCCTGTTCGCAGTCCCTGCCGGTCAGGATGGCCGTAACCTGAGGCCGGGCGACTTCCGGCCCGGAGCAAATCTCGAAAATTTCCGCGAACATGCCGACACGCTGCCGCGCCAAGAGCGGCACAGTGCCTATGCGACGATCGAACAGGAGGTGGGTGCCGGCGTGCGGCTGTTCGCCGAGGGCCGGTACGGGCGCCGGGACTTTTCCTATAATGGTCAGGCCACCACGCCGGTCCTGCAAGTGCTCCCGCGCAATCCCTATTTTGTGAGCCCCTCGGGCACACCTTTCACGCTGGTCGGCTATTCGTTCGCACGCGAGCTCGGGCCGATCCGCCAGCGCGGCCGGATCGAGGCGCGGAACGCAGTCGCCGGGATCATCATCGATGCCTTCGACGACTGGCAGATCGAGGCCCATGGCGCCCATTCGGTCGAGCGCAGCCGGTTGCGCGGCAGCAACTATGTGCAATCCTATTATCTCAACGAAGCGCTGGGCACGCGCCCCGACGATCCCGCGACCGCGTTCAACACCGCGCGGGACGGCTTCTTCAACCCCTTTGGCGACGGCGCGGTCAACAGCCGGGCAATCCTCGACTTTATCGGCCAGGGCTGGACCGCGACCCGGCTCGACAGCACCGTCACCTCCGCGACGATCAAGGGGGATGGCGGGCTGTTCGACCTGCCGGGCGGACGGGTTCGGCTGGCGATCGGCGCGAGCTATCGCCGCGACCGTTTCGAGCGCGACGGCGAGAATTTCACCTCCGAGCCGGTGCCGCGCCCGTTCAACCGGACTGACGCCGCGCGATCGGTCAGCGCGCGCTTCGCCGAACTTGCCATTCCCCTGTTCGGCGCGGGCAATGCGCGCGCCGGGTTGCAGCGTCTGACGCTGTCAGCGGCAGTCCGGCATGAGCGCTACAGCGACTTTGGCGAGACCACGAACCCCAAGCTCGGCATGATATGGGAACCGGTCGCAGGACTTACCCTGCGGGGCAGCTACGGCACCTCGTTCCGTGCCCCGGCGATCCGCGAGCTGCGCGATCCGTTGCAGATCTCCTATTCGCCCTTGCGTGATACCAATGGCTCGACCGTGTCGGTGATGACCTTGTTCGGCGGCAACCCCAAGCTCAAGCCCGAAACAGCGCGTTCGCTGACGCTGGGCGTCCGCTACAGCCCGCCCGGAAAGCGGCGATGGCATGCCGAACTCGGCTATTTCGAGACGCATTTCCGCGACCGGATCGAGCGTCCCGCCGCCGACAACATCACCCAGGCGCTGACCAACCCGATCTTCGCTTCCTATGTGCGACGCGTCGATCCAGCCGGCAATGCCGCCGATCGCGCATTGCTGCTCGACTATCTCAACCATCCCGGCTCACTGTTGCCGCCATCCTCCTATCCGCCCGAATTCTTCCGAGCGATCCTCGACGCCCGGCTGGTCAATTCGACGCGGCTCACGGTACGCGGTCTCGATCTCGCGCTGGGCGGCGGTTTTGCCGCAGGCGGAGGCGATGTGTCGCTAGCGCTCAGCGCCGCGCACATGATCGACTATCAACGCCAGATCACCGCGCTCGCGCCACCGATCGAGCAGGCAGGAACCCTGGCCGACCCGCCGTCCTGGCGCGGCCGCGCGAGTGCGAGTTTCGACGCACGCGGCTGGGGTGCATCGGCCTCACTCAATTATACCCATTCCTATCTTGAGGATGCCGGGTCCCCACCCAGGCGGGTCGATGCGTTCGCAACTGTCGATCTCCAGCTTCGCTTCGAGCCCAAGGCACTCGCCGAGCGCGGCTTCCGTCTGTCGCTCAACGCACACAATCTGTTCGATAGCCGACCGCCCTTCGTCGATCAGTTGACCGGGGTCGGATATGGCGCGGCCAACGCCGATCCGCTCGGGCGGGTGCTCTCGATCCAGGTCGTCAAGCGATGGTGACAGCGGACTAGCCTTCTCACCCCATCAAGGATCACACCCATGCGAAGTTCGTGGGCGGCGGCACTGTGCCTCGCCGCCACGGCTGCCGGCGCGCGGCCGCTCCAGATCGAAGATCAGCTAAGCCAGGAAAGCTATGGACAGGTGCTCACCGATCCTGGCGGTCGCTGGGCCGTGATCGAACGCCGCCGGGCCTATTCGAGCGCTGAGAGCTATCGCTACGACTATATGACGCGGCGACTCCTCTCGCAGTTGCTCGTCGTCGATCTCCAGACGGACGCGCCGGCTCGACCGCTTTTCGCGCAGGACGCCAAAGCGGGCTATTGGGCTGGCAGCTTCTCGCCTTCGGGACGAAAACTGACGATCTTTCGCCTCGACCCGGAGCAGCTTCGCGTCGGCGTGCTCGACATGGCGTCCCGGTCGGTGCGCTGGCTTCCGTCAAGGCCTGATCTTCCCGATTCCAGTCCCGCACCCCGCTGGATCGATGACGACCGGCTGCTGCTGGTCACGCTCGACGATGCTGGCCTGCCCGATCTGCTCGGAGCGCCCACCCGCGCGCAGCGACGCGCCGGCCGAGCATGGCATACCACCCAAGCCGGTGCGGCATCGACAGTGGCACTCCTTGGCAGCGGGAAATATGCCGATGTCGGCGCGGCGCCGCGGGCGCGGCAGCTTCGCCTTATCGACCTGCGCACCGGTGAAGCGCGGTCGCTGTACAAGGGCGACATCTCCGATTTCGAGGTCTCCGCAGATCGTACGCGTGTGGCGATCGTCTCGCGGGCGGGTCACGTCTTGCCTGACCCGGTTACCCCGCTCGACCAGGCCTTCGAGCCTCGCAGACACCGTCTGTCGATTGCCGAGTTGCCGAGCGGCCGTATCGCGAGTCCTTGCTCAGGTTGCGACGTGCTTCCGAATTTCCTCAGCTGGAGCCCGAGCGGGAGCGAGCTTCTGTTTCATGCCCGCGCGGACGGGCAATCTTGGTTCTCGGCCAGCCTGCGCCGATGGAGTGCGTCGTCCGCCGCATTGAGCTCCCCCCTGCCCCCGGGAATTGCTCCCCGTCTCGACATCGGCGGCGGAAGTGCGCGGACATTGGCGGCTTACTGGCTAGGCTCCACACCGATCGCGATGATCGAGCGAAATGGCCGCTCGGAGTGGATCGCCGCGACCGTTCGCGGCCCGGTTACCCTGAGTCACGACCTGCCGGCAGCAGGCTCGCTCCGCCTCCTCGCGCTCAACAGCAGATCAGCGCTGATCGGTGATGGGTCGCGCGCGCAGTGGATAGAAGGCAGCGGCACAATGTCACGGGTATTTACGGGAGAGGTTGAAGCCCTGCTTCGTTTCGACCCGCATAGCTGGGGCACGCGGAACTGGATGAACGCGAGTGCCGAGCCGCCGCTGGTCCTGCGCACCGGAAAGACCAGATCCCGCATCGACGCGGCGGGTGACCGCAGCGGCCGACCTCTAGCGCTTGCGCCGGATGACCGCATCCTGGCGCTTAGCCGCGACAAGGTCCTCGCCTACACCGAGGACGCGCACGGCACCGGCACGATCGTGGTGGCGGATGGCCGTCGCCGGCACGCGATCGACCGCATCAACATGCATCTCGCCCACGTCGAGCCGCCGCAGGTCATTCTGCTATCGACGACCACAAGCGACGGCACCAAACTCACCCATCGATTGACCCTGCCTCGCTCGGCCACGCAGCCACCGCAACTCGTCGTCGTGCCCTACCCGGGACTGTCGATAGCCGGTCGTCCTGTGATCAGCGCCGCTAGCCCCAATATGATGACCCATGCGCATATCCTTGCCGGCCAGGGCTATGCGGTACTCGAACCGAGTATCCCGGTGCCGCCCGCGCCCGCCGATCCGCTCGAACATCTGACCGCACCCGTGCTTGCGGCCATCGACGAAGCGCAAGCGCGCGGTCTGGTCGCAACCACCAAACCGTTGCTGCTCGGACATAGTTTCGGCGGCTATGCGGTCGCTGGGTTGCTCACGACGAGCGATCGTTTTGCAGCGGGTATCGCAGCGGCAGGCCCCTACGACCTGGCAGCGGGCTATGGCGGGTTCGATCCGCGCAGCGAGCCGCTCGGTCGCGCGTTGACGATGTCGGTCGGCTGGTTCGAGACGGGGGCGGGCCGAATGGGTGCCGCACCATGGCAGGCGCCCGAACGCTATCTCCGAAACAGCCCGTTCTTCCGGATTGCACAGCTTCGAACACCGCTGCTGCTGGTGCATGGCGATCTCGACTATGTGCCCGTCTATCAGGCGGAGCGAATGTTCACCGCCCTGCATCGGGCAGGACACGACGTCATTTTCGCCCGCTATGCCGGCGAGGGCCATGTGCTGATCAACCCGCACAACGTTCGCGATTATTGGCAACGCGTGTTCGCGTTTCTTGCAGCCCATCGCGATCAGGCGACACAAGTTCAGCCCAGCCCCCAGTAGCGCGCCCAGGCCTCGAACGCGACATAGGTCGCGATCAGCCGCGCGTCTTCGCTCCAAATCAGACTGTCGGGATCGAGAGCCGCGCGGATCGCATCGCCGTCGAGTAGATTGTGCGCCACAAGCGTACCCTCGCCGAGATAGGAACGCAGGAACGCCGCATTCTCAGCGGCCGCACGGCGGTAATAGTTGGAAGCATCGCCCTTGCCCCGTCGTCGCCGCAGCCCCTTCGGCAGCCAGTCGCCGAACGCTTCACGCGCCAAAGCGCGATTGATCGTCCCTTGAGCCAGCAACCAGGTCGGAATCGCAAGACAGGTCTCGACCACAGGCTGGGAGAGCAGCGGATGGACGAGCGGCACGAAAGCGCCGCGCCGGGTCGGGCTGTTGAAATGCTGACAATTGGCGATCGCGCGCAACTGATCGCGGCGGCCCGGCGGCAGGCCGGCCAGGTGCTCGAGCCAGGGATGTACTGCCCGCAGGCGGGCCCGTTCAGCCCGCGGGGTCAAATGTTCGCCGGGCAGTGCCGCCGTTACTTCCCGTCGCGCGCGCACCATATCGGCGATCATCAGCCGATAGACCCGCCAGATCGAGGTTCCGGCGCGTAGCGCGGTTTCGAGCGGCACCGATGAGGCGAAGGTCGCCAGTCGAGTATGGCGGGCGCGATCGACCGCAGTCCAGGGCGAAGGCGCATTGAGAAAAACCGAGTCGCCGCCCTGGCCGGTGAAAATCGCCTGGGCTTCAAGCGCGCCCGCGACGCCAAGCGAAGCGCCTTCAACTAGTGGATCGAGGCCGAAGATGACCGGTTCGAGCGGCTGCTCCATCTGCAGCGCATCTTCGAACCGGAATTCCGACGCCGTCGCACTGACCTCGATCAGACGCACGCCCCAGCGCTCGGCGACAGCCCGGGCATGCTCGCGTTCGTCCCCGCCCGAATGCCCCAGGTCGAAGTGGACGCAGCTGATCTCCGGCGGATGGCGTACCGAGGCGATGGCCCCGAGGATGATCGCTGAATCGAGCCCGCCGGACAATTCGATCGTCAGTCGATCGCATTGCGAGGAAAGCGCCCCGCAACTCGCCGTCACGGCGTTGCGCAGCCGGTCGGCCGCTGCGGCCGCGTCGATAGTGGCCGCCGTCCCGCACAACAGATACGGTCGCCAGATATCGCGCACCGGCCCGAGCACCCCGTCGCGCCATTCGCGTGCGCATCCGGCCGGGACCAGCTCGATGCCCGCAAGCGGCGAGGCATAGGTCAGCCGCAACGGGTCGGCGAGCGCGGCCGTGAGGCGTTCGCGATCGCAACGCAGGTTCAGGCCCAGGATCTCGCGTAGCCAATGCGGCAAGGCGTCACCCGCGATCAGCAGGCCGTCCGTCTGCGCGAGATAGAGATGCTGGCCGCCGCTTGGATCACGAGCAATCTCGATCGCTCCGTCAGGGCTGCGCGCGAAGCGAACATAGGCGCCCCAGCTGGCCTCGCCCATGTCGGACGGCCCCGGCATAGCGGCCCCCTCGAACCGCGCGCCGATCCAAATCCGGTGGCCCTCTACATAGACCTCACCGCGGGGATCCGACGCGTCGCCAAGGATCAGCACATTGGGGGCGCGGTGTGCCAGCGCCAGCTGCCCGGCCTGTTTCGCCACCCCTGCGATCAGGCGATCGCCGAGCTCTTCACCAACCGAGGATTCCGCCCAGAAGAACGCGATATAATGCGGGACGACACCTGCATCAGGTTGCCAGGATCGGCGTGTACCAGCGGACATGGTCGATACTGTCATTGAGGATCACCCCGTCATGCTCGACCCAGCAATGGGCTTCGAAGGGAAAGGTCCGGACCCCGAACACCCAGCGTGCCCCAAGCCCGTGAAGCGCCAGCAGTTCGAGCAACAACATCGAATTGGGCAGGCAGCGCGCAGCACCTGGGAACAGCGCACGCGCGAGATACGCCTGACGTGCGAGCAGACGGACGCGATCGGCCTCCCCGTCCTTCACGGCTCGCGAATTGCGTCGATGCGCAAGCTCGATCCAGCGCGATGGCCGCCCGGTATGAAGGTGCCACCAGGCACGGCCTGCAGCAAAAGTAAGCCGGGCGAATGCGGCGGGCGGCAGCTGTCCCGGCAGGTCGCCGAAGATGTCAGCATCAGCGAGATGCGGCACGGGCTGAAAAGGTGCCATGCGATCAATCGGTCCATAAAGGCCCGCAACCTCGAGCTCGTCGAGCAAGGGCGCATCGCCTCGGAAGCGATTCCCTCCGGCAAGCTCGCCCCTGATCGAAGCGGCGGCATCCCGCGCAATGCAGAAATACTGATTCTGCCTTGCATCCATCAGCACGAGGTCGCCATCGACATCGGCGAGATGAACATGTGGCTGGAGGCCATATTGCATCATGGTAAGAGGAGCGGCGCGCAGCGCCGCCCCTCCTTCCTCAACCAGCGCGGCCGAGGAACTGGCTGCCGGCTTCGAGCGGCACCACGATGATGTCCGATTTCGTGGTGCTGCTGACCCGGCCGACGCGGACGAGCCGCGGGGTGCGAGTATCGGGCATTTCAACCTCCATGCCTTTGCCGCAGGATCGCGGCAGGCCAAGCAGGCTCCCGACCAGCTCTCTACTCAAACTATTTGCGGACTATTGTTTCGCGATAGGATGATGCCAGCGAATGCGCGATCGCGCCGGCCCGAGCGCGGCCCAGGCGGCTCAGTTTGCGCACAAGCGCCGCAAGTCCGACCCAGTCGCTTCGCGCTAGTGCGTCAGCGATAACAGGCAGCTCCGTGGCGGGTCCGAACAATTCCACCTCAAGCTTGCGGGCGTGGGCGGAACGGTCGAGACAACGCTGCACCTCTTGGGTGAGGAACGGATTCCGGGCATGACCTGCAAGGGTCAACAGCACGCCGGCATCTCCCTGCATATCCGCTTCAACATACCGCTCAGCCGCCTCTGCTCCCTCCCGCCGGCCGCAGTGGATTGCGCGCATCAGATACAATTCGAGCAGATCGATCAGAGCAACGAGTTCGACGGACGAGGGCAGCGGCACGAAAAAGCCGAGCCGCTCCCGATCCTCAATCAACCCCTCCCCGGCCAGTTTGGCGAACGCTTCGCGCACCGGGGTCGCGCTGACGCCATGCAGGGAGGCCCACTCCCCCACCAGAAGCTGCGTCCCAGGAAGCAAATCGCCATTGCTCAGCTGGGAGCGCGTCGAGGCGTAGACGCGCGAGAAAGCGGCCTGATGCGTAGCTGACATGTGCGAGCTCCCTCGCGACATCTTGCGAAATGGCTGACGCCGTTCGAGTCGAGTTGTTCATTCCCCCAAGAACAACAGCAGATCCGGCGGAGTCTCGCGAGAAATCGGCTCAATATGCGCAATCCCCGCCAATTTTCGCGCGGCTGCCGCTCGAAAGTCGCAACCGGAATGAATGTCGTTCGCAAAAAGCAGGTGCATCTGCTCGAATCATGAATCTACTGTGTGTTGCAGGCTGGCGCGGTTTCGCGGTCGTAACCGATTGCACAAGGTGCGGTCCGAAATGCCACCGGGTCTTTGAGGGTTCAGGCGTGAGGAACGAGCAAGACGAGATCAACGCCGCGCTCGTTGCCACAGCGATGCGGAACATTCGTCTGGCACGGCGTATGCGCCCGAGCGAGTTGGCGCGGGCACTGGGAATGCCACTTCGGACCTACGAGCATCTTGAGGCAGGCCGGGGCCGTGTGACCTATGACAAGATAAAACGCTTCGCCGAGGCTACGAACAGCGACCCGGTCGCGATCCTGCTCTCCGTCCCGCTCAGATCGCACGAGTTCGCCGTGCGTTGCGCAGATAATAAATTGGCGACGATCCTGACCATTGCGCTGGGCGAACTGAACGAGGAACTGGGCGACGACATCGAATTCCTCGAGGCGGGCACCCTGATCGGCGCGTTCACGCGGGTCACCAAGGATTTGAAGGCGCATATCGCCAACCGCGATCTGTTTGCCGAGAACTGGCTCAAAGAGCACAGCCCCAAGATCGATGGGGCGCGCCATGCCCCCCGGCAGCGCTTGCGACCCAAATCGTAACCGACCACCCCCTTCGGCCTTGTGCCGCCCCGGCGCAAACGAAAGCCGCAAGCAGGAAGATATGGCTTGTCGCCTCCGCGAAGGCTTCCTTGTCGACCCGCTATTTGCGAGCCAGGGCCTTGCTGCCGAGAGGGCAGATCCGAGAGCGAACAGACGAAAGCCGATCATTCGGTGCTTCAAAGCAGAAAGGCCCGGCACTCTGGCCGAGCCTTTCCGGCGTGTCCTAAGGCAAAGTTATGCAGCAGTAGCGTGCTCGCCTTCAACCGTCCTGTTAAGTCCGGCGCCCTGATCAGCTGGCGGATCGAGTTCCCTATCCATCACTGGCTTTCGAATTTGGTCGAGGGGGATGAAGTCCCAGCCATCGAACAGCATCGCGACGGGCTTCTCGCCCGGCGACTCGGTATACGCTCGCATACTAGCCTCCCTTTGAGGCGGCCTGCGCTATCCCGTGCGCGTTCCGGCGAAGTCGGATGCCTCGAGGTGGCCGCCTGGGCTACTAAACGATGCATAGGCGGGAGAGTTGCATCAAAGGCGATCCGGAGCATCGCCGATTGCTTCGTCCTTCGTCCACATGACGGCCGTCGCGGTGGCTTGGCGAGACGACCGCTGTGGCAGCGCAGGCGCCCGTGCTGCGAAACCGAGATCGAACGTGCACCACCAGCCCGATGACGAACACTACGCTCAGGCCCCCCGAGACGGCCGCTGCCATGGAATGAGCGGATCGCACGAAGAGCGAACGCGCCGCGCAACCGAATGCCGAAAGAACGATTATTACAGAAGAAGAACCATCCGAGGTAGTTCGTGAATCAGAGAAGCAAGGACGCGCCGGCCATCCTCGAAGAAACGGCAGGTGAACGCACAACGACTCTCCCGAACGAAGCTGCTGACGGCCTGACCGGCAGCAGCGCGGTGCATAATCCGGCAAGTTCCACCGTCGCCGAACCCGGACTCGATCAGCGCGGCACGGTTTTCTTCGCCGCGCTTCAGATGACCCGCATGCCGATGATCATCACCGATCCGCGGCAGGACGACAATCCGATCGTCTTTGCCAACAAGGCGTTCCTCGATTTGACCGGCTATGAGGAAAGCGAGATCGTCGGGCGAAATTGCCGGTTCTTGCAAGGCACGGACACCGATCGCGAGGCGGTGCGCGCGCTGCGGAGCGCAGTTGCTGCGCGCGAAGCGATCTCGATCGAGATCCTGAACTACCGGCGCGATGGTACGCCCTTCTGGAACGCAGTCTTCGTTGCCCCGGTCTACGACGATGATGGGAAGCTGATCTATTTCTTCGCTAGTCAGCTGGACATCACGCGCCGCCGGTCCTCGGAACAGGCGTTCCGCCAAGCGCAGAAAATGGAGGCCATCGGGCAACTTACCGCAGGTCTCGCTCATGACTTCAACAATCTGCTGCAGGTCGTGACCGGCAGCCTCGAGATGGTCCTTGGCGGCGAACTCGACGAGCGTCAGCGACGCTTGCTCTCCAATGCCGCCCGAGCAGCCGAGCGCGGAACCAAACTCACGCGCCAGCTGCTTGCGTTCGCGCGAAAGACCAGACTCGAACCTCAGTGCGTCAATCTCAACGATCTGATCCATGAGTTCGGGGATCTTATCGATAATACGATCGGTGCGCAGATTCGGCTAGTGACGGCCCTTGAGCGCCGGCTTCCGGCAGTGCTGATCGACCCGACCCATCTTGAAATGGCAATGCTCAACATTCTGATCAACGCGCGCGATGCGATGCCGGGCGGTGGCACTGTGACCATTGCCACCGAGCTGTGGAAGCTCAACGGGAACGCTGCGGCATATGGGCTCCCCGAAGGCGACTATGTCGCGCTCAGCGTGCGTGACGAAGGGGAAGGAATGAGCGCCGATATCCGTCAACGCGCGATCGAACCCTTCTTCACAACCAAAGGGCGCGAACGCGGTACCGGGCTGGGACTCGCCATGGTGCATGGGTTTGTCCAGCAATCGCTGGGCAGGCTTGAGATCGAGTCCGAGCCTGGCCAAGGCACGACGATGCGGATGCTCTTTCCAGTCGCGCCAGCGCAAGAAGCGGATACGCCGCCGCCCCCACAAGCAGCGCCGTCCCGGCCGCTTGCCCATCGTGAAGGTCAGACCATTTTGCTTGTCGAGGATAGCGACGACGTCCGCGCCTTGGCCAGCGAGCAGTTGAGTGGCCTGGGCTACAGGGTCATTGTCGCCGCAAGTGGCGAGGAAGCGCTGGCGAAGCTTCCGGGCTTGAAGATCGATCTGCTCTTCACCGACATCGTCATGCCGGGCGGCATGAGTGGCCTCGAGCTGGTGGAGAAATTCAGCGAGCTCAACCCGACGACCCCGGTGTTGATGACCACGGGCTATAACGAAGATCTGGTTGCGGACATTCCGCGTGGGACACGGCTGGATGTGATCGGCAAGCCGTACCGGCGGGAGGAATTGGCGGACCGCGTATATGTGGCACTCAACCGCCACACCAGCACAAGGCGAGACGAAAGCGAATTCGGGGCAAAGGAGGGTTGAGACGCGCCTGGGAGGCTTACACTCAATCCAACAGATCGGCTTCGCGCTGGCCGCGTGCACCCCACGACCCGGGTCGGCGCAACGCCCGAGCGCGATGATCGTTCGAACGGGACCTTCGGTCGCCGCGCGCTGCCGCTGGCGAAACAAGCACTCTATGGGATCGAGATGACTCCGTTGACCGCTTGCCACTCTGCTGGCCCGATCAGTTGGTGGTGGACCACGCGGACCGACTCGAGCGCGGCTTCGATATGGCAGCGCCAATAGTCCAGGAACGCGAGCAGCCTGGGAAAGTCGGGCACTCGATCATAGTCCTGCCAGACGAAGAGCTGAAGCAGCGAAGGCGCGTCGGGCCGGAAATAATAGATTTCCGCCGTCGTCAGGCCGGCGCCGTCGAGTTGCGAAGCCAAGGGCTGACCGCTCATCATGACGGCGCCTTTGCTACCGGCTCACGATCCACTGCGCGCGTGGCTGCGGTGCGCCGGCTGGCGCGGTCCCTGCCGAACGGCCTGCGACGTACCGGATCCTTCTTAGTCGCAGGGCTTTCGGATGCCCAGGATGAGAGGATGGCGCGCTTCACTTCCGGTTCGAAACTGGGATGGTGCGCGACGTCGAATGGATGCAAGAAACGCGAAAATGGTTGCGACATGGCCAAACCTCCTTCCTCCTGCCGCCCCTTTCTCATCAAAGCGGATCAGCTCCGCCGCAATAAATTTTGTCGCAGTTGCCGTCCCGGTCAAGAGGACCGCCAGTCCGATTTGGCTCGCCTTCAGCCTCCCCGCTAAATTTTTTGCCCGACCCTCTTGAACGCAAAAAATCGCTTTCCTAGCTCGGCGCCGCTTGCCGTTCGAACGAACGAAAAGCCTATCACATCCTGTTTTGCATCTGGAGGTTATGCATGCATTTCCGTCCCTTGCACGACCGTGTGGTCGTCCGCCGCATCGAGGCTGAGGAGAAGACCTCGGGCGGCATCATCATCCCCGACACCGTCAAGGAAAAACCGCAGGAAGGCGAGGTTGTCGCCGTCGGCCCGGGCACCCGGGATAAGAGCGGCACGCCGGTTGCGCTCTCGGTCCAGGCCGGCGACCGGATCCTGTTCGGCAAATGGTCGGGCACCGAGGTCAAGATCGATGGCGAAGATCTGCTGATCATGAAGGAGAGCGACATCCTCGGCGTGATCGAGGCCGTCGCCGAGCTCAAGCGGGCTGCGTGAAACCCCGCTTCCCTCAAATCTAGAAAGGACACAGAAAGGAGTTAGGCCAAATGGCTGCCAAGGAAGTGAAATTTGCGTCGGACGCGCGTGACCGCATGCTGCGCGGCGTGGATACGCTTGCGAATGCAGTGAAGGTCACGCTGGGCCCCAAGGGCCGCAACGTCGTGATCGACAAGAGCTTCGGCGCACCGCGCATCACTAAGGATGGCGTCACGGTCGCCAAGGAAATCGAACTCGCCGACAAGTTCGAGAATATGGGCGCGCAGATGCTGCGTGAGGTTGCCAGCAAACAGAACGACAAGGCCGGGGACGGCACTACCACGGCGACCGTACTCGCGCAGGCGATCGTACGCGAGGGTTCAAAGGCCGTCGCGGCGGGCATGAATCCGATGGACGTCAAGCGCGGCATCGATCTTGCCGTCAACGCGGTGGTCAAGGATCTCGAGAGCCGGGCCAAGAAGGTCGGCGCCAATAGCGAGATCGCCCAGGTCGCAACGATCTCGGCCAATGGCGACGCCGAAGTCGGTCGCATCCTTGCCGAAGCGATGGAGAAAGTCGGCAACGAAGGCGTGATCACGGTCGAGGAAGCCAAGAGCCTCGAAACCGAGCTCGAGACGGTCGATGGCATGCAGTTCGACCGCGGCTATCTGTCGCCCTATTTCATCACCAATCCGGAGAAGCTGCGCGTCGAGCTGGATGATCCCTACATCCTGATCCATGAAAAGAAGTTGTCGAATCTACAGGCGCTGATACCGCTGCTCGAGCAGGTGGTGCAGTCGGGTCGGCCGCTTCTGATCATCGCCGAAGATGTCGAGGGCGAAGCGCTGGCCACGCTTGTCGTCAACAAGCTTCGCGGCGGCCTCAAGATAGCCGCGGTCAAGGCGCCTGGTTTCGGGGATCGCCGCAAGGCGATGCTCGAAGATATCGCGATCCTGACCGGCGGAAACGTGGTCAGCGAGGAACTCGGCACCAAGCTGGAGAACGTCACCGTATCGATGCTGGGACGTGCCAAGAAGGTTGTGATCGACAAGGATAATACCACGATCATCGACGGCGTTGGCGCCAAGTCTGACATCGACGGCCGTGTCGCCCAGATCCGCCAGCAGATCGAGACGACCACCAGCGACTATGACCGTGAGAAGCTGCAGGAACGGCTGGCCAAGCTCGCTGGCGGTGTCGCGGTGATCCGGGTCGGCGGCGCGACCGAAGTCGAAGTCAAGGAACGCAAGGACCGCGTCGACGACGCGCTCCATGCCACCAGGGCCGCTGTCGAGGAAGGCATTCTGCCGGGCGGCGGCATCGCGCTGCTGCGCGCGCTTCCTGCGCTCGACGGACTCAAGGCCGCCAATGACGACCAGCAGTCGGGAATCGATATCGTCCGTCGCGCGCTGCGCGCGCCGGCGCGACAGATCGCCGAGAATGCCGGCGAGGACGGCGCCTGGATCGTTGGCAAGTTGCTCGAGAGCGAGGCGTATAACTGGGGCTTCAATGCCGCAACGGGGGAATATCAGGACCTCGTCAAGGCCGGCGTGATCGACCCCGCCAAGGTTGTGCGAACCGCGCTGCAGGATGCGGCATCGGTTGCTTCGCTCCTGATCACGACCGAAGCGCTCGTCGCCGAGTTGCCAAAGGACGAAAAGCCGGCACCGATGCCGGCGATGGACTATTGATCTGCTTCGGGGAGCCCGGAATCGGGCTCCCCACTCCCCTTAGCGCCGCTGCGCAGGCCGCATCGCGCCGACGATGCCTCAGACATGGTGAAGGGACTCTGATCCTCGGCGCGCTTCGGGCAGACTGCATCTGCGAATAATCTTCGACTTCGCGGGATCGATTATCGCGCGTGCCCGTTCAGTTTCCGAGGCGGGTACCAAACCCCTCCCCCCCGTTGCGGGCTCGCCTCACCCCCCTGCGCGTCCGGCGGGAGCGTCGCTCCGCCGAGTGACAGGTCTTGCTTGGCAACCTCATAATAGCTCGCGACGCGGTCAGCATAGGCCTGATCGAACACCGGGGGATTGGCCGCCCAGCTCGGTCCGCCCTCAAGAACCCGCCGATCGATCGTCACAACATAGATATCGGAAGTAGGCTCGAACCGGAGCAGCTGGAAGGGAATAGGATAATAAGCTTTCCCCATGCCGAGGAACCCTCCTATCGAAAGGATCGCGTAAGCTGTTTCGCCCGTGCGCTTGTTGATCATAAAGGCAAAGACCGATCCCAGCTTGTCGCCATCACGGGTTTTGACGACCATCGCATCGGCTTTGTTCGACTGGATCAGCAGCTGGGTAGGTTCATCGAGTGCAGCCATGAGCCCTCCTATTGGACTTCCACAACATGCGGGCGCGATCCCGGTTCCGCCGAGGAACCCGCAGGTGCTGGCGCGTAATCAACCGTGCGGCTACGCATGCCACGGAGTTCAACCGGCGAGCCGCTCCGATTGAATCGGGCATCCCGACAGGTCAGCGCCCCTGTCCCCGTCGCTCACAGGGCCGCGAGCATTACGCAGCAAAGCTGATTGCCGCCCGACTTCCTTGGCCCGGACATCTCTTCCTGAACCGGCCATCGCGTGCGAGCAATCTAGACGGTGGTGCCGACGAAAAGGCCGGAGAGCGAGGTCAGTAAGGTAGATGTGACGAACGGCTTGGAGATGATGGGTATGGAGGTGAATGCTGCCGGAAGATGATCTCGCCCATAGCCGCTGACAAATAGAAAGGGAACGGATCGCGACGACAGCGCCTCTGCCACGGCATCAACCAGCTTGCCCTGCAGATTCCCATCGAGCAGGGCTCCGTCGAGCGCTTCTGCACCGATGACCGCAAGCGCGTCGTTCGCGGTCGAGGCCGGTCCCAGCACAACGACTCCCGCCTCCGCTAGCGTCAAGGCGAGTTCCATCGCGACCAGCGGCTCATCTTCGATGATCAGGATGCGCTTGCCCTCAAGAACCGCCGGCGCCGCGCTCTGTTCTGGAGCAGTTGACGTCTTTCTGGCCGCCGCCGGCCTGGTTCGCTGAATCCGCGCATTGACCGGCAGTCGCAACCGCCAGGAAAGGCCTTCGGTTGCATAGACCGCCTCTGCGCCTCCCCCTTCACTACGCAGGCTCCGTTCAATGAGGATCGAGCCAAAGCCCTTGCGGTTGGGCGGGCTGACCGGAGGCCCCCCGCGTTCGACCCAGTCGAGAACGAGCTGGCCCTCCTGGATCGACCAGTCCAAGCTGGCTCGCCCTGCCGGCACGGACAGCGCGCCATATTTATGGGCATTGGTGACCAGTTCGTGGAGCACGAGGGCAAGATGCAATGCGGGCTCGGGGGCGAGCTCGACATCGGGACCTGCGATCGCCAGTTGCTCCGCTGCCACGGTCCCGGTCAGCAATTGTCCTTCGACCAGCTCCTTGAGGCTCGCGCCGTGCCATGTCGTCGCGCTGAGTAGCGAATGGGCCCGCGCCAATGCATGGATGCGCCCGACAAAAGTCGGTGCAAAGTCGGAGGGCCCCGTCGAATGGCGAAGCGTCTGCGTGGCAATCGCCTGAACCGAGGCAAGCGTATTCTTCACGCGGTGATTGAGTTCGCCGATCAACAGATGCTGCGTTTCCTCGGCGCGGGCACGTTCGGTGATGTCCAGGATTTGGACATTGATCGAGACCAACCGGCCACCGGCATCGAGTAGCGCGGAGCAATAGCATTCGCAGGTCAGAATGCATCCGACCGAATTGCGCATTTGCATAACCTGCATGGTGCGTGGGCGGTCGCCGGCGATCATATCATCGATGAGGGTGTGAAAGACACCAATCGCCCCGGAATCAAGCCATTGGAGGTCGTCGAGCCGAAACCCGGCGACTTCGCTCGATCGCCACCCGAACATCCGCTCGGCCCCCTGCGACCAGCTCTGGACACGCTGGTCGGCGCTGATTTCGACAGTCGCCAGCGGCGAGTTATCGAGATGCGCGTGCAACCGCGCCAGCGCCGCTGCACGGTCATCGCGCTGCCGGGCAAGCTCTTGGCGCTGACGGAACAGCTCGATGAAGATCTCAACCTTGGAGCGGACGATATGCGGATCGACCGGCTTGAAGAGATAGTCGACCGCGCCACTTTCATAGCCGCGAAACTTCCGACGCTCGTCGGTTCCGACCGCGGTTACGAAAATGATCGGGACCCGGCGCGTGCGCTCGGTTCCTCGCATGAGCTCGGCAAGCTCAAAGCCGTCCATCCCCGGCATCTGAACGTCAAGCAAGGCGAGCGCCACATCATGAATCAGCAGCGCCTCAAGCGCCTCGACGCCCGAGCGCGCCTGAACGATCTCAACATCCTCACGCCCGAGCAAGGCTTCAAGCGCGGTCAAATTCTCCGCGACATCGTCGACGGCCAGAATCTTCACGGGTTCAGGCGGCATGTTCGAGTTTCCTCAGATCCCTGGCATTGCGGCGATAGATTTTTTCGCGCTCGTCGAAATCGTCGAACGCCTCGGCATAGGACGAGAAGCGGAGCGATTCCTTGGCTCCCAGGCCAAGGAAGCCGCGCCGTACCAGCGATTCTCCGAACAGGCCGAGGGCGCGGTCCTGGAGTTTGCGATCGAAATAGATGAGCACGTTGCGGCTGGAGATCAGCTGCATCTCGGAGAAGACCTGATCATTCACCAGATTGTGCTCGGCAAAGACCGCCTGGCGGCGCAGGGACTTGTCGAACACCACGGCGCCATAGGCTGCGGTGTAATAGTCGGAGAGCGAGGTTTTTCCTCCCGCAAGTCGGTGGTTCTCCGTAAACTGCTGGATCCGTTCTAGATCATAAACCCCGGCTTCGGCTTTCTCGAGTGCCGCTGGGCTGATGTCGGTACAGTAGAAGATCGTGCGCTCTTCCAGACCCTCCTCGCGAAACAGGATCGCGAGCGAATAGAATTCCTCGCCATTCGCGCAGCCGGCGATCCAGACCTTGAGCGAGGGCCAGGTCCTCAAATGTGGAACGACATTTTCACGCAGGCTTCGAAAATAGGCCGGATCGCGGAACATCTCGCTCACCTGGATCGTGAGGAAGCCCATCAGCTCGGCAAAGATCCCAGGATCCCGCACCACTAAATGCTGCAGGTGCGAGAAGCTGGCGCACTCGAAACGCTGCCGGGCGCGCTCCATGCGCCGGTACAAGGAGCCGCGCGAATAGCCGCGGAAATCATAATGATATTGGCGCCAGATCGCCTCGATGAGCAGGTCGAGTTCGAGTTCCTCATGCGCGGTACCCGCGGCCTCGTTCATCGCGGCATCCACACGCGCACCAGGCTCAAGAGTTTATCGACGTCGAGCGGCTTGGCGAGATAATCGTTCGCGCCGGCATCAAGACACTCCTGCTGATCTCGCGCCATTGCCTTGGCGGTAAGCGTGATCACCGGCATCGTCTTGCCCCAGCTTTGCTTGCGGATCTCGCGCGTTGCCGTGAGACCATCCATTTCAGGCATCATCACGTCCATCAGCACGAGATCGACCGGATCGGCCACTCCGCGCGCGCTTTCGTCGAGTGCATCCAGCGCCTCGCGGCCATTGCGGGCGATCCGGACCTTGGTCCCATGTGGCTCGAAGATGCTGGTCAGCGCATAGACATTGCGGATGTCGTCTTCGACGACGAGGATGTTGCGCCCTTCGAGCGCAGCATCCCGACCGAGCGACTTGGCGATAAGCTGCTGCTGCGGCTCGGGCAGTTCGGAAACGACGTGATGGAGGAACAGCGTCACCTCGTCGAGCAGCCGCTCGGGTGACTTGGCACCCTTCACGATAATCGACTTGGAATATTTGCGCAGCCGCAACTCCTCGTCCTGGCTGAGATCGCGGCCGGTATAGACAATCACCGGCGGGAAGCCGACGCTTTCATCGGCGCTCAATCGTTCAAGCAGATCCAGTCCCGATGCGTCAGGCAGATTGAGATCGAGCACCATGCAGTCGAAGGTCTCGGCCCCGAGCAACTCGACACATCGTGCCGCGGAATGGACTTCGACGGTTTCAACTTCACGGCTAGCCAGCAGCAGCTTGACGCTTTCGGCCTGCTGCGCGTCGTCCTCGACGACAAGGACACGGCGCATGCGTTGCGCCATTTTGGCTTCGAGCCCTTCGAGCATTTCAACCAACTGGTCGCGCTTCACCGGCTTGAACAAATAACCGATCGCCCCGCTGGAAAGCGCGGCCTGGCTGTCGTCATCAACCGACACAACATGCACTGGGATGTGGCGAGTGCGAACATCCCGCTTGATCCGGTCGAGCACCGAGAGGCCGGTATGATCGGGCAAGTTCATGTCGAGGATTACAGCATCGGGCACATATTGCCGCGCCATCAGCGCACCCTCGTCGGCGGTTCCCGCGATCAGGCACTGGAAACCCGTCTCATGAGCGATGTCGCAGAGGATGCGGGCGAAAACCGGGTCGTCCTCGACGATGAGAATGACCTTAGCGTTCCCGGCCAGGTGCTCGCGATCGTCTTCCGCCACCGGCGCGCGCGATTTGCGGACAGGCTTGGGATTGGAAGGCAGCGGATGGGCCGGTTGCGGTAGCGCCGCAGAACTACCATTCACCGGATCGAAGGCGAGCGGGAGGAGCAGCTTAAACGCGCTGCCTTCGCCCTCGCGGCTTTCCACCGAGACTTCCCCGCCGAGTAGCCGGGCGAGCTCGCGCGAGATGGAGAGACCAAGGCCGGTACCGCCATATTTGCGGCTAATCGTCCCGTCGGCCTGCCGAAAGGGCTCGAAGATCAGCCGCTGCTGGTCCGCAGCGATTCCGACGCCGGTATCGCGTACGGTAAAGGCAATAGTTTCGTTGTCATGCGCTGAGGCAGCGAGCGCCACCTTGCCCGTTGGGGTGAATTTGATCGCATTGGAGAGGAAATTCTTGAGCACTTGCTCAAGCCGCTGGGGATCGGTTTCCAGCGTTGCCGCAGTGGCTGGGACGATTTCGATCTCGAACCCGATCCCCTTGGCCTCGGCGGAGGGCGCAAAGACCGCCTTGAGCTTATCCAGCAGAGGGGCAACGCGAACCTGACGCGGCTGAAGCTCGAGCTTGCCCGCTTCGATCTTCGAAATATCGAGAATGTCGTTGATCAGCGCGAGCAGGTCGTTGCCCGAGGTTTCGATCGTTTCTGCGTGCCGCACCTGTTCGTTCGTCAGATTGCCGCCGCGATTTTCGGCAAGCAGTCGCGCCATGATCAGCAGCGAGTTGAGCGGGGTGCGCAGCTCATGGCTCATATTGGCGAGGAACTCGGACTTGTAGGCGCTCGCCTGCTCGAGCTCCCCCGCCTGCGCCTGAAGCGAGCGCGTCGCACGCGCGAGGTCGTCACGCTGGCTTTCGAGCTGGCTGGCTTGCTCCTCCAGCTGGGCATTGCTCTGCTCAAGTTCGCTTTGCTGCGCCTCGAGCCGCGCGGCCGACTCCTGCAGCTGACGGCTCTGCGCTTCGAGTTCATCGTTATTCGCGCGCAGTTCCTCGCTCTGCGCCTGCAATTCCTCGGCCTGCTGCTGGGTCTCCTCGAGCAACTCGCGCAGCCGCGCGCGATATTTTCCGGACCGTATCGCAACGCCCAACTGACCTGCGACACGGGTCAGGAGCTCCAAGGCATTTCGATGCTCGCCACGCTGCAGCCCAAGCTCGATCACGGCATTGACCACACCGTCGGCCTCAGCTGTCGCGATCAACATGGTCTTGGGCTTGGCCTGGCCAAGGGCGGATCCATAATAGAGATAATCGTCGGGTACGGAATCGACCACGAAGCTGCGATGGTCGGCGATCGCCTGGCCCAGAAGCCCATCGCCAGGTACAACGCAGGCTGGGATCGGAGCGTTGGCCGGGACGCCGAATGACGCGTAGCGCCTGAAGCCATCGCCGTTCCGGATAAAGAGCACGCCAGCCTGGGCGCCAAGATAGCCCGACAGGAACTTGAGCGCGCTGTTGCCGAGTTCGTCGAGCGGCTGCTCGCCACCCAACGCATGGGCAAGCCCCACCTGCCCCGCCTGCAGCCAATCCTGGTGTTGAACAGCGAGCCGACTGCGGATCAGCCCGTAGCCGGTGAAGGCGAGAATGAATGTTGTGATACAGCCGATCGAGCGGTTGATGATCGCGACCTGTGGATCAACGCCTGCCGGGGCAAGTGTGAAACCGACAATGGTGAGCAGAGTGGCCATCGCGGCTACGATCAGCGGCGCCAATGGCCTTGGCGCGAGATATGCGCATACGACAGGGAGAAAATAGCCGACCCAGACCGCCGTACCGAGCGGGAAGAGGAGATCGGCCGCGAATGGCAACGCCAGCAAAATGACCAGCGCAACATAAATCAGGGGCTCACGCCCCTGCTGGGTCATTCGCAACATTCACGATTTTCCAATATGTTAGCTGGCGCCTTATTTCATCTCGAAGCGCAACGGACAAGATGAGTTCGAAGGCTCTGCCGCACCAGCAAAACTTCCTGAGGACAAGTCTCATTGAGGGTCTCGATCAACAGCTACCGCAAAGCGATGTCCCCGCCCAGCACCGCTACGGCATCCGGGCCGTCTACCGCTTGGGTTAGGCTGCGATGGCACTGGGACCTGAACGTCCGGCCTGCGTACCACAGCGATTTCTTGCGGCCTCGATATAGGCGAAGATGCCGATGACGGGGTCATTCGTCTCGTGGAACTCGCCTCGGGTTCGGGTGAGCTTTCCTTCCTCCACGAGCGTCTCGAGCGCCGCCCGGGCCCGCGAGACCCGGCTCTTGACCGTACCGATCGCGACGCCGGTAATCTTTGCCGCCTCCTCGTAGGAAATACCCCCTGCGCCGACGAGGATCAACGCTTCGCGCTGGTCAGAGGGCAATTGCTGAAGGGCACGCAATATATCGCGAAGCTCTACCACCTGATCCTGGCCCGCGGGCGCGCTAAGCAGGCGATCTGCAACAAGATCGTCCCACTCGCCGACGAAGCGCTTCCGGCGCTGGAGCGTAAAATAGTAATTCCGCAGAATTGCGAAGGTCCAGGCCCGGAAGTTAGTACCGACTTCAAATGACGACCGGGCACTCCATGCTTTCAGCATCGTCTCTTGCACCAGGTCGTCGGCAAGCTCGCGTTCTCCGCACAGGCCCCGAGCGAACGCAC
>CAYOXO010000053.1:0-26117 GCA_964407945.1 uncultured Stakelama sp.
GCCTCCGCCTCCGCCTCCGCCTCCGCCTCCGCCTCCGCCTCCGCCTCCGCCTCCGCCTCCGGTGCCATCTCTGTCACCCCCGTCAACGCCATTGCCACCAGCCTCTTCACTGCCGCCGGCGCCGCAGGTGCGACCCGAGTTGCCGGGAGCCGTCGAAGCCGTTTCTCCGGGTACGCGGGGCTTCGATACCGACACAGTGCTGACCGTCGATAGCGCCGGCGCGTTCGCGTCTGACGGCTTCCGGTTCGCGATCCGTTATCTGACGCGCAGCGGACCGGAGCAGAAGTCCGACCTCACCTCGGGGGAAGCCCTCGCTATCCTGAAGGCCGGACTTGCGCTGATGGCGGTTCAGCATGTTGCGCCGGCCGGCTGGGTACCAAGTGCCGAATTGGGACTTGAGCAGGGGCGATGGGCTGCCGCCAATGCAATGTCGGTGGGGCTTCCACCGGGCGTGAGTATCTGGCTCGACCTCGAAGGTGTAGCGGACGGCACCCCGGCCGAAGCAGTCTCGACCTATTGCGATTGCTGGTTCGAAATCGTGTCCGTCGCCGGCTACTTACCCGGCCTCTATGTGGGCGCTGAAGCAGGACTGGACGCCGATCAGCTTTCGGCCACGCGGTTCGAGCATTTCTGGAAATCCGGGAGTGAGGTGCCGACGCCCGCCCAGGGATATTGCATGATGCAGAGGATCGGTGGCCAGATGATCGGCGGCGTTTCCCATGATGGCGATGTGGTGCTCAGCGACGCTGAGGGAGGAGTGCCGTTTTGCCTGTCACCGTCAGCCCTGTCCGAGACGCCTGCAACGACAGATGACGTTCAGGGCTGATGGGGCACCCGCGATGCGAACGCGGCATCATTCCAGATAGGATGCGAAGCTCAGATCCCGTTTGAGGTTCTTCAGAACAACCTCGCCGTCGGCGGCACCAAGGCCCAGATTCGTGAGCTCCATACGGAGGAAGCGGATCGTGATCGTTCTGGGGTGATGGATCAGGTCGCCACCACCGATCATACTGAAGCCCGCCATCAGCGCTGCGTGGAGCGCTTGCGTAAGTGCAGGAAATCCCTGTGCCTTGTCGTCCAGCAACTCCTGCGGCCCCGGATCGAACTGGAACGTATTGCCGAGCGCTTGGACATAGCCGTCGATTTCCGCGTCGCGCGCGTCGTCGTCCGCGAGATCTTCGGGCTGGAGTGTAGCGTATCTGCCGAGGATCCTGTCCTTCGCCGCCCGTACCCGAGCGCCTTCGCCGCGATCGGCGGGGCCGACGCGCTTGCGCGTCGTCGCCGGATTGGCGTTGTAAGCGATCAGGAACTGCTCGATCCCGGTCTGCAGTATCTGCTGCAGATCCAGGTCGTCCTCGGCGCTTTGCCTCGCGGTAGCGACGTGATCGATGACTTGATTGATGCTCGCGTCGTTGAGCAGGCCATTGGTGTCCATCATGACCATCACCAGCATGCCGATCGCGTCATACAAATTGTCGGCACCCATCACGGCGTGGCGAATCTCGTTGGTCTTGATCGTCCATGCCAGCACGTGATCTTCCTGCGCGCTGCCGAACTGGGTGTTCGGCCGCTCGCCGAACTGAACGTTGGTCACCCTGCGTGGGGCGCCCTGTGCTGTTCTCCCCGCCGACACCTGTACCGCGAACTCGCCCTGCACCACCTCCCCCTGTGCGAGGACATTTGCGGTGGGTGCAGTCTCGATCCCGACGACCGGCCCCGCCGTGGCGGTAGTCTGCGCCCGCTGCACCGGCCGGGCGCCGATATCCGCAGTTTCGGGAAGCCCAAGCGCACGCGCACCCATGATCGTCGCTTCGCGCTCGAGACTCGCATCGTCGTTGACCAATGTCCCGCCCTGGAGCTGAAGCGTCGGCCGCACTCGGCCCTGCGCCTGCTGAACGACATGCCATGCTTCATGCGGAAGATGCTGCTCCTGCCCCGGCCCGAGGTGAATATCGTTGCCCCGTGCGAAAGCATGCGCCTGAAGCTGCGCCGGTTCGGGGGAATCATAATGCACCCGCACACCGTCCAAAGACATACCGGACATCGCTTCAACGCCAGCCTTGAGTTGGTCGGGAAGCCCGGTCCGATTGTTCGAGGCCGACGCAGGTCCGGCGAGCGGCATATTCGCCATCGCAGCCTGGAGCGTCGCAAGGCCCTGAACGCGCGGCGCGGAATTCAGCTTCGATGCGAGCGCTCCGAGCGCCTGAGGTCCATGGCTTGATTCTTGACTGAGCGGGGTGTGATGCTGGCGCACCGCGACGGAGTGTTGCTGCATCGCGTGTTCAGTGGCCATCAGCCTCTCCCGCCCCTGCGGCACGGCAACGCCGAGCCGATCCTCACAGTAACACTCTCCACGACGCACGGAAACTGTCGCCGCTCGTCCATCTCGGAAAACTGAATCGCCTTTCGAGCAGATCGGGACACCGATGCACGGTGATTCCGCCGGTTCGTGTCCGGCATTCTCCGATCTTTCACACATGTCTTGACATCGCCACGAATCAATATAACTAATTAGTTATATAGAGAGGATGTTATGATTGATCTCGACAGTTCCTTTGCCGCGTTGGCCGATCCGACCCGCCGCGCAATCGTGGCACGGCTCGCGAGCGGTGAGATGACGGTGATGGAACTCGCCCGGCCCTTTGCGATGAGCCAGCCGGCGATCTCGCGGCATCTGAAGGTGCTGGAAGGCGCGGGCCTGATCATGCGGCGGGTGGAGGGAACAAAGCGGCCATGCCGCATCGCGCCCGATGCCCTGGCCGGAATCGAGGAGTGGCTGGCGATGCTGCGCAAGACGCTTTCGGCCAATTACGGCCGCCTCGACGCGGTCCTCGCTGCAATGAATGACCCCAAGGAGAAGAGTGATGAGCAAGCTTGATGTCCGCACCGAAGGCGACACGCATGTCGTGGTCACCCGCCGCTTCGCCGCACCACCTGAGCGCGTCTATCGCGCGCATGTCGAGCCGGAACTGATCCAGCAGTGGATGCTGGGCTGTGACGAAGGCTGGACGATGCCGGTCTGTGTCAACGATGCGCGGCCCGGCGGCCAGATCCGCTACGAATGGAGCGACGGCAACGGCAACGGCTTCTTCCTGACCGGCGAGTATATCGAGCTGACCCCGCACAGCCGAATCGTCCATGTCGAGCGGATGCACCTGCCCGACCCCACGCCCGACAACCATGTCGAGACACGCTTCGAAGCGGACGGTGCAGGAACGCTGATGACGATGCGCATGACCCTGCCCGACGCCGAAACGCGTACAGCAATGCTCGCGACCGGCATGGAACACGGCATGGCTGTCAGCTACGACCGGCTCGACGACCTGACCATGGCCCCTGCCTGAACTGGACAGCGCGGACGCGCCCATGGCCGCGTCCGCCCCCTCCCCTGCGGCGATCCATTCGGTTCGCCGCAGGCTTGGCGCTGCGCAACGCAATGTTTATTGCCCATCTTATCGATAGGAATAAGATTGCAGGCATGGAGTCGTCATCTGGAGAAACGGGCATGTCCATTTTCTCGCCCCATGACGTGAATGCGCCGATCGTCCTGACCGTTCCGGGCCTGGGCGGCTCGGGCCCCTCACACTGGCAGAGCTTGTGGGAGGAATCGCGTCCCGATACCCGTCGAGTTGAACTCGGCATGTGGAGCACCCCGCACCGCAACAGCTGGGTCACCAAGCTGGATCAGGCGATCCGCGAGGCACAGGCCCCGGTGGTGCTGGCTGCGCACAGCCTTGGCTGTCTGGCCGTTGCCTGGTGGGCGGAGCTGGCGGGCCAGCCCTATGGCTGGCCGGTGGCCGGTGCGCTTCTCGTCGCCCCGGCGGACGTCGATGGTGGGGAGCATCCGGCGTTACGCGCCTTTGCCCCCTCGCCCGCCAAGCCCCTGCCCTTCCCCTCGATCCTGGTCGCAAGCACCGACGATCCGTGGGTGCATATCGACCATGCCCGCAACCTCGCCGCCAATTGGGGCAGCGTATTCGTGGACGCGGGCGCGCAGGGGCATATCAATGCCGACAGCGATCTGGGCTGGTGGCACGATGGCCAGTTGCTGCTCGACCGCGTCCTCGACGCCGCGAGCGACCGGCGCGGCCGCCCGCGGCGGGTGGAGCAGCATACCGTGTTGGCGATCAACGCCACCGACGCGGCCCAGCGCCACTATCTGGGCTGATCTCTTCGAGGCGCGGTCCGGGTGTCCCCAAGCGCATCCGGACCGCGCTATGCGCGCCGCCAATAGCTCACGAAGAGCAGCCGCTTCTTGTTGGCAGTGGTGACGGTAAAGAGATCGGACCTGAAGCCGAGCTTCGCAATATCGGCATACAGCGCGCGATCCTGAACCGACTGCAATGCCGCCTTGGCATGTTCGCCCTCGGGCAGCACACCAACCACCTCGCAGAGTGTCGCGCGGCAGGTGACGCGAAGCTCGTCATTCGGCCCGACGATCCGCGCATAACGCGCCTTGACCGCCGACTCGACCGGGCCTGCCCAACCAGCATCGCGCGTTTCAGCGCGCAGCTTCACATGAAGATCCCGTAGCGATGCCGCAGCCGGAACCTCGATCGACCAGGCATTCAGCAGCGGATCAGCGGCTATGCTGTTGTCGCTCGCGGGTGCTGCCTGAAAGCCAAGCATGGCGGCGCCAAGCGCAACGGCGCCGATGAGAATTCCCATAGCAATGATTCCCTTCACTCGCGGCCTGCGTGGCGCGGACCGTCCGGCTTGGGATGCGTCGGTAGCGTGAGTCTCGCCCACCCCGATTTGTTCGTCACGATTTTTCGGGGAGACCGTCTCCGCGAACAGCCGCGCCAGTTCGCGGCTCGAAGCGACTCCGGTCTTGCGACGTGCCTCGCGCAGGCGTTCGTTGACCGAGCCGGCCGTCTTGCCGGTCAGCGACGCGATACTCTTCGCTGTATGCCCCTGTGCTAGCAGAGACAGTATTTCACGTTCGGCCGGATTGAGCGGCGTGAAGTCCAGAAAAAACTCTGTCGAAGCCATTGCTCGGCAACGATATCCCGCAGCCATGACATTGCAACGCGGCGCGGGCTTTCACGAATTTATTGGGGTCGGTTCAAGCCCGCGCACCGCCCTCTACCGCCGCTTCGTTCCAGCGTAGTGCCTTGAGAACGGTATCGACGATGTGCGGCGCGTTGAGACCGGCTTCGTCATACTGCGCGTCGGGCTTGTCCTGATCCTGGAAGAGGTCGGGCAAGCGCATCGTGCGCAGCTTGAGGCCATTGTCGATCAGCCCCGCGTCGCTTGCCATCGTCAGCACATGCGCGCCAAGGCCGCCGACGGCGTTCTCCTCGATCGTCACCGCGACCTCGTGCGTGGTCAGCAGGCGGCGGATCAGCGCCTCGTCGAGCGGCTTGGCGAACCGCAGATCCGCGACGGTGGTCGACAGCCCCTTCGCTTCGAGCATGTCGGCCGCCTTGAGTGCCTCGGCAAGGCGAGTACCGAGCGAGAGGATCGCGACCTTCTTGCCCTCGCGCACGATGCGACCCTTGCCGATCTCGAGCAGTTCGGGCTCGGGCAGCGGCACGCCGACGCCATTGCCGCGCGGATAGCGAAGCGCGATCGGGCCGGCGTCATATTCGGCGGCGGTGCGGGTCATATGGACCAGCTCCGCCTCGTCCGCTGCGGCCATCACCACGAAATTAGGCAGCGTCGCGAGATAGGTGACGTCAAAGCTGCCCGCGTGCGTTGCCCCGTCAGCACCTACAAGCCCTGCACGGTCAATGGCGAACCTGACGGGCAGATTCTGGATGGCGACGTCGTGGACGACCTGATCGTAAGCGCGCTGCAAGAAGGTCGAATAGATCGCGCAGAAGGGCCGCATACCCTGCGCAGCGAGGCCCGCCGCGAAGGTGACGGCGTGCTGTTCGGCGATGCCGACGTCGAAGGCCCGATCGGGATGCGCCTTGGCGAACTTGTCCACGCCGGTGCCCGAAGGCATCGCCGCGGTGATCGCACAGATCCTGGAATCGGTCTCGGCAAGCTTCGCCAGCGTCTCGCCGAACACATTCTGATAGGCGGGCGGCCCCGGCGGCGCCTTGGCCTGAGTCCCGGTGATGACGTCGAACTTCTGGACGCCATGATATTTGTCCGCCGCAGCCTCGGCCGGGGCATAGCCCTTGCCCTTCTTGGTCACGACATGGATCAGCACCGGGCCTTCCTTGGCGTCACGCACATTCTCGAGCACCGGGATCAGGTGATCGAGATTATGGCCGTCGATCGGGCCGACATAGTAGAAGCCGAGCTCCTCGAAGAGCGTACCGCCGGTGACCATGCCGCGCGCGAATTCCTCGGTCTTCGAGGCCGCGTTGGTCAGGCGGCGCGAGATGCGACGGGTGAGCTTCTTCGCGAAGTTGCGCAGCCCCATATATTCGGACGAGGACACGACCCGCGCGAGATAGGCCGAAAGCCCGCCCACCGGCGGCGCGATCGACATGTCGTTGTCGTTCAAAATGACGATCAGCCGGTTGCCTGCCTGTTCGGCGTTGTTCATCGCCTCATAGGCCATGCCCGCGCTCATCGAGCCGTCGCCGATCACCGCGATGCCGCGGCCCGACGTGCCCGCAAGCTTGTTCGCGACCGCGAATCCGAGCGCGGCCGAGATCGAGGTCGATGAATGCGCGGCGCCGAACGGGTCGTACTCGCTCTCGCTGCGCTTGGTGAAGCCGGACAGGCCCCCGCCCTGACGCAGCGTCCGGATGCGATCGCGCCGCCCGGTCAGGATCTTGTGCGGATAGCATTGATGCCCAACGTCCCAGACCAGCCGGTCCTCGGGCGTATTGAAGACATAGTGGATCGCGACCGTCAGTTCGACCACACCAAGTCCCGAACCGAGATGACCGCCGGTCGTGCCGACCGCACTGATGGTCTCTGCCCGCAATTCATCGGCCAGCTGACGCAACTGGGCGGGCTTGAGCGTGCGGAGATCGTGCGGCGTGTCGACCGTGTCGAGCAACGGCGTCTTGGGAAGGTCGGCCATTTAGCGCACTTACTCCAGCGTCATGAACCTGTCCAACGCCCCTGTAACGACAAGGGGTTCAGCGTCATGAGCGAAAGATGAGCAGTCGCTGAAACGCCCCCCGTCCCTCAGGCGGCGCGACGCATCGCCAGCGAATGCCCAAGCTTGTACGCGGCGTCGAGATTGGCCTGCTGGCTCTCGCCATGCGATTCGAGCAACAGTTCATGCCGCACGACGCGCGCGCCAACATAGTCGAAGATGCCGTGATCGATCTGGGTGCGCATCGCGCCGAAATAGCCGTGACGCGCATAGGTGCCCGCATCTGCGCCAGCGACGGCGACCAGCACCACCTCCAGTCGACGGAGCTTCTTGCGGTCGCCCCCATCATATCCATAGGCCCAGCCATTGGTGAAGACGCGGTCGAGCCAACCCTTCATCATTGCCGGGAAGGACCACCAATAGACCGGATAGACGAGCACCAGCCGGTCGGCGCGGTCGATTCGCGCCTGTTCGGCGAGGATGTCGTCCGCCGGAGTCTCCGTCTGCAGGTGGACGGCAAGATCGCGCGCGGTTTCGCGTGGGTCGAACCCCTCGGCCGTGAGATCCGCGATCTCGATGCTCCCCACCGGATCGGACGCACGAAGCCCATCCGCCACCGCACCAGCGACGGCATGGGTCAGCGAGTTGGGGTCGGGGTGGGAAATCACCAGCAGGTTACGCATCGTCGGCCTCCAGGGAGTCTTGCAAAGGGGATGGAAAGATCGTCGCAGAGCTTATATACTGATAGTAAGTTACTAATGGTAGGTTAGATGTCAACCCCCCGTACGCGCATGTCGCGCGAAAGCCGCCTAGCACAGTTGATGACCACCGCCTGGGGCATTGTCCGCGAGGAGGGGAGCGATGCGCTGACGCTGGGCTATCTGGCCGAGCGCGCGGGCGTGACCAAGCCTGTCGTGTACGATCATTTCGGAACCCGGGCCGGGTTGCTCGCGGCATTGTTCCGCGATTTCGATGCGCGCCAGGCGGAACTGATGGACGCAGCGCTCGACGCCAGCCCCGTCACGCTCGAAGACCGGGCGCAAGCGATGGCCACCGCCTATGTCGATTGCGTGCTGACTCAGGGACGCGAGATCCCCGGGGTGGTCGCCGCGCTGGAAGGCTCCCCCGAACTGGAACAGATCATGCGCACGTTTCGCGCGATGTTCCTCGAGAAATGCCGCGCATTGTTCGCGCCGTTCGCTGAGTCGGGCACGATCGCCACGCCGGCGCTATGGAGCATGATGGGCGCGGCGCACCTGCTGTCCTACGCCGCGGCCAGAGCCGATGTGACGCGGGAAGAAGCCATCACGGAACTGGCGCGCGCGATCCGCGCGATGGCCGGACGCTAGCCTAGCTGCAGTCGGCGCACTTGCCGCGCACTTCGATCACCGGGCGCACGGGCGTGAACCCCGCGCCCTTGGCCGCGGTACGCACCGATTTGGTGATCGTATCGTCGTCGATATGCGTGGTCTGGCCGCAGGAATCGCAGACCAGGAAGATGCAGTCGTGCAGGCAATCGGGGTGCGCGTTCGCGACATAGGCGTTCGCGCTCTCCACCCGGCGGGCAAGGTTCGTCGATACGAACAGGTCGAGGATGCGATAGACGCTGTTGGCGGCGACCCGACGCCCTTCGCGCTTCGACACCGCTTCGGCGATATCATAAGCGGAAGCCGGCCTCTCGAAGCCCGACAGCGCCTCGAAGATCGAGGCGCGCATGGCGGTCCACTGCTCACCGGCCTTTTCGAGCGTCGCCTGTGCAGCGCGCGGGAGATCGGCGCCCTGTGGCTCGTGATGGTTATGATTGTGCGCGTGCATAGGCAGAATGTAGGCCCGCAAGGGCCTTGCAGCAAGCTTCAGTACGTCGCACGGCGGTTGAGGTCGTGGCCGAGCGCAAGGACGGCGACGCCGATCACGGTCCACAGGATTTCCTGCCCGCCATGCGGCAGGGTCAATGCACCCGCCATCATGCCGAGGCCGAAGGCGCCGACCGCGGACGGCAGCATATAGCCGTGCTTCAGGATACCGCGCCCGAGCGCAACCAGTCCGAACAGGATCGCGAGGACCAGCCCGATCTCATGAATCGCGGGATGCAGAAAAGCGCCCGCCGCCGAGGCGAGCGCGAGAAGCACCGTGCTGGCCACGCAATGCGCCAGACACAGGCTCGACAGCCCGATCGCCCAACGATCGAACCGCGAATCAACCTGTTCCCAGAATCGGGGGGCAAGCGCATGGGCCATTCGCGCCATATAGAAGCGTAGCGGCGAAGTTACAACATAACATCCACAACCAGTTGCGCGCTGAATTCGGGCGTTTCGCTGGCATTTATGGTTGGCAGGGCATAAACGGCGGGCGTGTCGCAATTTACCCATACCGCCCGCCCGCGCGCGATCGCCAACTGGCTGTTCTTCGTCGCCGTCCTGATCGTGCTGATGGTGGGCGTGGGGGGCATTACCCGCCTGACCGAATCCGGCCTGTCGATCACCGAATGGAAGCTGGTGACCGGCACCCTGCCCCCGCTGTCCGAAACGGCGTGGCTGGCCGAGTTCGAGAAATACAAGCGCATCCCCGAATATCAGCAGATCAACGCCGGCATGAGCCTGGAGGCGTTCAAGGGTATCTATTTCTGGGAGTATCTGCACCGGCTGCTCGGGCGGCTGATCGGCGTCGCCTTTGCGCTGCCGCTCGCCTGGTTCGCGATCCGCCGCGCGATCCCCCAGGGCTATGGCCTGCGCCTCACCGGCCTGCTGATCCTGGGCGGGCTGCAGGGCGTGATCGGCTGGTGGATGGTCACCTCGGGTCTCGCGGAGCGCACCGATGTCAGCCATTTCCGCCTTGCCGCGCACCTGTTGCTCGCACTCTTCATTCTGGCGGCCCTGGTCTGGACCGCGCTCGACATGCGCGGGCTGGCCCGCGACCCCGGCTATCGCCCGGCACGGCTGACCGGCGTTGCGGTGTGGGTCGGGCTGATCCTGTTCGTCCAGCTTGTCTATGGCGCGTTTGTCGCGGGGTTGAACGCCGGCCTCGTCACCAATGAGTGGCCAATGATGAACGGCAAGTTCTTCCCCAGCGAAGTCCTCGCCGTGCGCCCGTTCCTCGACGCGATGCTCAACGATCCGGCGATGATCCACTGGTTCCACCGCTGGTGGGCCTGGGTAACGGTCGCCGCGCTGATCGTGCTGGCACGGCGCGCGAAGGCCGCGGGCGACCGCAAGGCTTCGGTCGCGATCCATATCGCGTTCGGCACTCAGATCCTGCTCGGCATCGCGACCGTGTGGACCGGCGTTCACCTGCATGTCGCGGCGACGCATCAGGTGGTCGGCGCGCTAGTGGTTGCCGCCACGGCATGGGGCGCACATTCAGTGGGCCGCCGCAGGTGAGCGACATCGCGATCGTCCATGCGACCTTCGCCACGGCGAGCGAGGCCGAGGATATCGGGCGGCGGATGGTCGAGGACGGGCTCGCCGCCTGCGTCAACCTGCTCGGCCCGTGCAACTCGATCTACCGGTGGCAGGACAAGGTCGAAACCGCGACCGAACATCGCGCACTGTTCAAGACCACGCCGCAGCTCGCCCGCGAACTGGCCGACCGGATCGCGGGACTGCACAGCTATGATCTGCCCGCGATCGAGATCTGGCCCGCTGCGGCGGGGGATGCAGTTGCGGGCTGGATCGACGATTCAACGCGTTGATCGCGGCACTCCTTCTGGCGGCACAGGCAAGTAGCGCTGGATTCGCGCCACCGCTCGACCGCCCACTGCTTGCCTTGACGGAGGCGGCACGGACCGACGCCGGTATCACCCGGCGTTTCACCAATGCCCGACGCGTCGTCTTCCGCCGCGCCGGTACGGGATTTCGCGCCGAGGTGACGATCGAGTCCGGCACACCCGCAGCGACGGACCATGACGATCCCGCAGCGATGTTCCGCGCCGGATTCGCCCGGATTGCCGGCCGGACCGTGGTGCTCCAGCTCGACCCGGCGGGGCGCGTGACGGCCATCGACGACCAGGCAACGGTATGGAAGGCGTTCCTCGACGGCATCGCTGCGCTGGCGCCGACAGGGACCGGCGATCTCGACCGCAAGCGCGCAGGACAGATCCGTGCGATCCTCGCCGCGCTTGCGCCGATGCCGCCCGAACGCCAGCGAGCGACGCTCGCCTCGCTGGTCGAGCCGCTGATCGCTGCCGACATCGCTACTGCAGGTGAAGTGCAGCCGCACACGGTGCGGGTCCCGGCCGGTTCCGCGTTCGGCGCTGCACAGCTTGACGGAATTCGTGCGGTGCGTCGTGCGGGCAGCCGCCTGATCGCTTCCGTCAGCGCGACGGGCGAGGTGACGATGCGCGGCCCCGGCGGCCCGGTCACCGGCCGCGTCGGACTGGAGAGCGCCCGCACCGTCGATCCGGTCAGCGGACTGGTGCTGGAGGCACGCGACTCCGTGCGCACCGAACTGGCGGGTGCCCAGCCCGCGACCCGCCTGAGCGTCACCACATTGCGCCTGCCCTGACCGCGCGAGCCGCCTTGCATGGCGCAGGTATCATGATACCCGCCGAGAAACCCGCAGTTTTCTTGACTTTCATGCCCTCATTCGTCATTTGGCCGCGGTTCGCGCCGTCCGTGATGGGCGGCGTCATGCATTTAACACGAGGTCTGGCCCCATGAAGGCGCTGATGAAGACCACCAAGTCGGTGAAGCCGGCCGAGGTGGAGAAGAAGTGGCATATCGTCGATGCCGAGAATCTGGTCGTCGGCCGCGCCGCGGTGGTGATCGCCAACGTCCTGCGCGGCAAGCACAAGACCAGCTTCACCCCGCACGTCGATTGCGGTGACAATGTCATCGTCATCAACGCCGACAAGGTGCGCTTCACCGGCAAGAAGCTGGCCGACAAGGTCTATTACAAGCACACCGGCTATGCCGGCGGCATCAAGGAAATCACCGCTCAGAAGGTGCTGGAAGGCCGCTTCCCGGAGCGCGTGCTGGAAAAGGCCGTCGAGCGCATGATCCCGCGCGGCCCGCTGGGCCGTCAGCAGATGCGCAACCTGCGCATCTACAAGGGCGCCGAGCATCCGCACGAAGCCCAGAACCCTGAAGTCCTGGATATCGCGGCCATGAGCCGCAAGAACAAGGTGGGCGCATAATGTCCGACAATCGCCAGTCCCTTTCCGATCTCGCCGAGATCGCCGCAGGCGCGCCTGAAGCCGCCGAAGCGACCAGCGCCGACGCCTATCTGGCCGGTGCCCCGGTCGTGTCGAACGCCCCGCTGCGCCAGCAGGAACTCGACGCCTATGGCCGCGCCTATGCGACCGGCCGCCGCAAGGACGCCGTCGCCCGCGTGTGGATCAAGCCCGGCTCGGGCAAGATCACGATCAACGGCCGCGATCAGGAAGTCTATTTCGCGCGTCCAACGCTGCGCCTCGTCATCAACCAGCCGTTCGGCGTCGCCGAGCGTGACGGCCAGTATGACGTGATCTGCACCGTCAAGGGCGGCGGGCTTTCGGGTCAGGCCGGCGCGGTCAAGCACGGCATCGCCCAGGCGCTGACCAAGTATGAGCCGGTGCTGCGCGCGCCGGTGAAGGCCGCCGGGTTCCTGACCCGCGACAGCCGCGCGGTCGAGCGCAAGAAGTACGGCAAGGCCAAGGCACGCCGCAGCTTCCAGTTCTCGAAGCGCTGATCCTTCCCGGATCGAACAGATCAAGGGCGGCCCCGCAACGGGCCGCCCTTTTTCGTTACGCGCGCGCCCTGGCACCGGTTAGAAACACGCCATGCGTTTCACCGACCCCCTTGTCGCCCGGATCGTTCCCTTCCTCGAGCAAATCGGCATTCGCGTGAGGGTGGAGCCGGTACCGGGATCGCTGCTCCCCGGCGCGACGGTCCACGGTGATGCGCTGGTATTCGATCCCGAATCATTGCCCTGGCCGGGGGACCTGCTCCACGAAGCCGGGCATATTGCGGTAAGCGATCCCGCGACACGCGCTGGTCAGACCGAAGTCTCTTCCGACCCCGCCGAGGAAATGGCGGCGATGGCCTGGTCCTATGCCGCCGCCGTCGAGCTTGGGATCGATCCGAGGCATGTCTTTCATGCCGCCGGCTATCAGGGCGGCGGCGAGAAGTATCTGGAGACCTACACCAAGGGCGGAACCGGGATCGGCGTACCGATGCTGCAATTCTATGGCATGAGCGCAGAACCGCACCAGGCCGAGGCACTGGCGCTTCCGGCATTTCCGGCGATGGCGCGCTGGCTGCGCTGATCACCCCGCAAAGACCAGTGAAATCTATTTCGTATCCGGAACGTTTTGTCCTTCTGATACAATAATCTACCCGGATCGGTAAGAAACTGTGGCTGTCGCGCATCTATCGCCAGGCAAATAGACTCAATTGTAACGACCGGGCTTGACGCTCCTTTTCCTCCGCATAGCCTTCGTCCATCCAACCTGGTCTGGGCCGGCCGGGTCAACAAAAGGGGGCTAATCATGCATGTTGCTCGTTCGCAGCGGCGCGTCCGCGCTTCTCTCTATCTTTCAGCTGCAGGACTCGGCCTGGCGCTGACCGCACCGGGCATCGCACACGCCCAATCGCTCAACGCCAGCGACGTCATCGAGAGCCCCCACAGCACGGTTCGCATCGCCGACCTGGTCGAAGCGCCGCATTCCACCGCACCGGTGAGCGTCACCCCGCAATCGGGCTTCGTGAACCCGGTCGAGGCGACCGAGATGCCGCACATCGTCATCAACAACAATTTCACCCCGAACGATGTGCGCGATCCGGTCAACATCACCGGCGTCGGCCAGGTGTTCACGGATGCGGGCGGCGGATCGATCGGCCTGTGCACCGGCACGCTGATCAACCCGCGCACGATCATCTTCGCGGCGCACTGCGTCAACTCACGCGCGGCGACCGCCTATGGCGCCGGTTCGGGTGGCGTCGGCGCGTCGATCGGCTTCGAGACCAACACCCGCGCCAATGCCGCCGGCCAGCCCGATGAGCTGGTCAACTGGCTGCTGGGTGGAAGCACCGGCCCCGGCCAGTTCAAGACCAACCAGGCGCAGGCGCTCTACAATATCAACCAGGTGTTCTACGATCCGCGCTCACTCGCGCCGGCATCGTGCACCGCGCCGGGATCGTGCTTCCTCGAAGCCGATGTCGCGACCGCAGTGCTCGACACGCCGACCCGCAACATCCCGACCTGGGCGCTGCTGTTCTCGCCGCTGCCAACGCCGGGCACGATCAACCCGGCGACCGGCACCGGCTATCACGTCACGATCACCGGCTATGGCCGCAACGGCACCGGCACCACCGGTGCGGTCGGCAATGACTTCCGTCGTCGCGCGGCCGAGAACATGCTGGGGGCGCTGGTCTCGCTCGACACCCGCAACGAGTTCCTGTTCGGTGCACCCGGCACCCCGTCGCGTCCGCAGGTTCTCTACTTCCTCGACTTCGACGATCCAGCACGTGGCACTTCGGGCGCGAATACCCGCGACTTCAACGGTTTCCGCGACAATGCGCTTCCCCGCGAAGGCTCGACCGGCCCGGGCGACTCGGGCGGTCCGCTGATCCTTGACCGGACCTTCTCCAAGTCGGTGGTCATCGGTGTGCTTTCGGGTGGTTCAACCTTCTACACCGGCCAGCCGGGCGGCAGCTACGGCACCCAGAGCTTCTATCAGCCGCTGTTCCTCTATTGGGACTGGGTCGTCGCCAACAATCCATATCGCTATGTCACCGCGACGGCAGGCAACAAGAATTGGGAAGACACTACCGCTTGGGTGACCGAGCTCGACCCGAATTATCAGATCATCGCAGGCGGCCAGCTGGTGAACGGCCTGCCGACCAATCTGGGGGGTGGTCCTGCCGGTTCGTCGCCGCAGTTCGGTGAAATGTGCTTCCAGTCGCCGAGCAACCTGCCCACCCTGGTGACCAACCTGTGCGAGAACATCGCCACCGGCGCGCCACGCAACAACGTCCCCAACACGCCGAGCGATTCCAACGGCGCGCTGGTCGAGCAGATCGTCGCCAACGCCGGCGGTCCGCAGCAGCCGGTCGAGACTGCGCAAGCTGACCCCGGTTATTCGGACACCGTGCGCCCCGCCCCGACGATCGCCAACGGTCTGCCCGGCGCGACCGGCTTCACGCCCAACAATGTCGATGGCGTGCGCACCACGGGCCAGATGGGCCGCTACTACGACGTCACGCTGCGCAACACCGGTGTGGTGACGCTCAACTCGGCGGTGACGATCGACCGCTTTTCGATCATGGGCGCGACGTCGCAGCTGACCATTGCCAGCGGCGCATCGCTCACCAGCCTGATCGAGATTCGCCAGAACACCGGCACGATCCTGAACAACGGCACGCTCACATCGCCCGGCGACTATCTGATCCTGTCTGGCCTGCTGACCGGCACCGGCACGGTCAACGCCCCTTTCACCACCAGCGTGATGGGCAGCTTTGCGCCGGGCACGGCGACGACCGTCGGTACGATGACCTTCAACGGCAACCTCGTGATGTCGTCAGGATCGGGCTATCTGGTCGATCTGGGCGCAAGCGGCACGTCCGACCGCATCGTGGTGGCAGGTGCCGGCAACCAGGCGAATGTCGGCGGCACGCTGCAGCTATCCTACTCCGCGGCTACGCTGCGCGGCGGCAACAGCTACACCATCCTGACCGCGCAGGGCGGCGTCACCGGCACGTTCAACACCCCGGCTTCGCTCAGCGCCATCCTGCGTCCGACGCTGAGCTACAGCGCGAATGCGGTGACGCTGAACATCGTCGCGGGCAATTATCAGGACGTCGTTCCGAAGACGAACCCGATCGCCTTCACCTATGCCCTCATCCTCGATTCGAATCGCAGCCGCGCAGCCAGCTTTGACTCGCTCTACGGCCCGCTCGACCTCCAGAATGCGGCGACGATCAACTCGACCCTCGCCGGTCTGGCACCCGCGAGTGAATCGACGGTGCAGACACTTGCCTTTGCGGCGGTGGATTCGAATGCGAACTTCATCCGCAATCGCATCCGCAACCTCGATGCGTCGAACATGGACGGCACGGTCGCGCATTACGGCCGGCCGATCCAGGTCGCCGCACTCGGCCTCGCGCCGATGCCGGGCGCCAAGCCCGTCGCCAGCGACATGGCCGCACCGATGGTGATGCAGGAAGGTGCGCTGCCCGACAACATGAGCGGCTTCGTCTCGGGCGGCTATCTGACCGGCGACGGCCAGTCGATGACCGGTATCGGCGGCCGCGACGACTTCAACGGCTGGTATGTCGGCGGCGGTATCGAAGTTGCAGCCGGAGACAAGGGCTTCGTCGGGTTCGCACTGTCCTATACGGACCTCGACGGCACTGCCTCGCTCGCTGGGCAGACGGCGCAGAACCGGTCCTTCCAGGGCACGCTCTATGCCAAGACCAGCACCGCCGGTGGCCTGATCGTCGATGGCCATGTCACCGCGGGTGCGATCAGTTCGAAGACCAGCCGCGTCGTGAACTTCCTCGGCACCGCATACACGCTCCGTGCTTCGGACTCCGCGCTGGTGCTGAGCACCGAGCTCGGGATCAGCAAGAATCTGGGCAGCGACGCGTTCGAGGTCACCCCGCGGATCGCCGGACGCGGCACCTATATCGGCTTTGGCAGCGCACTGGAGACGGGCGGGCCGGTCGCGCTCGACCTGCAGCGTCAGGAGTATAGCAGCTGGCAGGGCCGCGCCGGCCTTACCTTCGCTGCCGGAAAATCGTCCAAGGTCCGGCCCTTCGTCACCGGTACCTATGTCCATGAGTTCAACGATCAGCCAGATGCGGTCTTCGCCAACCTGGTTGGCGCGCCGAACAACTTTGCTTTTGCACTGAACGGCCAGGACAAGGACTGGGGCGAGATCAGCGGCGGTCTGACGCTCAAGGCAGGATCGATCGATCTGTCGATCTCGGCCGACACCACGATCGCGCGCAGCGACCTGTCGGCGCAGACCTATCGCGGATCGGTCACCTTCCGCTTCTGATCGCCAAAATCGGCAATGAAGAGGCCGTCCCTTCGGGGGCGGCCTTTTTTTGCTTTCGGTCAGGCGGGCGACAGCGGCTGATCGGGCGCATCGCCCATACGGCGCGCGATCGTCTCGATCTCGGCGTCAATGCGAATCTCGTTGAAAGAAGGCGGGCTGTCACGCAGCCGCTCGGACAGCGTCCCCGCGCCGATCAGCCTCACCTCTCTGCCCGCGACGACATGGCAGATATCGAACGGGTCGTGGACGTGGCCGGTCAGCACAGCATGAACACCGGCCGCCGCAAGCGCCACAAGCGCCGCGCCGCCACCGCGGGTTCGGGCGCTGCTACGCGTCCGGCCTTCGACCAGCGGATGATGGCAGGCGATCAGGATACGATGCCCAGCGGGCGCCGCCTCGACGATCGCCAGCGCCTCCTGCAAGGCGCGGGTGCTGACATGCCCCTTTGACCAGTTGAGCCGCCATTGAAAGCGCGCGGTGGTCTTGAGCGGGACGATGGTGAGACCGGACAAGTCGAGCGGGCGCTCGATCATCGTCTCCAACGCGCGATAGCGGCGATAAGGCGTCACGAACCGCGCCCACAGGTTGAAATAAGGCAGGTCATGGTTGCCGACTTCGACCGTCACCGGCCGGCCGAGGCTTTCCAGCCATTTCGCGGCCGCTGAGAACTCGCGAGCACGGGCACGCATGGTGAGATCGCCGGTCACGATCACCGCATCGGGCTGGTCGGCGCGAACGCATCGGGCGAACCAATCGAGCGCTTCGCGATCCTCCGCGCCGAAATGCAGATCGCTGGCGTGGAACAGGCGGATCATAGTGCGTCCGCACGTGTCGCGATAAACGCCGGACGTGTCACTCCACCCATGACTTCGACATCGGGATCGAGCGTCACGGGTTCGCCGTCGAACAGCGCCAGTACCGGGCGCTTGCCCACCGGCCGCAGCCGCTGTGCACAACGATCGGTGACGGCGCGCGCCGCAACCCAATCACCAGTCAGCCAGTTCCAGCCGAGTTCGACGATCGAAGCCCAATCGCGCGCGTCGATCGCCGCGACCTCGAGCGCATCGGCGCTGGGCGCAACGAACACCGCCTGATACCGGCCCCGCATCCCGGGAACGCCTGCGATGCGGATCCCCTTGCCAAAGGTGCGCCGCCACGCACTGCGGATCGCCTGCAACATACGCGTGAAGCGCACCTTGCGCGCCGCTTCGCGCGCATGCCCCCAATGCGCAGCGGGACCGAGGATCAGCCCGACAAAGGCCCGATGCGGCCCGGCCTCGATATAGGGAAGTGGTACCTGCCGACCGCTTTCGTGCGCGGCGTGGATGATCGCGGCGGGTTCGGCATTGCCGTGCAGTGCCTTGGCGAGCAGGTTCATCGTCCCACCCGGCAGGATCAGGAAGGCACCGTCCCAGTCGGCGAGCGCGCAGAGCGCAGCGTTGATCGTGCCGTCGCCAGCAAACAGAACCACGGTGTCGACGCCTTGAAGATCATCGATTGATGGAATCGGCGCATCGGGAAATGCCGTTCGCCCGACGAGCGTCATCCCGCGCTCTTCGAACACCCCCTCCAGCGCCTCGCACTTCTCGCGCGTTGCCGAACCCGAATTGGGGTTGGTGATGAACCACAGCCGCTCCACAGGATTGCTAACGCTCGAAATCGCGTCGCGCCGCATCCATTCGCTCGATCGCCGCATCGAGCACATTGTCGGCCTTGGCGAAGCACAAGCGCGCGAGATGCGTTACCGGCGCGTCCGCATAGAAGGCCGAAACGGGGATCGCGGCAACACCGGCCTGTTCGACCAGCCGCTCGCAGAAGACGGTATCTTCAAGTGCGATGCCCGAGGCGGCAAGATCGACGGACAGGAACCAGGTCGCGGCGGACGGCAAGACGCGATAGCCCGACGCGGTCAGTCCCTCCGCCAGCCGGTCGCGCGAACGCTGGAAGCCTGCGACCGACTGAGTGATCCATGCATCCTGCGTCTCCAACCCCTGCGCCACGGCCCATTGCAAATTGGGTGCGGTCGAGAAGGTCATGAACTGATGCGCGCGGGCGAGCACCGCAGCGACCGCGGGCGCCGCACACATCCAGCCGACCTTCCAGCCCGTGAGCGCGAAGATCTTGCCTGCCGAACCGATCTTGATCGTCCGATCGCGCATCCCGGGCATTGCCATCAATGGAGTATGACGCGCACCGTCATAGACGACATGTTCCCATACTTCGTCACACACCGCGATCAGATCGCGCTCGACGCAGAAGGCAGCGAGATCGGCAAGTTCCTGACGCGAGAGCATGGCCCCGGCGGGGTTCACGGGATTGTTGACGACGATCAGTCGCGTGCGCGGCCCAGCCGCAGCCTCCAGCGCCGCACGCGTCAGCCGCCAACTGCCGGGCTCGAGCCGCGCCAGCTTCGCTACCCCGCCCGCACGCTGCACCAGCGGAAGATAGGCGTCGTAGAGCGGCTGGATCAGGATCACCTCGTCCCCCGGCGCGATCAGCGCGGTGAAGGACGCAGCAATTGCCTCGGTCGCGCCCGAGGTAACGATCACCTCGTCGAGCGAAAGGTCGAGCTGCTGGTGACGGGCGTAATGCGCGGCGATCGCCTCACGAAGTTCGGCTAGCCCGGCCATCGGCGGATACTGGTTTGACCGAGCCGTGAGCGCTTCGGCTGCCGCACGGATAACGGGTACGCAGCCCTCGCCGTCGGGGAAGCCCTGCCCCAGATTGATCGCGCCGTTCGCGCGTGCCCGCGCCGACATCGCCTCGAAGATGGTGGTGCCGAGCGCAGCATAGACCGGATTCATGCCGCCAGCATGCCCGACCCGCGCACCAAAAAGAAGAAGGGGCCGTTCAAGGCCCCTTCAAAACGTCCGACCGAAGAATTCTAACGTTCGAGTTCTTCCTTGCCGGGCTGGCGCTTCTGCTCGCCACCATCCTGCTGGCGCTGCGGCTGCTGTTGCTGCTGCTTGTCGACCTTGTGGTCGCGCTGCTGTTGCTGTTGGCCGCCCGGATTCCGGTTCTGGTCGCGCTGGTTCATCATCTCTCTCCTGATGCTCGCCGCTCAATGACAGAACGAGCCGCTTGTCACGATCGATCCGCAGCCCGTCGCATCGGGAGGCTATTTGACCGGCCGTTTCTCAAGCTTTCGCGCCAGCGTGCGGCGGTGCATCCCCAGCCGTCGGGCCGTTTCGGAGATGTTGAAGCCGGTCGCGGCCAGCGTTTCGTTGATCATCTCCCACTCATGCGTCTTGAGCGAGGCCGCGCGCGGGGTGACCGGCACATCGGGATTACCCGGCGCCTTGCCGAACGCCGCCTCGATATCGTCGGTGTTCGACGGCTTCACCAGATAGTGGCAGGCACCCAGCTTGATCGCTTCGACTGCCGTGGCGATGCTCGCATAGCCGGTCAGCACGACGATCAGCATCGCTGCGTCGCGTGCGTGCAGCTTCGCGACGCAGGGCAGGCCCGATTCGATTCCGAGCTTGAGGTCTACGACCGCGTGCGTCGGCACCCCGGCCACAAGCAGCGCGTCCAGTTCCGCCGGGCTGGCCGCGACGCGGACGTCATAGCCGCGTCGCTCGAACGAGCGCTGGAGCGTTCGCGCAAAGGTCGCATCGTCCTCGACGATGATGAGGCTCGGGGTTTCCATCAGCGCACCTCCGCATGGATCAACGGCAGGATCAGCCGCACTTCGGCACCACCACCCGCGGGATTGCGCGCCTCGATCCGCCCGCCCATCCGCCGTGCAACGTTGCTGGCAAGGAACAGGCCAAGGCCATGCCCCGCCCCTTTGGTCGAACGATACAGCTCACCAACATGCGCCAGCGCCGCGGGATCGAAGCCCGGCCCATAATCGCGCACCACGATCGCCAGCATCCCCTCCTCGACCTTGCCGGTGAGGCGAAGTCCCAGCGGCGAGGCTTCGGCGGCATTGTCGAGCATGTTCGCCACTGCCTGGCGCAGCGCGGGATCGACGGCGATGACCGCGGCACCCGCATCCTCGATGCTGGTGGCGATCGGCACCTGCGGATGGGTCGGCTGCCACGCCGAGGCCAGGTCGGTCAGGAAGTCGGCTGCGGCCATGCTCCGCATCGCCTCACCGCGCGGCTGGCCCGCCGAATGGAGGATGTCGGAGACGATCCCCTTGCAGCGTTGAACCTCGGCCTGCATCTCCTCGACTTCGCTCGCCAGCTCCGGATCCGCCGCGATGGCAGGCATGCGCCGCCAGTCGGCGAGGATTACCGACAGGGTACCGAGCGGCGTCCCCAGCTCATGCGCGGCGCCCGAGGCGAACAGGCCCATCCGGACGATCCCCTCCTCCTCGACGGCATGCTGACGCAGATCGGCGACATGCGCGTCGCGCGCGCGCAGATTGCGGCTGATGCGCACGATGAACAGCACCAGCAGGCTCGCGACCATCACGAAGCCGACCCAATGACCGATCGCGAACAGATCGGCATGCTCGACCAGCAAGCGCGCGGGCAGCAGCAGCGGCACGTAGCTGACGGTGAGCAGCGCGTAGCTGAGCGCGGTGGCGGTCACGAGCACCGCGACCGCCACCGGAGGCAACAGGATCGCGCCGAGCACGACCTGCAGCAGATAGAGCGAGATGAACGGGTTGGTCGCGCCACCGCTGAAATAGAGCTGCAGCGTCAACGCACCCATGTCGATGAGGAGCGCCAGCATGACTTCGCCGTCATGGACGCGGTGGCGCGGCAGCGCCATCGTCGCGAGCAGGTTCGCCGTCGCCAGCAGCGCTGCGACTCCAAGCATCTCGACCACTGGCAGTACAATGCCGAAGCCGAAATGGACGAGCAGGATCGCGAGCGTCTGCCCCGCGACCGCAATCCAGCGCAACTGGATCAACTGGCGCATGTTCGCCGCCGCCGTCGTCTCCGCGATGAGACCCGGCCCGGGGCGCGTGAGCGCGAGGAGCGGCGCGTCCATCATGCCGGCTTTCGCCGGAGCAGCAGGAACAGCGCCGTGAGGCTGATTCCCGCAAGCCCGAACCAGGTGAGCGCATAGACGAGATGGTTGTTGTTGAAGCGCAGCACGGTGAGACCGCCTACCGGCCATCCGCCCGGATTGGGAGTCGCATCGGCATCGATGAAGAAGGGCGCCGCCCGCCCGATTCCGCGCGCCGCAGCGATCGCAGGCACGTCACGCGAGTACCAGCGGTCGCCCGCCGGGTCGTTCGTCCGTAGAAAGCCGCCTTTGGGTTCGCTTGCACGGAGCAGGCCGGTGACGGTCACCGGGCCCGCGGCCTGTCCCGTCGCCCGGGTTGCCGGATCGCGGCGCTCGGGCAAGACGAAGCCGCGATTGATCAGCACAACACCGCGCGGCGTGCGCAGCGGGGTCAACACCCAGAAGCCGGCGCCACGCTCGGTCAATGCCTGCACCAGCGTCTCGCGGTCATGAAGGAAGCTGCCAGTCGCCGTGACCCGGCGATACTCGCTGGCCTGCGCGTCCACTCCAGGCCGAGGTACTACGAGCGGCGCGGCACGCGTCCCGGCCTCAACCTGGGCGATCAGGTCGAGCTTCCACGCGCGCCGCTCGACCTGCCACACACCGAGCGCGACGAAGCCGATCGTGGCGGCCAGCGCCAGTGCGATGAGCAGCGCGCGCTTCATGCGGTCCTCAGGACGACGGTGCGTCCACCATCGGCATCATGTTGGTGTTGAGGTGGAACATGATCCACAACGACCCGGCGATCACGATCAGCACCAGCACCGCGGTGAAGATGTACGCCATCAGCGTCCAGCCGCCCTCCGACTGGGTGTTGACGTGCAGGAAGCAGACGGTGTGGACCAGGATCTGCACGATCGCCGCACCGACGATCAGCACACCGGTGGTGGTGGCATCGAGCGGCCCGGTCATAACCAGCCAGAAGGGCACGGCGGTGAGCACCACCGACAGCAGAAAGCCGATCACATAGGTGCGGCGCGAGGCGTGCGGGGCGCCATGCGCGGCTTCATGGGCGTGGGTAGCATCGCTCATCGCAGGACCCCGAGCAGATAGACGAAGGTGAAGACGCCGATCCAGACGACGTCGAGGAAGTGCCAGAACATGCTGAGGCACTGAAGCCGGCGCTGATTTTCCGGATGCAGCCCGCGCTGGTTGAGCTGGAACAGCATCACCACCAGCCAGATGATCCCGAAGGTGACGTGCAGCCCGTGGGTCGCGACCAGGGTGAAGAAGGCCGAAAGGAAGGCACTGCGCTGCGGTGTCGCGCCCTCATGGATCAGTTCGGCGAACTCATAGAGTTCGACCCCGACGAACGCGACGCCGAGCAGGCCGGTGACCATCAGCCAAGCCTTGGTGCCGCCAAGCCGCCCTTCCTGCATCGCGATCATCGCGAAGCCATAGGTGATCGACGAGACCAGCAGGATCGCGGTGTTGAGCGCGACCAGCGGCAGCGAGAAGATCTCATGCGGGGTCGGACCGCCGGCAAAACCGGTGCTGAGCACGCCGAACGTCGCGAACAGGGTCGCGAAGATCAGCGCGTCGCTCATCAGGTAGATCCAGAAGCCGAGCATGGTGCTGCCGCCCGGCTCATGGTGATGCTCGTCATTGACCAGGTAGAAGGTCGGCTCGAGCGTTTCGGTGGGTGCTTCCGCGGCCATGGTCACGCTCCCGCCGCGAGCAGCCGGGTGCGCGCGTCCTCTTGCTCCGCCACCTCATCCGCCGGGATGTAATAGTCGCGGTTGTAGTTGAAGGTGTGGGCGATCGAATAGACCAGCAGCGCCACCGCGCAGACCGCGGCCAGCCACCAGATATACCAGATCATCGCAAAGCCCAGCACCGCGGCGAGGCCCGACAGGATCACGCCCGCGCCGGTATTGCGCGGCATGTGGATCGGCTTGAAGCCCGCCTCAGGCCGCTTCGCACCGCGTTTCTTCATATCGTACCAGGCGTCAAGGTCATGGACCTGCGGCTGGAAGGCGAAGTTGTAGTTGGGCGGCGGCGAGGAGGTTGCCCATTCCAGCGTGCGACCGTCCCACGGATCGCCGGTGGTGTCGCGGAGCTTGTCGCGATTCTTGATGCTCACCGCGATCTGGATGACGAAGGCGACGATGCCGATCAGGATGATCACCGCGCCGATCGCCGCGATGATGAACCAGGGTTGCAGCGCCGGATCCTCGAAATGGTTCACACGGCGCGTGGTGCCCATCAGGCCGACGATGTAGATCGGCGTCCAGGCGACCCAATAGCCGATGACCCAGCCCCAGAAGGTTACCTTGCCCCAGAAACGGTCGAGCCGGAAACCGAAGGCCTTGGGGAACCAATAATCCATCCCTGCGAACAGGCCGAACACCACGCCGCCGATGATCACGTTGTGGAAGTGCGCGACCAGGAACAGCGAGTTGTGCAGCACGAAGTCGGCGGGCGGCACCGCGAGCAGCACGCCGGTCATGCCGCCGACCACGAAGGTGATCATGAAGGCGATGACCCACATCATCGGCAGCTCGAAGCGGATGCGCCCGCGATACATGGTGAACAGCCAGTTGAAGATCTTCGCACCCGTCGGGATCGAGATCACCATCGTGGCAATGCCGAAGAAGCTGTTGACGCTCGCGCCCGACCCCATGGTGAAGAAATGGTGCAGCCAGACGAGGTAAGACAGGATCGTGATGACGACCGTGGCGTAAACCATCGACGAATAGCCGAAGAGCCGCTTGCCGGTGAAGGTCGAGGTGATTTCGGAATAGATGCCGAACACCGGCAGGATCAGGACGTAGACCTCCGGGTGACCCCAGATCCACACCAGATTCCAGTACATCATGGCGTTGCCGCCAAGATCGTTGGTGAAGAAATTGGTGCCGACATAGCGGTCGAGCATCAGCATCGCGAAGGCGGCGGTCAGCACCGGGAAGATCGCGACGACCAGCACGTTGCTGCACAGCGCGGTCCAGCAGAACACCGGCATCTTCATCATCGTCATGCCGGGCGCACGCATCTTGATGATCGTCACGACCATGTTGATGCCCGACAGGGTCGTGCCGATGCCGGCTATCTGCAGCGCCCATAGATAGTAATCGGGCCCTGTGCCGGGACTGTTCTCGATATTCGCGACCGGAACATAGCCGAGCCAGCCGGCGCGCGAGAATTCGCCGACGAACAGCGACACCATCACCAGCCCCGCACCGGCGACGGTCAGCCAGAAACTGAGATTGTTGAGGAACGGGAAAGCCACATCGCGCGCGCCGATCTGGAGCGGCATGACGTAGTTGACGATGCCCACGACCAGCGGGATCGCCACGAAGAAGATCATGATCGTCCCGTGCGCGGTGAAGATCTGATCATAATGGTGCGGCGGGAGGTAGCCCTCACTCGCGCCGAAGGCGACCGCCTGCTGCGCGCGCATCATCAGCGCGTCGGCAAAGCCGCGCAGCAGCATGACGATGCCCAGGATCATGTACATGATCCCGATCTTCTTGTGATCCACGGTGGTGAACCACTCGGTCCAGAGATAGCCCCAGAGCTTGTACTTGGTCACTGCGCCGACGATGCCGAGCCCGAGCAGGGCGACTACGGCGAAGGTGATGACGAGGATCGGTTCGTGGAAGGGGAAGGATTCCCAGCCGAGCCGGCCGAAGAGCGCCCTGGTGACGGATTCGTCGAACATGCTGGCTCCTCAGGCGGCGCTGCGCGTGCGCGGCGCGGCGGGAAGTTGAAGGGAGGAGGTCTTTTGGTGGCCGCTGTGCTGCTCGGCAGCCGGCGTGCCCGACGGCACCGGCGAGGGCGGCGTGGCACGGCCGGGGGCGACGCCCTTCTCCTCATCGGTCTTGAACAATGCGCCCTTCGGCTTGTCGCCGTCGGGCGGCGGGTTGCCATGGCCCGAGTGCATCGGCCCGCCCGCCTTCATGTCGTGGCGCATCAGGTCAGTCATGCACGGCGTGCCGGGCCGGACGCAGCGATTGTAGATGCGGTCGAACAGCGTGTTGTCGATCGCGATGAGCAGCACGGGCAGCAGGTACGCGGCGGCCCCGTCCTCCACGTAGAAGTAGTCGCGGACGAACTGCCCGTCGGAACGAATCACCGGCCGCTGTCCCCGCAGCACCGAACGGATCGTCCCCGGCACGATGCGGTTGAAGTTCAGGTCGCCGCCGCCGTAGAAGTTGCCGCACCGCGTCA
>CAYOXO010000054.1:0-13187 GCA_964407945.1 uncultured Stakelama sp.
CGCTGATCAGCTTGGACGACACGCCCCGCGGTTGGAGCAAGGCAATCACTTGAGAGAGTGGATCGGCCATATCTGGACGATAGCCAATGAAATATGGACGATCAATTGTAGATCGTCTGGCGTACTCCCGGCATTTCCGTGTCAACGACACTCGCAAGGAAGACGATCATGAAGACCATTCTCATCACCGGCTGTTCCTCGGGCTATGGCCTCGAAACCGCCCGCCATTTCCTCGCCATGGGCTGGAACGTCATCGCCACGATGCGCACCCCTCGCGCGGATATCCTGCCCACTTCCGACCGGCTGCGCATCCTGGCGCTCGACGTGACCAGGCCGGAGAGCATCGCCGCCGCGCTCGCCGCCGCCGGTCCGATCGACGTGCTGGTCAACAATGCCGGGATCGGCCTGATCGGCGCGCTCGAGGCGACATCGATGGCCAAGGCGCGCGCGATCTTCGAGACCAACACCTTCGGCGTGATGGCGATGACCCAGGCGGTGGTCCCCGCCTTCCGTGCCCGTGGCTCGGGCATCATCGTCAATGTGACGTCGAGCGTGGCACTGGCGCCGATGCCGCTGGTGTCGGTCTATACCGCCAGCAAGACCGCGATCGAGGGGTTCACCGGCTCGCTCGCACACGAACTTCGCGCGTTTGGCGTGCGCGTTGCGCTGGTTCAGCCGGGCTACGGACCGGACACACGCTTCACCCACAACACCGATGTGACGATCGAGGAAGCGATCCCTGCACCCTATATGCCCTTCGCCGAACCGATCCTGGGCGCCTTCGCCACGCCGGGGCTGACGACCAGCGCCGCCGATGTCGCCGATGGCGTGTGGCGCGCGGTGCATGACGAGAGCGGCCAGCTCAGCTTCCCGGCCGGGCCGGACGCGGTCGCGTTGGCGCACGCCCGCTAAGCCGACGGCGTCGGGTTCACAATTCTCGAATCCGGCGCCGTTCCCGCCTTTTATAATCGTTCGAGGCACTTATATCCTCGTCATTCATCGCTCGGGACGATCAATGGCGCAGACTTACCTCCCCACGCTCAAGCAGCTTCAATATCTGGTCGCGCTCAAGGATCACGGCCATTTCGGCCGTGCTGCGGAGGCGAGCTTCGTCACCCAGTCGACCCTCTCTGCGGGTCTGCGCGAGCTGGAAACGCTGATCGGCGTCGTCTTGGTTGAGCGGACCCGCCGCGTCGTCCGGTTCACGCCCTTGGGCGAGCGCATCGTCGACAAGGCGCGGCGCGTGCTGCGCGAGGCGGAGGAACTGGCCGACCTCGCCCGTGCCGCCGGTCGGCCGCTATCGGGCGAGATGCGGATGAGCGTCATCCCCACGATCGCCCCGTTCCTGCTTCCGCGCATCCTGCCGCGACTCCGTGAGGGCTATCCCGACCTCAAGCTGTTCCTGCGCGAAGAGCCGAGCGGCGCGGCGTGTGAGAGCCTCCATACCGGACGTACCGACTGCGTGCTGCTCGCCCTTCCCTATGCGTGCGGCGATGTCGAAACCGCGCCCTTGTTCGAGGATCGCCTGTTCGTCGCCTTTCCGGAGGGCGAGTATGAGCCCGATCATGCCGCTGTCACTCCCGGCGAGATCGACGAGACCCGTCTGCTGCTCCTCGAGGACGGGCATTGCCTGAAGGATCACGCGCTCGCCGCCTGCAACCGGCCTGAACTGCGTGCCGAGGCGACGATGCTCGGTACGTCGCTCCACACGATGGTGCAGATGGTCGACAATGGTCTGGGCGTGACGATGCTGCCTGAAATGGCGCTCGACGCTGGCATCCTCGATCATACCCAGGTGACGGCGCGACCGCTCAAGGCTGACAATCCCGCGCGCCGCATTGCATTGGTCTGGCGCAAAGCGTCCCCGCGCGAGCGCGACTTCCGCCTGCTTGCCGAGGTATTGGCTCAGTCTGGGCTGCCGTCGGCCCAACGCGCCGCGGCCTGATTGTCGCCGGCGCGCGCGGCGACCCAGCGGACTTCTCCGCCCCGTATCTCGCGCTTCCAGAAGGGCGCTTCGGTCTTGAGTCGGTCGATCAGGAAGGCGCAGGCGTCCAGAGCCTCGCGCCGGTGCGCCGCTGCCGTCGCGACCAGCACAACCCGGTCGCCGGGTACCATGGGGCCGACGCGATGGACGATCACCGCGGAGAGCAGTTCCCAGCGCGCCATCGCCTGCTCGGCCAGGTCGCACAGCACCGCCTCGGTCATGCCCGGATAATGCTCCAGCTCCATGGCCGTCACGCCGTCATCGGCGCGGACCACCCCGGTGAAGCTTGCCACTGCCCCGGCCCCGGTCTCCTCGACCCCGGCCAGTTCGGTGCCGATGTCGATCGGCGCATGATCGACGGATACGCGGATCATCCGCCTGTCACCGGCGGGAAGAAGGCGACTTCCTCCGCCGAGCCCAGTTCGCTGTCCAGCGATACGAATCGCTGATCAACCGCCGCCCGCAAGTTCGAAAGGTCGCCCAGCGCCTCGGCGTGGCCCGGGCTACGATCCTTCAGCCACTCGGCCAGTCCGGCGACCGTCCGTACCGTCAATGGCGGTTCCACCGTCTCCTCGCCGGTACCGATTCGTTCGCGAACCCAGGCGAAGTAGAGCAGCCGCATCAGCTATCCATGTGCCTGAGGCCGACGCGCAGATAATCCCAGCCGGTGATCAGCGTCAGCACAGCGGCGCCCCACAGCATTGCCAGGCTGACCTCATGGACCCAGGGCGATCCGGGCACCGCTCCGGCAAGCACCAGTCCACCGAGTGAGGTAAGCTGGAGCGCCGTCTTCCACTTCGCCAGCGCGGAAACCGGCACCGACACCTGAGCACCACCCAGGAACTCGCGCAGTCCCGATACCGCAATCTCGCGCAACAGGATGACCAGCGCGGCGATTACGTGCAGGTCGCCGATGATCCCCTTTGCGCAGAGCATCAGGATCACCGCGGCGACCATGATCTTGTCGGCGATCGGATCGAGGAAGATGCCGAGTTTCGACACCGTCCCTCGCGACCGCGCGAGATAGCCGTCGAAATAGTCGGTGATTCCCATCAGGCAGTAGGTCGCGAAGGCGATCGCATAGCCCGCTCGCCATTCGGGCCACCACAGGAAGAAGACCAGCAGCGGCACGGTGAAGATTCGGGACAGAGTCAGGATATTGGGCAGCGTCAGCATCGCGCCTGCTCTAGCACCACGCGCAGGCGCAATCATCCCCACATTGCGCGATGTCCGGACATCAGCCCGTCATCGAGCGCCGTTAGCGGTTGCCGCCACGCCATCCGCGGCGCTATGCCGTGGACCAGTTCAGACGGACGAAGGCCCGCCAACGCATGCATAACGCGCTCGGATTGCTCAAGGAGCGCCGGTTTCTCCCCCTTTTCATCACGCAGTTTCTGGGGGCCTATAACGACAATCTGTTCAAGACCGCGATGGTGCTGTTCGCGACCTATCAGATCTTCAGCGATCCGGCGGTCGAGTTCCAGTTCAACGCGCTCGCGACCGGAATCAGCCTGATTCCCTTCTTCATGCTGTCGGCGCTCGCTGGGCAACTTGCGGATACACATGACAAGGCGTCGATCATCCGCTGGGTGAAGACCGCCGAGATCGCCCTGATGCTGTTTGGCGGCGCTGGGATGCTGGTCGCGCAGGCAGGCTATGCATTCACCGGCCTTGGTATGATGCTTGGTGCGGTACTGGGCCTTGGCGCGCACTCAACCTTCTTCGGGCCGATCAAATACGCGATCCTGCCCCAGCATCTGAAGGATGAGGAGGTGCTGGGCGGCACCGGCATGGTCGAGGCCGCGACCTATCTCTCGATCCTGATGGGCACGGTTACCGCCGGCTGGGTCGCGCATGACATGCGAATCGCGGCCGGGCTGGTGTTTGCCGTCGCTGTCATCGGCTGGATCACGGGCCGCATGGTCCCGCCTGCGCCGCGGGTCGGACCAAAGCTCAAGATCAACTTCAACCCTTTTACCTCGTCCTGGCGCCTGATCGCCGCGACGATGCACATCCCGCGCCTCTATCTGTCGATCTGCGCCATCAGCTTCTTCTGGACGATCGGATCGGTGCTGATCATCATCTTCCCACCGCTGGTGAAGAACGTCCTCACGGCAGATGCGCGCGTGTCCTCGCTGCTGGTCGCCGTATTCTCGGTCGGCGTCGCGATCGGATCGATGGTCATCAACGCGATGCTCAAGGGCAAGGTTTCGGCGAAATATTCGCCCATCTCGGTCATCGCGATGGCGGTGATCGTGGTGCTCTTCTCGATCGAGGTCCGGCTGTGGGTCCCCGCGGCTCCCGGGACGCTCTACGACTTCTCCAGCTTCGTTCTGCAACGCCAGGCGTGGATCGTCATCGCTACCCTCACCGCGATCGCGATAACGGGGGGCATGTTCGTGGTGCCGCTCTACGCGTTCCTGACGACCACCGTGACCAAGGATCAGACCGCGCGCACCGTTGCCGCGAACAACATCGTCAATGCAGGCGCGATGGTGTTCGGGTCGCTGTTCGTGCTCGCCCTCTCGGCAGCGGGCATCTCTTCGGAAGACATGCTGCTCGTCGTGGCCGGCATGTGCCTGATCTCGGCCTGGATCGCTCAGAAGCTCCATCGCGCCTGCGACTAGGCAGGGCCCTCTTCTGTGATCGCGTGCCTGCAGCTTCAGCCGCAAGCCACCTTCTTCAGATGAAGAAGGTGTAGAAGCAGACGAAGAACGCTGCGTAGCTCAGCAGGAACAGCTTCAGGTCGCTCTCGTCCTCCCGCTTTCGCGCGCGCCGGCGTACGACCGGCAGCGCGCTGCGAAAGGGGTGTCCGCGTTCTGACTCGGCGAGATACTGAAGGCGTTCCATGGCTGGCAGTTAACGCGCCGTTTACGATTTTGTCCCGCGCCAAGGGTGGTTAATCGCTGTCCTGATTGGGGACTCGATCCGTCGCTGACTCAAATGAAAAAGGGCGCCGCATCCGATGATGCGTGCGCCCTGTTTTCTGCCCTGATTTGAACGGGATGGTGGAGCCGAGGGGGATCGAACCCCTGACCTCTGCAATGCCATTGCAGCGCTCTCCCAGCTGAGCTACGGCCCCATCCGTTCCGGGAAGGCGATGGCCTCTAGCAGCCATCGCGTGGTTTGCAACCGGGTTTTTTCGCTTTCCCGATTTTCTTTTTCCCGATCAGCTTTCTTCGTCGCTGTCGCCGGTATCGACGCCCAGATCGTCGTCGCCACCCAGGTCGACATCGTCGTCGGGCGAGCCTTCTGCGTCCTCATCGACGTCCAGATCGTCGTCGCCGAGATCTGCATCGTCCTTCTTCTTGTCGGCGTCGGCCTTCACCACCTCGAACGGCAGCGGCTGCTTCGACTTCAGAATCGGCTCGGGTTCCCAGGCAAAGCCGCAGCTGATGCAGGTGACCGGCTCTTCCTTGGTCAGGTCATAGAAGCGCGTTGCGCATTTCGGGCAGGTCCGTTTCGTGCCCCATTCCGGCTTCACCATGTGCCGCTCTAACCTTTTCTTCGATTTTCCAGGGTGACGGGGGTTTGTGTCCCCGTTTGAAGTGGCGGGCGCCTTGCCATAGCGCAAGCCCGCTGTCAAAGCCGCCGCCGATGAGCAGTGCAACTCCCCTCCCCTTCGCCATTTCCGCCCGCGGTCCGCTGCGCGGCATCCTGACCGTTCCCGGTGACAAATCGATCAGCCATCGCTCGCTGATGTTCGCCGGCCTTGCGGTCGGCGAAAGCCGGATCGAAGGGCTTCTGGAGGGTGAGGATGTACTCGCTACTGCCGCGGCGATGCGCGCAATGGGCGCGCGGATCGAGCGCGACAGTGACGGTGCATGGCATGTCTGGGGCGTGGGCGTCGGCGGGCTGCTTCAGCCCGAGACGGCGCTCGAGATGGGCAATTCGGGCACCTCCACTCGCCTGCTGATGGGTTTGATCGCCAGCCACCCGATCACCGCGACCTTCACCGGCGATGCGTCGCTGTCGAAGCGACCGATGGGCCGGGTGATCGACCCCCTGTCAAAGATGGGGGCGGACTTCACCTCCAGCCCCGGTGGGCGCCTGCCGCTTACCATGCGCGGCCTCTGCCCGGCAGTGCCGATCGAGTACACCCTCCCGGTGGCATCGGCGCAGGTCAAGTCGGCTGTGCTGCTCGCGGGTCTCAACACGCCGGGAATCACCCGCGTGATCGAACCGGTCCCGACCCGTGACCATAGCGAACGGATGTTGGCCGGATTCGGTGCTGACCTGACCGTCGAGGAAACGCCGCAGGGCCGGATCATCTCGATCCGGGGCGAGGCGGAGTTCAAGCCTCAGCAGATCGTCGTTCCGGGTGACCCCTCTTCCGCTGGGTTCTGGATGGTCGCGGCGTCGATCGTGCCCGGCTCGGATATCATCGTCGCCAATGTCGGCCTCAACCCGACGCGTACGGGCCTCATCACTGCGCTTCGCATGATGGGCGCCGACATCGTTGAGGTGAACCCGCGAGTGGTTGGGGGCGAACCCGTTGCCGACCTGCATGTCCGCCATGCACCGCTCCAGGCGATCGAGGTGCCGCACGACCTCGCGCCCAGCATGATCGACGAATATCCGGTGCTGTTCGTGGCCGCAGCCTTTGCACATGGCCGCACCGTGGCGCGCGGCGCGGACGAACTGCGCGTCAAGGAATCGGACCGCATCGCCGCGATGGTCGCCGCGCTTCAGCCCAATGGTGTAGCGCTCGAGGAGTTCGAAGACGGCCTGGCGATCACCGGTACGGGCGGCGAGCTGATCGCCGGCGGTGCTCCGGTCGCCTCGAAACTCGACCATCGCATCGCGATGAGCATGACCGTGGCTGGACTTGGCGCAAAGGCCGATGTGAGCATCGACGATGTGGCGCCGGTGGCTACCAGCTATCCCGGCTTCTTCGACACGCTCGATTCGCTGACCGGCAGGACTGAAGCATGATCATCGCTGTCGATGGACCCGCGGCATCCGGAAAGGGCACCATCGCTCGCGCACTCGCGCGCCATTACGAACTGCCTCATCTCGATACCGGCCTGCTCTACCGGGCCGTCGCGGCGACCGTTCTGCGTGAAGAGTTGAACCCCGAAAAGGAAGCCGACGCCGTTGCGGCGACGGGTTTCGACGACCTGCTGCTCGCCGACGAATGGCTGCGTACCGACGAGGTGGGCAAGATCGCCTCGGTCGTCTCTGCGCATCCGTTGGTCCGCGCCGCACTGCTCCAGCGCCAGAAGCGCTTCGCCCACCAGCCTGGAGGTGCAATTCTCGATGGCCGCGATATCGGGACCGTGATCGCCCCCGACGCGGACGCGAAGCTGTTCGTCAAGGCGACCCCCATGATCCGAGCCCAGCGCCGCCATGCCGAATTGCGGCGCAATGGCATCATGGCGAGCCTCGACAAGGTTCTGGCCGATATCCGCGCCCGCGACGAACGCGATTCGAAGCGGGCCGAAGCGCCTTTGGTCGCTGCGGCCGATGCAGCGGTACTCGATACCAGTTTCCTCTCGGTCGAGGCTGCGGTCGAGAAGGCCATTCAACTGGTCGAGGCGCAACGGGCCAAAAAGGCCGCTGCGTCGGGCTGAACCTCAGCGCGGGGGCTGTTGTTGTTCGCGCGCCTTCATCGCAGCGAAGAACGTCACTGACTTCAGCGTCCGCTCGACATCGGCGCGATACGATGCGTTGGCCGGGGTCAGTAGCAGTGCCTTGCGCAGCCAGGGCAGCGCCGCATCGAGATTTCCGGTTCGCGCATAGGCCAGACCATAGAAGAGTGCCGGTCCGGGGTGTTGGGGGGCCAAGGTCACGCCACGGCGAAAAGCGAGGGCGGCGGCAGGCGACATGGTGCCGTCGTCCGCTTCAACAAGCGTCATGCCAAGCCAGGTCCATAGCGACGGATCGTGCGGCGAGGAGCGGACGCCGCCCAGCATCATCTTTGCCGCCTTGTCCGGGTCGCCGCCGCGCGTAAGGGCGTCTGCAGCGACGAAATAGGCATCATTGATGGTGAAGCGTCCGAACATATCGCCGCGCAGCTTGTGAAGTTCCGGCTCGTCCGCCTGAGCCTTCCTCGCCGCCGCAACCGGTGCGCCGGGCAGGTCGGGGCGGGCCTGAAAAGCATAACCGGCCGCGCCGAGCATCAGCGCCGCACCCGCGAACGACCACAGGGTCCGTGGTACGCCAAGCACCCATAGCAGTGCGAACGCTGCAGCACCGACGGCGGCGAGTGCGATCCATCCCATTATCTGCGCCGCCTCCGAATGGTTCCGCGCGTCAGCCACAGGCCGGCCCCAAGCAACAGCAGCGGCGTCAGCCATAACGGCGCGGTCGCCCAGCCGAGCGGCGGGTCATAGGTCACGTAGCTACCGTAGCGCTCGATCAACCAGCTGCGCACGGCCTCCGGGGTTTCTCCCGCAGCAATCTTCTGGCGTACGATCCGGCGCATGTCGGCAGCCATATCGACATCGCTATCGGCGATCGACTGGCCCTGGCAGACCAGGCAGCGCAAGGTGCCCATCAGCTTGGCTGCCTGCGCTTCCTTGTCGGCATCCGCAATCTGCGAATAGCCAAGATCCGCGGGTATCCCCGCCGCCAGCGCAAGACCGAGCAACAGTGTCATTGTGCCGCCTCGAGCGCCTTGAGCAGCTTGGGCACGTCGTCCTCGCGGATATCGCCGATATGCTGGGCCGCGATCCTGCCCTGGCCGTCGATCACGAAGGTTTCCGGCACACCTGACGATCCGATGCCGATCTGCACCAGCCGGTCGCGATCGTCGCCGATCCGAGCATAGGGATCGCCATGGCGCGACAGGAACGCCTTTACTGCCTCGGGGCTGTCCTTGATCGCGACCGCGTCGATCTCCACGCCCGCAGCCTTGAGCTTCATCAGCCGCGGCGCCTCGGCGATGCACGGCACGCACCAACTCGCGAAGACATTGAGTAGTCGTGGCTTTCCGGTTGCCAGGTCAGCACGCGAAAGGCCCGGCTTTCCCTCGACCATCGCAGGCAGGCTGAATTCCGGCAGCGGCTTTCCGACCAGCGCCGACTTGACGACCGTCTCTCCGGTGTCCTGAAGCCGCCACGCGGCCAATATGACGACCGCGAGAAACACCGCCAGCGGCACCCAGAGTGTCCAGCGCCTCACAGTTCAGCCTCCTCGCGTCGCTTCACGTTGCGCCGTTCGCGTTTCAGCCGTCCGATCAGGGATAGCGCGCCGCCCAGCGCGATCAGCCCGCCGCCAAACCAGATCAGCGTGACAAACGGCTTCCACCACAGCCGCAGCTGCCAGCGCCCTTGCGCGTCCTGAGCGCCCAGCACGGCATAGAGCTGCCCGTCGAGCCGGGTCGAGATCGCTGCTTCCGCAGTGTCTGTCGGTGGCGAGGCATAGAAGCGTCGCTGCGGCCGCAGCAGGGTCATCGGCCCGTCCACCGGTCCACGGCTAGCCGTCACGCGTCCCTCGACCGCCGACCAATTGTCGCCGACCACCGGCGCCACACCGTTCAGCACCACGCGCCACGGGCCGACATAATAGGGCTGGCCATAACGTGCCGCGACCAGCCGCTCGCTGGTGAAGGCGCTGTCCGCGGCCATGCCGGCAAGGCTCACTGCGACGCCGAAATGCGCGATCACCATGCCCCAGGTGAACAGAGGCGTGCGCAACAGCTTGCGTTTCCACAGCGGCGCGAAGCTCGCCACCGCGAGACCTGCGGCAAGGCCCAGCCCGACGATCTCCATCCATCCTGTCCCTGGCGCAGCGAAGAAGGTCACTGCCATCACCAGCACGCTCAGCGTGATCGGCACGGTCAATTTGCCCAGCAGCGCGTTGAAATCGTCGCGCCGCCAGTTGAGCAGCGGTCCCACCGCCATCGCCGCGACCAGCAGCAGCGCGATCGGCCCTGCCGCCTTGTTGAAGAAGGGCGGTCCAACCGAAAGCTGTTCGCCCATCGCCTGTGCGACGATCGGATAGAGCGTGCCGATCAGCACGATGCCCAGGATCACGCTGAGCAGCAGGTTATTGAGTACCAGCCCGCCCTCGCGGCTGAGCAGGTCGAACCCCTGCCCCGCCTTCACCCGCCCGACGCGCGCGCCGTAGAGGGTCAGCGCACCACCGATATAAATGGCAAGCAGGAAGAGGATGAAGCTACCGCGCTCCGGATCGACCGCAAAGGCATGGACGCTGGTCAGGATGCCCGATCGGACGAGGAAGGTGCCGACCATCGACATCGAGAAGGCAACGACCGCCAGCATCAGCGTCCAGGCGCGCAGCCCGTCTCGCGCCGCCAGCACATTGACCGAATGGAGCAACGCCGTCGCCGCGAGCCAGGGCATCAGCGACGCGTTCTCGACCGGGTCCCAGAACCACCAGCCGCCCCAGCCCAGCTCGTAATAGGCCCAGTAGCTGCCTGCGGTGATGCCGATCGTCAGAAATACCCAGGCGGCAAGTATCCAGGGCCGCATCGCGCGGGCGAATACCGGCCCCACCTCGCGCGTCACCATCGCGCCCACCGCGAAAGAGAAGGCGATGGAAAGCCCGACATAGCCGAAATAGAGCGTCGGCGGATGGAAGGCCAAGCCCGGATCCTGCAGGAGCGGGTTGAGCCCCAGTCCGTCGAGCGCAGGCGGATCGAGCCGGGTGAACGGGCTCGAAGCGATCAGCAGGAAGGCATAGAAGCCGAGCGCGATGAACGCCTGTGCACCCAATGTGGCGGTCAGCGTCGCGCGGTCGAGCTTCCGTTCCAGCAGCGCGATCGCCGCGCCGGCCAGCGCCAGCACGGTGACCCACAGCAGCATCGAGCCTTCATGGTTCCCCCATGCGCCCGCGAACTTGTAGAGCAGGGGCTTGGCCGAATGGCTGTTCTGCGCGACCAGCAGCACCGACATGTCGGACTGCAGGAACAGCATGATCAACAGTCCGAACGACAGCGCAGCCAACGCACCCTGCGCGATCGCTGCAGGGCGGACCGCTGCAACCAGTTCGTCATGCTTCAGTCGCAGGCCCAGCGCAGCCATGGCCAGTTGCATCAGCGCGATTGCCGCGGCGAGCCACAGCGCCGCGAGTCCTGCCTCGGCGATCATTTGCTCGGCGTCTCGGGCGGGGGCATCTTCTTGGCGATCTCCGGCGGCATGTAGCGCTCGTCATGCTTGGCGAGCAGATTGTCGGCCGCAAAGCCGCCATCGGCGGTGAACTTGCCTTCGGCGACGACGCCGGAGCCTTCCTTGAACAGATCGGGCGCGACGCCGGTGAAGCGCACAGGCACCTTCGCCTCCTTGTCCGCGACGACGAAGCTGATCGTCACACCGTCCGGCAAATGCCTGATCGATCCGGTCTCGACCATCCCGCCCAGTCGCACCGCCTTGTCCAGCGGCGGATTCTTGGTCGCAAGGTCGCTCGGCGTATAGAAGAACGCAGCCTCGTCCTTGAGCGCGGACAGCGCAAGGCCGCTCGCCCCGCCGATCGCGGCGAGTGCAGCCAGACCCAGCGCCAGACGTTGATGCTTGCGCTTCATTTGCGGTCCCTCAGCGCGTCGGCCGCGCGCTCTGCGTTGCGCATCGCCAGCCAGCTCACCAGCGAAAGTCCGCCGACGCCGATGGTCACGACCGCATAGGCGGCAAGGATGAAGGGCCAATGGTTCACGTTGTCATTACTCTTGGGCCATCCGCCGGATCCGCGCTTCGACACGCTGAGTCGCCAGCGCCGCACGCATCCGCATCAGCACGATCCCGCCGAACATCAGGCTAAAGCCCGATGAGGTCAGTAACAGCGGCCACAACATCGAATCGTGGATGCTCGACTGGGTCAGGGTGATGCTTTGCCCCTGATGCAGCGTCTGCCACCACACCACGGAATAGCGGATCACTGGCAGCAGCACCGTTCCGGCGATCCCGAACAATGCCGGAATGCGCCCGTCACCGCCGCGCTCGCGGTCGGCACGTTCCAGCGCGATCCAGGCGATATAGACGAAGAACAGCAGCAGCATCGACGTCAGCCGCCCGTCCCATTCCCACCAGGTGCCCCACGTTGGCCGCCCCCAGATCGATCCGGTGATCAGGCACAGCGCGGCGAACATGGCCCCGACTGGCGCGATTGCGCGAGCGGCGAGGTTCGCCAGCGGATGACGCCACACCAGATAGGCGAAACAGGCGATTGCGAGCGAGGTCCAGCCCCCCATTCCCAGCCATGCGCTCGGCACATGGATGTAGAGGATACGGACACTTTCCTTCTGGAGATAGTCAGGCGGCGTTTGCGTCAGGCCGCCCCAAGCGCCGACAAGCACCAACAGCAGCCCGCTCCAGAACAGGATGGGCGTCAGCGGGCGCGCGATCTTGAGGAAGCGCGTTGGGTTGGCGAGTGCGTGGATCACGGCGTTTCGCCGCCTTTAAGCGGATTCGCCGCCCAAGTCCAAACCCGGATTCACCCGATTGTCACGATATCAGCAGCCTTACGCGGCCAGCTTGTCGAACTCGTCTTCGGAGAGGGCGATCTGGAATTCGAGGCCGGCTTCGAAATCGGTCGCCCAGACGACGCGGGCGGCCCAGTGGCCGACATGCGGAAGCGTCAGCCAGATCATCGAATCGCGGCGCAGCGCGGAGAAGGTCTCGATCTTGGCGCCGTGGAGCGAGAGGTCGATCACACGGCACAATGCACGGTCGAGGCCCCCGCGGCCGACCTTCGCATCAAGCGAAACCGGCGCGCGCATAGAGCGCCGCCGGCCAAGAACCGCTGGTTCGAATTCCGCTGTGAAGCTGCGTTTGCCCGTCGAGATCATCGGGCAAATCTAATCTGCCATGGCTAACGCCGCGTTAACGGCGTTAGCCTCGCAGAACTTACTTCTTGGAGAGCGAAAGCCCGCCGAAACGCTTGTTGAAGCGCGCAACCTGGCCACCCGAATCGAGCATCTGGCCGCGGCCGCCGGTCCATGCCGGGTGCGCCAGTGGATCGATGTCGAGCTGCATCGTGTCGCCTTCCTTGCCCCAGGTGGAGCGGGTCTCGAACACGGTGCCGTCGGTCATCTGCACCTTGATCATGTGATAGTCGGGGTGCGTGTCGTTCTTCACGGGCAATTCCTTGAGATAGGCCGCCGGTTTCCGACCGGCAGCAAGAGGCGCGGCCCGTAACAGAACCGCGCCCATGTTGCAATGCAGAGGAAGATCAGGCGCTCGGCGGATCCGCGATCATTGCGGTGAACTCGCATTCGGTCGCAAGGTCATCGCCCAGATAGGCT
>CAYOXO010000054.1:13197-25996 GCA_964407945.1 uncultured Stakelama sp.
CCCGCGAACTTGCAGACGCGCGAACGCTTCTGCACGAATTCGACCTCGAGCCGCAGCAGCACGCCAGGTTCGACGGGCTTGCGAAACTTCACGCCGTCGATCGTCATGAAATACACAAGCTTGCCGGTGCCGGCGAGGCCCAGGCTCTCGACCGCGAGCACGCCCGCAGCTTGCGCCAGTGCCTCGATCTGAAGCACGCCCGGCATGATCGGCCTTCCCGGGAAATGTCCCTGGAAGAACTCCTCATTGATCGTCACCGCCTTGATCGCGACGATGCGCTGGTCGGGAATCAGGCTTTCGACCCGGTCGACCAGCAGCATCGGGTAGCGGTGCGGGAGCGCCGCCATCACCCGCCCGATATCGAGCGGGCCGATGGAGCCTCCCGTCACTGCCGGATCGCTCACCGGCCCGGTGCGGCCGGTGCGGGCTGCTGTGCCGGCTGCTGCGCCGGCGGCGGAGCGGTGGTGCTGACCGACGGCAGCTGCTGGTTCAGCGCAGCCAGGACCGGATCGGTGATGTCAGCTGCGGTGGCCGAGAACAGGAGGCTGCTCTTCGCCACAGCGATCGTCGCGCCGCGCTGGTTCGCAACCTGCTCGATCACCGGCACAAGGCGCTGCGCGATCTGCTGCTCAACATACTGCGCATTGCGGCGCAGGGTCTGCTCGCGCTCGTTGATCGCGCGCTGTGCCGGCTCCGCCTTCTTCTGGAAAGCCTGGACGCGCAGGTCGAGTGCTGCATCCTGCTTGCCGTTTGCGGCGCGCAGAGCGGTCTCGATTGCGGTGCGCTCGGCCTGCAGCGGCTGGCTCTGCTGCTGCGCGAACTGCTGGAACTGCGTCTGCTGGGTCTGCAGCTGGGTGCGCGCGGCGACGCAGGCAGTGCAGGTGCTCATCACACGCTCGACGTCGACGACAGCCACCTTGGCGTCGGCGAGTGCCTGTGCAGCCGCAGTGCCGGCACCCAGCGAGGCGCCCGCGATCGCCAGTGCGGCGATAATGGTCTTGGTGTTCGACATTAGAAGGAAGTCCCCACGTTGAAGCTGAAGAGTTTGTCGTCGTCACCCTCGATCTTGGTGAGGGCATAAGCGAGATCGAGCCGTAGCGGGCCGAACGGCGAATTCCAATTGGCACCGATGCCCACCGAGACGCGCGGCCGAGGCGAATCGCCCAGGAAACGCTCCTGGAAGGGGGCGGTCTCGATATTGTAGCGCGTATTGATCGACGTACCTGCGCACGGTCCGCCGGACGTCGCAGAATAGCCGACGGCGCAGGTCGTTGCCAGCCCGGCGGCGACCGCATCGGTCGATGGGACGATATAGATCGCGCGCCCTTGCGAATCGAACTGCGGGGTCTGGATCGGCAACAGCGACTTCGATCCGTCGGCGTTGAGCATCGGCGATGCGTTTGCCCACCTGCTGTCGGTCGGATCCGTCAGGATAACGCCTTCCGCGGTCTTTCTGGCCTGCGTGAAGCTGGCGGTCGGATTAGGCCTCCGCACCCCCCAGTTCGCGCCGGCCATCACGAAGATCGACGGACGGATACCCATTTCGCGCGCGCCGGCACCCAGCGGAATCTCGAGCTCGAGCTTGCCGAGATAATAGGCCCGGCCGCCGAGCGCGTCGTCGAAGATCTGATCCTTGTCGGTGACCAGCGTCTGATTTCCGCCCAGCACCGTACCGGTGTAGCTGAGACGCTGGATGCGCGGGCCAACACCACGGATGTCGAAGCCGCGGAATTGCGGTTCACCCAGGAAGAAGCGGTCGGTGATGCGCACCGGCTCGATGCCGTTTACGGTCTTCTCGAGGCTGTGGATGTAGCCACCCTCGAGTCCGGCCGAGAAGATCCAGCCGCCGCCGATGTTCCAGTATTTGTCGGCGTCGAAACGTGCGCGGGCATATTTCACGTCGCCGCCAAGTCCCGCGAAGTCTGTGCCGAGCACCAGTCGCTGTCCTGCGGTCGGGCGCAGGCGGCTGTTGAGGCTGTCGTAGATCAGCGACAGGCCAACGCTCGAGGTCCAGCGCTTGCCCAGCGCTTCGCAGAGGTAGCGGCCGGCCTTGAGCGGGTCGCAGACGCCGTCGGTGAAGAAGCTGCCTTCGTCGAGGCCCACTGAATCGTGGGTGAGCGAATAGCGGGCCGATGCGGTCCAATACTCGGTCAACGGAACGCCCAGCACCAGCTGACCGCCGGTGGATACCTGCTGATAGGTGGTGCGGCGGTCGGAGCCGAGATAGTTGAACGAGTTATAGTCGCGGCGGAAGATCGTACCGCCCAGCGCGATATTCTGGTCGAACAGATAGGGTTCGGTGAACCCGACCTCGATCGACTTCGAGTAGCTCGAATAATCGACCGACAGGCGCAGGTCCTGGCCCTTGCCGCGGAAGTTGCGCTGACGGATCGATCCCTGGAAGATGAACCGCTCAAGGCTCGAGAAGCCGGCCGACAGCGTCAGTTCGCCGGTCGATTTTTCCTCGACATTGGCGGTCAGCACGACGCGGTCGGGGGTGGAGCCTTCCTTCTGCTCGATCTCGAACTTCTCGCCGAAATAGCCAAGCGAGTTGATGCGGTCCTGCGAACGCTTGACCAGGAAGGTGTTGAACGCATCGCCTTCGGCCAGGCGCAATTCGCGGCGGATCACCTTGTCCTGCGTCTGGGTATTGCCGACGATGTCGATCCGCTCGACATAGGTACGGCGTGCCTCGGCGATGTTGAAGTTGAGCGTCATCGTCAACTTCTCGCGGTCGCGCTTGAACTCGGGCGAGACGTTGGCGAAGGCATAGCCGAACATGCCCGCCGTTTCGGAGAGCTGGTCGACCGTGTCCTCGACCATCTTGGCGTTGTACCAGGCGCCTTCCTTGATCGAGAGGTTGCCGGCCAGGACCTTGTCGTCGAAATCACGGATGTTGCTGTCAACCGTGACCGGGCCGAACTTGTAGCGCGGCCCTTCCTCGACGACATAGGTGATGATGAAGTCTTTTTTGTCGGGCGTCAGCTCGGCGACCGCGGAAACCACACGGAAATCGGCATAGCCCTGCGTCAGGTAGAATTGGCGCAGCTTCTGCTGGTCATAGGCCAACCGGTCCTGATCATAGCTGGTGTTCGAGCTCATGATCGTGGTCAGGCGCGCCTGCTTGGTCGCCATCTCGCCGCGCAGCTTGCTGTCCTTGAACACCTCGTTGCCGATGATGTTGATCTGGCGGACCTTGGACTTCGCGCCTTCCTCGATCTCGAAGATGACATCGACACGGTTCTGGTCGAGGCTCACCATCTTCGGCTCGACGGTCGCGGCGAAACGGCCCTGACGGCGATAGAGCTCGATGATCCGGGCGACGTCCGCACGCACTGCGGTGCGGGTGAACATCTGGCGCGGCGCCAGCTTGATTTCCTTGACGATCTTTTCGTTCTTCAGCCGCTTGTTGCCCTCCAGCACCACGCGGTTGATGATCGGATTCTCGCGGACGCGGACGACGATATCGCCGCTCTCGACGCCTTCGATCGTCACGTCGGCCAGCAGCTCGCTCGCGAGCAGGTCGCGGATCGCCTGGTCGAGGCTCTCAGTGGTGTAGGGCTGGCCTACGCGGATGCGTGTGTAGGACAGCACCGTCTCGGGCTCGAGCCGCTGGGTGCCCTCAACGCGCAGCGAGCGGACGGTCCGCGCCGGCTCGGGAGTCGCGACCGGCGCCACCGCCGGTGCCTGCTGGGGCGCCTGTTGGGCGGCCGGAGCGGGTGCTGGCTGCTGCGGCGCCTGCTGCGCAAACGCAACGCCCGACAGGACCGTGCCCGTCAGGAGCAGCGCGGTGGCGCGCACGCCGATTTTCGTAACCTTGATTGCAGTCACTATCCTACCCCAGTCGGACTTAAAGAGTTTTTCAGGCCGAAGCGTGGGCCGGCGGCGAACCGCCCTGCCCCAACCGCGTCAGCCGATCAACCCGGCCAGATTTCTCCACACGCCAAAGGCGCCGAGATCGTTGAACGTTACAAGAAGCATCAGCGCCAGGATCGCCACCATCCCGCCGCGAAATGCCCATTCCATCACCTCGGGCCCGACGGGTTTCCGCCGCACCGCTTCGACCGCATAGAACAGAAGATGGCCGCCATCCAGCACCGGGACTGGCAACAGGTTGATGAATCCCAGATTAATCGAGATGAACGCCGCGAGCACGATCAGCCTGTCCCAGCCAAGCGACAGCGTCTCACCGGAATATTTTGCGATTCGCAGTGGCCCGCCAAGCTCGCTCACGGGTACGCGACCCATCACCAGCTGGCCAAGCCCGTCGACCATGGTGCTGACGAGTGCGACGGTGCGGTTGAACCCGGCTGCCGGCGCTTGCCACCACGCCACCGGCGTGCGGATAAGGGTATCCTGCGGGGGCGGTCCGATGCCCAGGATGCCGCGGCTCATCTGGTTACCGAAGCGGTCTTTCTCCACGACGCGGCCGATGACCGCCTCGGTGCTGCCGGCCTGACCGTCACGCACATAGTCGATGCGAACCTTCAACCCGGCGCGCAGCGCCGTGAAGGCGAGCATGTCGTCGAACGTCTCGACCTCGCGGCCGCCGATGGAGACGAAGCGATCGCCGGACTTCAACCCCGCAGCGGCCGCTGGCGTGCCCGCCTGAATACGGCCTGCAATCGCGGGAATCTTGGCATCGCCATAAACCGCGGCAAAGGCGCCGAGAATCGCGATAGCGACGGCAAAATTGGTCAGAGGCCCGGCGGCGACCACGATGGCGCGCTGCCATACGGGCTTGGCCTGGAAGGTCTTTGCGCGCTCCGCCGCAGGGAGCGACAGCCAGGCGGCGTCGGGCTGCCCCGCCGGGTTCATGTCGCCGGCAAATTTGACGTATCCGCCCAGCGGCAGCCACCCGAACTTCCAGCGCGTCCCGCGCTTGTCGGTAAAACCGGCGATCTCGCGCCCGAACCCGATCGAGAAGGCGTCCGCCTTGATCCCGAACAGCCGTCCGGCAGCATAGTGGCCAAGCTCGTGGACAAAGACGAGCGGCCCGATCACCAGCAGGAAGGCAAGAATGTACAGGAAGAAACCGGGATTTTCGGTCAAATGACGCAGTCCTTCACACGCTCGCCCGCAATTGCCCGCGCTTCCGCGTCGATCGCAAGCAGCTGATCGAGCGTTTCCGGCGCGACCGGATCATAGCGCTCCAGCGTATCCGAGACGATTGCGGCAATTTCAAGAAAGCCGACGCGCCGTGCCAGGAATGCGGCCACCGCCACCTCGTTCGCGGCATTGAGCACCGCAGGGCGTACGCCGCCCGCTGCCAGTGCCTCCCGCGCCAGCCTCAGACACGGGAAACGGTCATAATCCGGCGCCTCGAAATCGAGCCGCCCGATCCGGGCGAGGTCGAGCTTCTGACACGGCGTCTCCATTCGCTGCGGCCAGGCCAGCGTATAGGCGATCGGTACGCGCATATCGGGCGAACCGAGCTGCGCCAGTACCGACCCGTCGGCATATTCGACCATCGAATGGATCACCGACTGGCGATGGACGATCACGTCGAGTTGCTCGGCCGCCACCGGGAACAGATGGAATGCCTCGATCAGCTCGAGGCCCTTGTTCATCAGCGTGGCCGAATCGACGCTGATCTTGGCGCCCATCGACCAATTGGGGTGGGCTACGGCCTGTTCGGGTGTGATCCCGCGCATCTCGTCCAGCGTCCGCTCGCGAAACGGGCCGCCGCTCGCGGTCAAAGTGATCTTTGAAATCTTGTCTGCGTTATCCGGCTCAAAGCATTGAAAGATCGCATTATGCTCCGAATCGACCGGCAGCAGCGTCGCGCCATGCTCGGCCACGGCGCGCGTCACGATCTCGCCCGCAGAGACCAGCGACTCCTTGTTCGCCAGCGCAATGGTGCCACCGCCCTCGATCGCGGCCATCACCGGCTTCAGGCCTGCAGTCCCGACGATCGCGGCCATGGTCCAGTCGGCGCCCATCCGGGCTGCTTCGCACACAGCGCTCACACCGCCGGCAGCCTCGATGCCACTTCCGGCCAGCAACTCACGCAGGGTGGGCAAGCGGCTCTCATCCGCGACCACGGCAAGCTTCGCCCGTACGCGCTTGGCGGCGGCGGCGAGCCCCACGGCGTCGCCATTGGCAGTCAGCGCGGTCACCTCGAACGTGTCCGGCGCGCGCGCGATCAAGTCGAGCGTCGAGGTGCCGACCGATCCGGTCGCACCCAGGATGGTGACGCGCCTCATCGAACCGCCAGTACCAGCAACGCAGCGACCGGCGCCACCGGCACGAGCCCGTCGAGCCGGTCGAGCACGCCGCCATGACCGGGAAGCAGATTACCCGAATCCTTCACGCCGGCGCGGCGCTTGAGCCAGCTCTCATAAAGGTCGCCGGCCTGCGCCAGAACCGCGAGCAGCGGCGTTGCCGCCGCCAGCCGCCAGTCGAGCCCCCAGTGCGTCAGGAGTGCGGCGAACAGGCCTGCCCCGGCAACGCCCCCCAGTAGCCCGGCCCAGGTCTTGTTCGGGCTCACCGCGGGCATCAGCTTCGGCCCGCCGATCGTGCGCCCCGCGAAATATGCCCCGATGTCGCACGCCCAGACCAGCGCCATCGCCCAGAAGGCGAGCAACACGCCCTGCTCGGCGTCGCGCAACACCAGCAGCGCCAGCACCGGCAATCCGATATAGAGCGCCCCCGCCCCCAGCATCCCGTTGCGTGTCGCGGCTGCAATGAAGAACATTGCGCCCAACATCAGTCCGAACGCCAGGAATCCGGGCCCGGCGGCAATCGGTGCCATGATCGCCAGCGGCACCGTCAGCGCATATTGCGCGAGCTTCTTCTGCGCCGGCGTCGCGCCGTGCAGCCCACCCCATTCGTGGATCATGATGATCCCGGCAGTCGCCGTCAGCAGCCAGAAGGCGAGCCCGCCCAGCCATAGCGCGACCGCAGCCATGACGATCAACAACACACCCACCAGCGCACGCACTGGTAGGTCAGCATTCTTTCGTGGCGGTACGTCGTTCACAGCCCTCCGAACCGCCGCTGCCGGCTTCCGAACTGCGCGATCGCATCGGCCAGCGCGGTGTCGTCGAAATCGGGCCACAGCGTATCGACGAACAGCAGCTCGGCATAGGCGGCCTGCCATAGCAGGAAGTTCGAGAGCCTTTGCTCGCCGGAAGTGCGGATGAGCAGGTCCAGCGGGGGCAGCCCGTGGGTGGTCAGCGCGTCGCCGAACATCGTGTCGTCGATCGCTGCCGGATCCAGTTCACCCGCCTTGGCCGCCGCTGCAAGCCGCTGCGCCGCCGCGACAATCTCCGCCTGCGCACCATAATTGAGCGCGATCACCAGCGTCGCGCCGGTATTGACCGAGGTCCGTTCGATCGCCGCATCGATCATCGCGACCAGATCGCCCGACAGCGCGTGATAGTCGCCTATAACCCGCAGCCGGACATTCTCGGCGACCAGATCGCGCAGCTCGTTCTTGAGGAAATAGCGCAGCAGACCCATCAGGTCGCGCACCTCTTCCTCGGGCCGCCGCCAGTTCTCGGACGAGAAGGCGTAGAGCGTCAGCACCTCGATGCCCAGTTCGCGCGCAGCCTTGGACACGCGCTTCACCGCCGCCACGCCCTGCTTGTGCCCGGCGAGGCGCGGCAGGCGCCGGGCCTTCGCCCAGCGTCCGTTGCCGTCCATGATGATCGCGACGTGGCGGGGAACGGCCCCGCCTTCCGGACTGGCCGGAAGAGGCGCGGAAGCCGCGGTCACTTGCCCAGGATTTCCTTTTCCTTCGCCGCCGCCGCCGCATCGATATCGGCGATGGTCGCGTCGGTCAGCTTCTGGACTTCGGTCTCGTGGCGCTTGCGCTCATCCTCGCCGAACAGGCCCTTCTTCTCATCGGCCTTCAGGCTGTCATTGCCGTCACGGCGGACGTTGCGCGCGGCGATGCGGGCATTCTCGGCATATTTGCTGGCAAGCTTGGCCAGCTCCTTGCGGCGCTCCTCGGTCAGATCCGGGATCGGCAGGCGCAGCGTCTGCCCGTCGACGATCGGGTTGAGGCCGAGACCGGCCGAACGGATCGCCTTGTCGACCGGGCCGACATTGGACTTGTCCCACACCGTGACCGACAGCAGGCGCGGCTCGGGGGCGGCAACCGTCGCCACCTGGGTGATCGGCATGTGCGAGCCATAGACCTCGACCGTCACCGGATCGAGCAGGGTGGTGCTCGCACGGCCGGTGCGCAGGCCCTGCAGGTCGTGTTTCAGCGCCTCGACCGCGCCGTTCATGCGGCGCTCCAGGTCGGCCTTGTCGTAAGCGGCCATGTTCAGCTTCCTCTTATGCGGATTCGGATTGGTTGCGGACGATCGTCGAGGTGCCCTCGCCGCGCAGCACGGCTTCCAGATTGCCCTCGTCGCGGATGTTGAACACCACGATCGGAATATCGTTGTCGCGGCACAGCGCGACCGCGGTCGCGTCCATGACCTTGAGGTTATCGACCAGCACGCGGTCGAAGCTCAGTTCCTCATAGCGGGTCGCGGTCGGCACCTTCTTGGGATCGGCATTGTACACGCCGTCGACGCTGGTGCCCTTGAACAGCGCGTCGCAGTTCATCTCGGCCGCGCGCAGCGCCGCGGTGGTGTCGGTGGTGAAGAACGGCAGGCCGGTGCCCGCGGCAAAGATCACCACGCGCCCCTTCTCCATGTGCCGCATTGCCTTGCGGCGGATATAGGGTTCGGACACGCTCGCCATCGGGATCGCCGACTGGACGCGCGTGTCGACGCCGAGCCGCTCGAGCGTGTTCTGCATCGCCAGCGCGTTCATCACCGTCGCGAGCATGCCCATATAATCTGCGCTCGCGCGCTCAAATCCCTGTGCCGCGCCGGCGAGGCCGCGGAAGATATTGCCCCCGCCCACGACCATGCAGATCTCGAACCCGGCTTCGGTCGCCGCCTTCACCTCGCGCGCGACGCGCTCGCAGGTGGCGGGATCGATGCCGAACTGGCCCTGGCCCATCAGCACTTCGCCCGAAAGTTTGAGCAGGATTCGTTTGAAGCGTGGCGCGGTCATCTGGCCCTTGATTCTTTGGGTTATTGGGGAGCGGCGCGGACCCTAGATGAGGCTAGCGACAGGGACAAGCCGCGAAGCTGCATCATTGCTCCCGACCGCCCCGCGCCGATAGCGTGGCTGATTGAGCATTAACCATGATCCAGCTAGGGGAAGGTCGGGCGTTTGGGGGGCATGGGTGGCTGTCATTTCTGGAGTTGAGGTTCGCCGATTCGATCATATGCGACTGCAGCTATCGCTCTCGCGCTTTCTGTCGCCGTTCCTTCTGATCTTCGCAGCCGTTTTCGCGTCGGCGATGTTCAGCATCCTCACCCGCTCTCCGGCGGTCCTCGCAACGATCTGGCCCGCCAATGCGGTCATGCTGGGACTGCTGATCCGTTTCCCGCGTCTCGCCAATGCCTCCGGTTGGCTGGGCGGAATCTCCGGATACCTGCTCGCCGACCTGATCACCGGCGAAGACCCGGTAAGCCTGGTCCTCCTGCTCGCGGGAAACCTTGCCGGGGTCACCACCGGATATCTGCTGCTCTCGCAGCTTGAACACCGCAATCTCAAGCTGTCGGACCCGCGCTCCCTCCATCATGTCACGGCCACGATCATCCTCGCGGCCTTTGCGGCCGGGCTTGTCGGCACGATCGCCAATCCGGTGATTTTCGGGGGCAGTTCCTGGCACGGATTCCTCTTCTGGTTCGCGACCGAAGCCGTCAACTACGTGGCGTTTCTGCCCGTGCTTCTGACCTTGCCAAGGCCGCGATGGCAGCGGTTCCGCTACGCCCTGGCCGAACGCCGCCGCGCCCGGTCGCTGCTGGATGCCGATCTGTTGCGCAAGCTGCTTCCAGGGGGCTCGCTGATCGTCGGACTGTTGCTGGCAATGGTGATCGGCGGCCCCGGCGCGCTCGTGTTCACCTTGCCCGGCCTGTTCTGGTGTGGCCTTCGCTATTCGATCCCCGTCGTCGCGCTGCTGGGGCTGCTGACTAGCTGCGCGGTGCTGACCGAGGTCAACAATGATCACATCCGGCTTCTCGACGGGATCGGTTCGCAGACCTTTGCTCTCTCGGTGCGGCTCGGCGTGGCGCTCATCGCCTTTACGCCGCTCTATGTCGCGACGGTCATCGCCGAGCGGAATGCCATTGTACATGATCTGGAACGGCTCGCCTCCACCGATCCGCTGACTGGGGCCCTGAACCGCCGCGCCTTCTTTCATCGTGGCGATCGATCGATGAAGGCTCTGCTCCGCCAGGAACGTCAGGTCGCGCTCCTGATGCTCGACATCGATCATTTCAAGCAGGTCAACGATCGCCATGGTCACGGCGGTGGGGACAGGATTCTCAAGGCGTTCACTCATGCGATACGCGCGCATCTGCGTGACGGTGCGTTGCTCGGCCGTTTTGGCGGGGAGGAGTTCGCGATCCTTCTCCCGGTCATGGCAGAGGGTAACGGGGCGGTCGTCGCCGAACGCCTGCGCGCCGCAGTGGCTCAGTTGCGCCTGTTCGATGAGTCCGGGGATGTGCTGAAGGCGACGATCAGCATCGGCGTGGTCGAGGCGCGGGCGGGCGCGATGCCCCTCGCCCAACTGGTGGCTATCGCGGACCGTCGCCTCTATCTTGCCAAGCAGAATGGCCGGAACCGTGTCGAATGGGGCGCGAAGAGTGACGTCAAAGCCTAGGCGCGACTCCGCATTGGGCTAGGCGGCCGTGAACGATTTCGGCTGAGATGCCGTTCAGCAGAGGTGCCGATCCCATGCCCAACCATGCCCAGCTCGCCGCCAAGCTCCTGCGCGACGCGGCGATCTTCTTCCGCGACGTCGGCGCGCAAAACCCCGAGTTGCTGGAGGAAATGAGCGAAAACGCCGCCGTCTACGAACAGGTCGCCGACCTCACCGAAGACGATCCGCTGGGCGAGCTTCCGATCGAGGAAGAGGCGGACTGATCCAACAAAAAAAGGGCGCAGCCACCGCAGTGGCCGCGCCCCTCTTGTTCGCAAAGCGATCCGACTTAGCGGTTCAGGCCCGCCGTCGCCGCGACTTCGGCGGCGAAGTCGCTCTCTTCCTTCTCGATGCCTTCGCCGAGCTGGAAGCGGACATAGTCCTTGAGCACGATCGTCGCGCCGGCATCCTTGCCCGCCTTGGCAATGACGTCCGAAACCGGGGTCTTGCCGTCCATCACGAACAGCTGGCTGAGCAGCGCGTTCTCCTTGGCGAACTTCTTGACCGCGCCGTCGAGCATCTTCTCGATGATGTCGGCCGGCTTGCCGCTCTCGGCTGCCTTTTCCTTGGCGATGGCGCGCTCGCGCTCCAGCACTTCGGGGTCGAGACCGGTCTCATCCAGCGCCAGCGGGAAGGCAGCGGCGATGTGCATCGCGATCTGCTTGCCCAGCGGCTCGAGCACGTCGACGCCGGCTTCGCTCTCGAGCGCGACCAGCACGCCGATCTTGCCCAGGCCCGGGGCTGCAGCGTTGTGGACGTACGGGATCACTGCGCCGTTGGTCACTTCGACCTTCTTCGCGCGGCGCAGCACCTGATTCTCGCCGATCGTCGCGATGTTCGCGGTCAGCACTTCCTCGATCGTGCCGCCCTCGATCTTCGCCGCCTTGAGCGCTTCGATGTCGTCGATGCCGCCCTCGAGCGCGACCGCAGTCACGTCACGGACAAAGCCCTGGAAGATCTCGTTCTTGGCGACGAAGTCGGTCTGCGAATTGACCTCGACGGCCACACCCTTGGTCCCGGCAACGGCGAGGCCGACCAGACCCTCGGCCGCGGTGCGGCTCGACTTCTTGGCGGCGGCGGCCAGGCCCTTGGTGCGCAGCCAGTCGACTGCTGCGTCCATGTCGCCGTTGGTCTCGGTCAGCGCCTTCTTGCAATCCATCATGCCGGCGCCGCTCAGCTCGCGCAGTTCCTTGACGGCTGCTGCAGTGATCTCTGCCATGTCTAATTCCTCGGTTTAAGCTGAATATCTTGAATGTGATGCGGGCGGAGCAAAGCTGAAACGCCCTGCCCCGCCCCCATTACGTCTGGATGACGGCTCAGGCGTCGATCTGACGCTCGCCCTCGGCGGCCGTTTCCGGCTCGGTCGAGGCTGCCGGAGCTTCCGGCTCGGCCAGCGCTGCTTCGACCGGCGGCTCTTCGGCTGCACCGAAGTCCGCACCGCTCACGACCTGCGCGTGCTGGTTGCCACGGGTCGCCGCGATGGCGATGGCTTCGCAGTACAGGCGGATCGCGCGGCTGGCGTCGTCATTCGCCGGAACCGGGAATGCGATGCCGTCGGGCGAGACGTTCGAATCGAGGATCGCGACGACGGGGATACCCAGCGTGTTCGCTTCCTTGATCGCCAGCTCTTCCTTGTTGGCGTCGATCACGAACATGATGTCCGGAATGCCGCCCAGATCGCGGATGCCGCCGAGCGACAGCTCGAGCTTGTCCTTCTCGCGGGTCAGGTTCAGCACTTCCTTCTTGGTCAGGCCGTGCGTGTCGCCCGAAAGCTGCTCTTCAAGCGTCTTGAGGCGCTTGATCGACTGCGAGATGGTCTTCCAGTTGGTGAGCATGCCGCCCAGCCAGCGGTGGTTGACGAAATGCTGGTTCGACTTGCGCGCCGCCTCGGCGATCGCTTCCTGCGCCTGGCGCTTGGTGCCGACGAACAGCACCTTGCCGCCGGCGGCGACGGTCGAGCTGACGAATTCCAGAGCGCGCGCGAACAGCGGCACGGTCTGCGACAGGTCGATGATGTGGACGCCGTTGCGATCGCCAAAGATGTAAGGTTTCATTTTCGGATTCCAGCGATGCGTCTGGTGT
>CAYOXO010000055.1:0-9248 GCA_964407945.1 uncultured Stakelama sp.
CCGGGCCGGGCGAGGCGACGCTCGACGCGCCGTCGCAAGCGGCCAAGCTGGCGCCGGCGACGCTCGTCATCAGGATGAGGCTCAAACGCTTGAAGTCGGCCATGAAATTCTCCGTTCCGGGGATCCCGGTTCTTGTCAGGATTCGGGCGTGCGCCCCGGATCGACTCGGACATCCCCCTGCCGACCACGTCGGTCGCGCTAGGGGCGGCGCATGACGCGCGGATGGGATTTCGGAGAAACTTCAGTGACTCTGATATGACGAGTTTGTGACGATTGTTTCAGTGGCGTGAAACAGCGCGCCTTGCGCAGACAGGCCGGGACGCGGGCATGAAAAAACCCGCCAGGCGGCGCCTAGCGGGTCTTTGGGGTGGTGGGCGCGGCTGGGATTGAACCAGCGACCCCTGCGGTGTGAACACAGTGCTCTACCACTGAGCTACGCGCCCGATACCCTGGCTTGCAAGGCCGTTCCGGCGAACCGGAGCGCCCCGGAGTGGCCCGGGGAGCGGTGCCTCTAAAAGGACAGCGCAGGCTTGTCCAGCCCCGCGCAGTCCAAAAGCGTCAGATCAGTTGACCGCGTCCTTCAGGCCCTTCCCGGCCTTGAACTTGGGCTGCGACGACGCCTTGATCGGCATCGGCTCACCGGTGCGCGGGTTGCGGCCGGTCGAGGCCTTGCGCTTCGAGACCGAGAAGGTGCCGAAACCGACGAGGCGAACCTCGTCCCCTTTCTTGAGTGCGGTGGTGACCGCGTCGAAGACCGCTTCTACCGCCTTGCTCGCATCGCCCTTGCTGAGACCAGCGGTGTCAGCCACCGTCGCGATCAGTTCCTGCTTGTTCATGCCCTTAGAACCCCTGCTTTTCTGTGGCTATGTGATGAAAAGACTCAACGGCGCCGAAACGCCGGTGGGGCAGCAAACAGGCTCGCGCCTCCGCTGTAAAGCGGAAAGCGCGCCAACGCGCCGAAACGACGCGAGAATCTGCCCTTACGCGATCTCAACCTAATGGCGAAGCGCGTCACCACCCGATGTGGATACCGGCGGCTGCGCCGCAAGTTCGTCCGCCTCGGTCCAGTCGATCGCGGCAAGCGGTCCGGTCAGCGCGAGCTTGAGCACCTCATCGACATGCGCAACGGGGACGATCGTCAGCCCTTCGCGAATGTTCGCCGGAATCTCGGCCAGATCCTTCTCATTCTCCTGCGGGATCAGCACCGTGGTGATCCCGCCACGAAGCGCGGCAAGCAGCTTTTCCTTGAGCCCGCCGATCGGCAGCACGCGGCCGCGCAGCGTGACCTCGCCCGTCATCGCCACATCCTTACGCACCGGCACCCCCGACAAGGTCGAGACGATCGCGGTGACCAGGCCGATACCGGCCGAGGGACCATCCTTGGGCACCGCGCCTTCGGGCAAATGGATATGGATGTCCTTGCGCGCGAAGATGCTCGGCTTGATGCCGTAAGCAGGGCTACGCGCCTTGATGAAGCTGAAGGCGGCCTCGACCGATTCCTTCATCACGTCGCCAAGCTTGCCCGTGGTCTTGATCGCGCCCTTTCCGGGGACGGTCACGCTTTCGATCGTCAGCAGTTCGCCCCCGACCTCCGTCCAGGCAAGGCCGGTGACGGCACCGATCTGGTTCTCTTCCTCGCCCAGGCCGTGGCGGTATTTCTGTACCCCGGCGAACTCGGAAAGGTTGTCGGGAGTAATCGTGACGCTTTCCGCCTTCCCTTCCAGGATCTTGCGCAGCGCCTTGCGGGCAAGCTTGGCGATCTCGCGCTCAAGTGTACGGACACCGGCCTCACGCGTGTATTTCTGGATCAGCGCGCGCAGCCCCTCATCGGTGAGGGTGAACTCGCCTTCCTTGAGGCCATGGGCATCGACCTGCTTGGCCAGCAAATGGCCCTTCGCAATCTCGACCTTCTCGTCCTCGGTATAGCCCTCGAGCCGGATGATCTCCATGCGGTCAAGCAATGGCTGAGGCAAATTCAAGGAGTTAGCGGTCGTAACGAACATCACGTCCGAAAGATCGACGTCAATCTCCAGATAATGATCGTTGAACTTGCTGTTCTGTTCGGGGTCGAGCACCTCGAGCAGCGCCGAGGCGGGGTCGCCGCGGAAATCCTGACCGAGCTTGTCGATCTCGTCGAGCAGGAACAGCGGGTTGGACGTGCCGGTCTTCTTCAGGTTCGACACGATCTTGCCCGGCAGCGAGCCGATATAGGTGCGGCGGTGGCCGCGGATCTCGGCCTCATCGCGCACGCCGCCCAGCGACTGGCGAATGAACTCGCGCCCGGTCGCCTTGGCGATGCTCTTGCCAAGCGAGGTCTTACCTACGCCCGGAGGGCCGACAAGGCACAGGATCGGCCCCTTCAATTTGTTGGTGCGCGCCTGCACCGCGAGATACTCGATGATGCGGTCCTTGACCTTTTCGAGCCCGTAATGGTCGGCATCGAGCACCGCCTCGGCCTCGACCAGATCCTTCTTCAGCTTCGACTTCTTGCCCCAGGGCAGGCCCAGCAGCACGTCGAGATAGTTGCGCACGACCGTCGCCTCGGCGCTCATCGGCGCCATCGACTTCAGTTTCTTGAGCTCGCCCTGCGCCTTGGCGCGCGCTTCCTTGCTGAGCTTGAGCGTGGCGATCTTCTGGGTCAGCTCGGCGATCTCGTCGCCCTCGCCTTCCTCGCCCTCATTGCCCAGCTCGCGCTGGATCGCCTTCAGCTGCTCGTTGAGATAATATTCGCGCTGGGTCTTCTCCATCTGGCGCTTCACGCGCGAGCGGATCTTCTTTTCGACCTGAAGCACGCCGAGTTCGCCTTCCATGAAGGCGAACACCATTTCGAGCCGTTTCTGCGGATCGGTCTCGACCAGCAGCGACTGTTTGTCGGCGACCTTGACCGCGATGTTGCCCGCGACCGCATCGGCCAGGCGCGAAGCCTCTTCGAGCTCACCGAGCTGGACGGCGGTTTCGGCGGGCAGCTTGCGGTTGAGCTTGGCGTAATTCTCGAACTGATCGACGACCGAGCGCATCAGCGCCTGGACTTCATTGCCCTCGACCGCCTTCTCATCGACCGGCGAGACCGTCGCGGTCAGGAAGCCGCCGGTCTCCTCCATCGTCTCGAGCTTGCCGCGCTCCTTGCCCGCGACCAGCACGCGCACGGTGCCGTCGGGGAGCTTGAGCAGCTGCATCACCTCAGCCGAGACGCCGATATCGTAGAGATCGTCGCGGCCGGGGTCGTCATTCGCGGGATCGAGCTGAGCGACGAGGAAGATTTCCTTGTCGTCGTTCATCGCCGCTTCGAGCGCGGCGACCGACTTGTCGCGACCGACGAACAGCGGCACGATCATGTGCGGGAAGACGACGATGTCGCGAAGCGGAAGGACGGGATAGGTGGACTTCATGTTTACTCCAGTACCCACCACGAAGGGCGGATTCGTCCAACTATATGGGGTGCGGGGGCGTCGCATCAATCGGCTCTTGGCTTCGGCGCTGATTCTTCTGTCTTTTCCAGCACTTGCGCAGAAGGGCGAGCCGCCGATCACCGCCGTCACCAAACAGTCCGGCGGCGAGATCGGGCAGGAGCGCGCGGCACTCAAAGTGGAACAAGTGACACTCGATGTTGGGATCGACGCCGAACGCAGGTTCCTTTCCGGGGTGGCGGAACTGACACTCTCGACACGCATCGCGCAGACCCGGCTGCTGATCGACCTAGACAAGAATTTCGGGGTTTCGGGAATCGAGATCGACGGAACGCCGCTGAAAGCCGGAAGCTGGCGCAACCCCGACGGACGGCTCGTCATCGACCTGCCGAGGCCGGTTGCGGCCGGCGGCAAGGTGGTGGCGAAGATCCGCTATGCCGGACGGCCGCACGAAGCGGTCAACGCGCCGTGGGACGACGGCATCGTCTGGTCGAGCTGGCAGGGCAAGCCGTGGATCGCGACCACCGCGCAGGGCTATGGCTGCGACCTGTTCTGGCCATGCCTCGATTTCCCGGCGGGCGAGGTGCCCGAAATCCGGCTGTCGATCACCGCGCCACGCGGCACGCAGGCGATCGCCAACGGCAAGCTGGTCTCGGTCGAGCCGGCCACGGGTGGCGCCTCGCGCTGGACCTGGCTGGCGAAGAACATCAACCCCTATCTCGTCGCGATCAACATCGGCCCCTATGGCGAGATCAAGGGAAGCTATCACAGCAAGTTCGGGAACGAGGTGCCGCTGCATCTGTGGCACCTGACCGGCAAGCAGCAACAGGCCGAGGGGCTGTTCACCGAGTTCGCCCCGACGCTCGACTTCTTCGAGAGCGTGATCGGCCCCTTCCCCTTCGCCGACGAGAAATTGGGCGTGGTCGAGACACCGCATCTGGGCATGGAGCACCAGACGGTCAACGCCTATGGCAACGACTATAAGAAGGACGAGACCGGGTTCGACTGGCTGTTCCACCACGAGCTGGCGCACGAATGGTTCGGCAACCAGATGACCGCGGCCAATTGGGACGATTTCTGGCTGCACGAGGGCTATGGCCAATATATGCAGCCGCTCTACGGCCAGTGGCGCGAGGGCGAGGCGCGCTATGCCGCGATGATGGCGCACCAGCGCAAGTTCATCCTGAACTATATGCCGCTGACGTCGGGCAAGGTCCGGGCATCGGACGAAGTCTATCGGACCGAGCTGGGCGGCCCCGGCCAGGACATCTATTACAAGGGCGCCTGGGTGCTGCACACGCTGCGCTACCTGATCGGCGACAAGCCGTTTTTCGACGCCACACGGCAGCTGGTCTATGGGCGGCCCGACCCCAAGCCGGGCAATTTCAAGCCGCGCTTCACCTCGACCGCCGAGTTCGAGGGGCTGATGAACATGGCGGCGGGGCGTGACCTCAGCTGGTTCTACGACGTCTATCTGCGTGAGGCGGCGCTGCCCGAGCTGATCGAGACCCGCACGGGCAACGCGCTGACGCTGAGCTGGAAGACGGCGAAGGGCGCGCCCTTCCCGCTCCCGATCGAAATCGCGGTGAACGGCACGACACGAAAGCTGGCGATGGCGGGCGGACGCGAGACGATCGAGGTGCCGGCCGACGCGCATGTGGTGATCGACCCGATGGCGCGCGTGCTGCGGCGGAGCGCGGCGATCGAGGCGATGCAGCGCAAATGAGAGCGTTTGCAGCTTCAGTCGCCGTCGTGCTGGCGGCCATCCCGAGCACGGTTTCGGCGCAAGCGCTGGACCTTTCGGCCATGTCGGCGGAGATCGATGCGGGCAAGTATCGCAAGATCGAAGCCATCCGGGTGATCCGTAACGGGCAGACGGTGTTCGAGGGCGATTATCGCGGCAATACGCCCGAGAGCCGGATCGATGCGCGATCAAGCGGCAAATCGATCACCGCCATCGCGATCGGCATGGCGATCGACGACGGCAAGCTGGCCAGCGTCGATCTGCCGGTGTTCGGCTTCTTCAAGGATCGCGAACCCTTTGCCCATGACGGGCCGGCGAAGCGCGCGATCACGATCCGCGACCTGCTGACCATGTCGTCGGCGCTCGATTGCGACGACTGGACCGACGCCAGCCCGGGCAATGAGGAGCGGATGTACGAGACGCGCGACTGGACGCGGTTCGCGCTCGATATCCCGATCGCCAAGGACTACGCGCGGGGTGCGGGGGGACTGGGCCGCTATTCCTATTGCACCGCCGGCGCCTTCCTGCTCGGCCGCATCGTCGAGCGGGCCACGGGCGAGCGGTTCGATACCTATGTCCAGCGACGGCTGTTCGATCCGCTGGGCATCACCGGCGCGCAATGGAAGACATCGCCCAATGGCGAAGTCCAGAGCGGTGGCCAGCTGAGCCTGCGCGCGCGATTTCGCGGCGATCGGGCAGTTGATCCTGGACGGCGGCATGAAGGATGGAAAGCCAATCATCTCCCGCGCCTGGCTGCGCGAGATGCTGACCGTCCGCGCCAAGGCGACGCCGCTCGACGGCTATGGCTATCTGTGGTGGGTTCGCGACTATCGCGAGCCGGACAATCCCCGCCCCTGGCCGGGATTCTACATGTCGGGCAACGGCGGCAACAAGGTGGTGCTGTTCCCGGCCCTCAAGACGGTCGTCGTGATCCTGAGCACCAACTATAACCAGCGCGACATGCACCAGCTGAGCACCGCGCTGATCGAGCAGCATATCCTGCCCGCGCTGGTGAAGGCGCCGCGCTGACGCGGTTCCGGGGAAACCGGAGGGCGGCGCGAACCGCCCCCCGGCCCTTACTCAGTGCTTATGTTCCTGCTCCCTGGGCTTGCCGTCCTTCGGGCAGCAGCTGCAGTCCTTCATGTCCTTGCAGCATTTGCATTCGGTCTTCGGGCCCTCGGCAGCGAAGGCGACAGAGGGAAAGGCGATGGCAATCGCCACGCCCAGAATGATCTTCTTCATGTGTTTAACTCCGTTTGATGCTTGAACGTTGGAAGTTCAGGCAGCGCGCGGAGGGGGATAGTCGGGCGGGTCGCGCAGACCCGTGAGTGGCCGGACCGATTGGGGCGCGGCGAATTGCGGCATGGCGGCGCGTTCGGTCGGAGCGGGAACTGCGCCGATGACCAGCACGCAAGGCGCGCGGCAGATCGCATTGCCCGGCTTCGCCTTGTCGGGGGTCGAATCACCCGATGGCATTCCGGGCATCGATGCCTCGCACTCGCTCATCGGTGCGGATGCCGCGGGTGCGGCCGTCGCGACGCCGCACATCAGCCCGCTCGGCCCCGACACCAGCAGGAAGAGCGGTGCGAGCAGGCGGAACCAACGGGTCGGGTTCAGCGAGAACATGGTGCGAGCTTATCCGTGAATGACGCGCCGATGCAATCGCGGACCGGCGTTGTCAGAATCCTCCGGAGCCGGGCGGCTGCCTAGCGTTTCGGCGGCATGGCCCCGGGGGAGGTGTGGATCCCGGCACAAGGCCGGGATGACGATTCGGCCGGGATGACGATTGGGCCGGGATGACGATTGGGCCGGGATGACGATTGGAGTGAGGCTCAGGTCTGTGGGCGGAGCATCGACCAGAAATGCGGGCCGCCGCCGGGGACGTCCCATTCGTCGACGACGCGAAAGCCGAGATTCTCGTAGAATCCGAGATTCTTCGGCTTGGCGGTTTCGAGATAGGCCGGAGCATTTCCGATGCGGTCGAGCCCGGCCTGAACCACGGCGCGGCCCAGCCCCTCGCCCTGGCGCGCCGGATCGGCGCCGGCGATGTGGAGGTACCAGAAGGGTTGAGGCGGGAAATGCGCCTCCACCGCCTCGCCCACCCGCTTGAAACGGAAGATCGCGCTGCCGGTCGCGCGCCACAATTGCCACATCGCCCGCAAGCCGCCTTGCTCGGGTGGGTTCGGCGCGTGCCACAGCGTCACCGCCGCGCAATCCGGAGTTACAAGGCGCATCCCGGCCGGCTCGATCCCGGCGAAGAACATGTCGAAAATCCGGGGGCCGTATCGCGCGCGGGCCGCGGGATCGGGCAACACCCAGTCGAACACCGGATCGGCAGCGAAGGCGCGGGTCAGCGTCCGCACCACAAGCGGCGCATCGGCCGCGGTGGCGTCACGGACTTCAGTGGGCGTCGGCCTTTCCATGGAATAGCTTCCCTACGACGAGTGCGATCACCGCACCGACGGCAAGGCCGACAATACCCGATCCGGTTGCCGTAACGAGCCAGCCGACCACGCCGTTCCCATGGCCGATCGCCTCGGCGACGTGGTGGATCAGTTGTTCCGGCGCGTGCCAGCCGAGCTGCGCTGCGCCGTGGACCAGGATGCCGCCGCCGACCCAGATCATCGCGGCGGTGCCGATGATCGACAGCGCGCGCATCACCACCGGCATCCCCTTGACCAGACCGCGCCCGATCGCCTGGGCGAGCTGTGACGGGCGGCGGGCGAGATGCAGGCCGAAATCGTCCATCTTCACGATCAACCCGACCACGCCATAGACCAGCACGGTGATGCCGATGCCGACGATCGCCAGCACGACGCCACGCTCCCATAGCGGCTTGCTGGCGACATCGTTGAGCGCGATCGCCATGATCTCGGCCGAGAGAATGAGGTCGGTGCGGATCGCGCCCGAGACCTTGGTCGCCTCAAGATGCGCGGGGTCGCCGATCGCCTCTTCCTCCGCACCGTGATCGCCGGCACCAAAGGCCTCGATCACCTTTTCCGCGCCCTCGAAGCACAGGAAGGCGCCGCCGATCATCAGCAGCGGGGTGATTGCCCAGGGGATGAGCCAGCTGAGCAGCAGCGCGCCGGGGAGCAGCAGCAACAGCTTGTTGCGCAGCGACCCCATCGCGATCTTCCAGATGATCGGCAGCTCGCGATCGGGCGACAGGCCGGTGACGTAGCGCGGGGTGACCGCGGCATCGTCGACCACCACACCCATCGCCTTACTGCCCGCCTTCCCCGCCGCGGCGCCGACATCGTCGAGCGAGGCGGCAGCGAGCTTGGTGATGGCAGCGACGTCGTCGAGAAGCGCGGCGAGACCGGACGGCATGAATTCCCCTCTTGCTGATCCGCGCAACGGCGGAGCCTGCCTCTCTATGCCGGGCCGAAGCGATCCTGCACAGGGTTTCCACCGCGCTCGGCGACATCGGACCATCGAATTGGTTATGCATTGATCTTGCAATGGATATGATCAAACATTCCCCTTCGATCGATTGGGAGGGGGACATGAACTATCTGATCGCGGTGGCGCTGCTCGCGTCGCCGATCGCCATGGCATATGGGCAGACGGGGCCTGCGCCCGTGCTACTCAATGAGCCGAGTGCCAACTGGAATGTCTTTGGCGCCGGGCAGACGCACAAGGGGCGCAAGGATCCCGCCGTGCAGGGCGGCGGCGCGATGCGCGTGACGATCGCGGCCAAGCCCGCCAATCCGTGGGACGTCGGCGCGTCGTCGACGATCAAGGAGCCCATCGCCAAGGGCGACAGGCTGGTGCTGGCCTTCTGGGCGCGGCTCGCGGAGGGTGGGGTCGAAGGCCGCACGCAGATTGCCGGGAGCATCCAGCAGGCGGCAGCCCCCTATTCCCCAGTGATCAGCGGATCGGTCGAGCTGACAGGGGAATGGAAGCTGGTGCACATCCAGGGTGTCGCCGCGAGCGACCATGCGGCAGGCGCGGCGAACATCGCACTGACATTGGGCACCGCGGCGCACACGATCGACCTTGGGCCGGTATTCGTGCTCAAGAACGGCTGAGCACGCTCAGGCGACCGTCGCCATCCGCTGGTCGTGGGCACCGGTCTTGCTGGGCGCGTCCGCAGG
>CAYOXO010000055.1:9258-25640 GCA_964407945.1 uncultured Stakelama sp.
GGCGCCGAGGTAGAAGCCCTGCACCTCGTCGCAGCCTTCGCTTTCGAGCATCTGGAGTTGGGCGGCGGATTCGACGCCCTCCGCCAGCACCGGTACGTTGAGGCTCTGCCCAAGTGCCAGCACGGCGCGGATGATGGCCCGCGCCTGAGGGCTGTCGCCCGAGCCGAGCACGAACGACTTGTCGATCTTGATCTTGTCGAACGGGAAGGAGTGGAGCGTGTCGAGCGACGAATAGCCGGTGCCGAAATCGTCCATCGCGATGCTGATCCCCAGCGCCTTGATCCGGCGCAGCACCTGAAGCGCGCGGATCTTGTCGCTGATGATCGCGCTTTCGGTGATCTCCAGTTCGAGCCGTGACGGCGAGAGCCCGGTTGCGAGCAGGATTTCGGTCACGCGCTCGGCCAAATCGGGCTGCATGAGCTGGACCGGCGAGAGGTTGACCGCGATCTTGGTGTTGCCGGGCCAGCGCCCGGCTTCGGCGCACGCCTCACGCAGCACCCATTCGCCGATGCGGAAGATCTCACCGGTCTCTTCCGCGACCGGGATGAAATCGGCAGGCGAGATCCAGCCCCGCGTCGAGTGGTTCCAGCGTAGCAGCGCCTCGTAACCGCTGAGTTCGCCGTCGCGCAGCGAGTGCTGCGGCTGATAGGCGAGCGAGAATTCGCCGCGGTCGATCGCCTGGCGCAGGTCGTTGGCGACCTGGCGGCGGGCGCGGGCGGTCTCGTCCATGCCGGGCTGGTAGTAACAGGTCGCGGCGGTGCCGATGCTGGCCTTGGCGCGATACATGGCGAGATCGGCGTTGTTGAGGATCGTCTCGCGATCGTCGCCGTCGGCAGGCCAGGCGGCGACGCCGATGCTGGCGCCGACGAGGAAGCTCGAATCGCGGTTCTCGAACGGCGCGGCGAAGCAGGCTTCGAGGCGGGTGACGAACGCTTCGAGCTCGGCGTCGCTGGCGAAGGTCTTGGCGGCCGCGAACTCGTCGCCACCGAGGCGGGCGACCACCTCCCCTTCACCGAGCGCCGCGCCGAGCCGGGCAGCGAGCGCTTCGAGCAGCAGATCGCCGGCGGCGTGGCCATGGGTGTCGTTGATCTCCTTGAACCCGTCGAGATCCATCACGACTACCGCGAGCCGCTTGTCCGTACGCTTCACCTGCTCCAGCTCGAGATCGAGCCAGAAGTTGAACCGCGCACGGTTGGGCAGCCCGGTGAGGCCGTCGTGCATCGCGAGGAAGGCGATCTTCTCCTCCGAGCGGCGGCGTTCGGTGATGTCGTCGAACGTCGTCACCCACCCGCCATCAGGCAGCGCGCGGCTGGCGATGGAGAGGACGAGATTCTCGCCGATCTCGGAGATGACGGGAGCGGAATCGGGGTCGGCAAGATTGACCGAGAGCGCGCCATGCATCCGGTCGTACCAGTCCGGCTCGGCGGGAAGCGCGTTGCGTCCGCGCATGGCGGTGGCGGCAACCTCGCGCAGCGTCATGCCGGGGGTGCAATCGTCGTCGGTCAGGTTCCACATATCCAGGAAACGCTGGTTGCGCAGGATCAAGCGCGCATCGCGATCGAACAGGCACAGGCCCTGATGCATGTTCGAGAGCGCGAGATCGAGCTGGACGCGCAGCGCCGCCTGGGTCCGGCGCGTCACCAGCACCGCGGCGCAGGTCAGCAGCAGGATGCCGATGGCGCCGGCCGCGAGCGAGACCGACATGGTTCCCGTGGAGAGGAGCATTCCGGGCACTTTGTCGCCCGGGATGGGGATGATCTTCAACGCCGTCATCGCGGTGAAGTGGAGCAGCACGATCGCGAGCGTCATCAGCCCCGCCGCGGCCGCGCCCCGCCAGAGCCTGCCGCCGTCGAGCGTCAGCCCCAGCGCCGGGTAGATGGGCAGCACTGCGAACAGCAGCGACATCGCGACATAGCCCGCATGCCATGAGAAGGTGCCGGGGAACTCGACCGCCGACATGCCGACATAGTGCATGGTGGCGATCCCGCCGCCGATCATCAACGCTGCAACGGCGCGACGAAAACGGTTACGGCGTTGAATTGCAAAGACAAACCCGGCGGTGGTCAGCGCCATCGCGATCGCCAGCGACAGCGCCGTGCGCTCCAGATCGTACCCGACGACGATCCCCGGATCATAGCCGAGCATCGCGACGAAATGTGTGGTCCAAATCCCGAGCCCGGTGGTGATGCCGGCGACGATCGTCCAGTGGATGCGCCCGCGCCCGCCCGACACCTTTGCCTGGCGCAGCAGCAGCACCGCCGACGCGGTCGAGACGAGGCATACGATCGCCGCCAGGACCACCAATCGGAGGTCATGTTCACCGGTGATGCAATAATAGAGATCGAACATGAGCGCCCCTCGATACAGCAGGCGTTCAAGCGGCATTCGCGGTAAAGATTTCGTCAAGCAACCGGAATGGAGCGGACAAATCCGGTGATTTTGCGACGAACCGAGGCTTCGACTTACTGAGAATGAGAAGCCATATCCATTCCGGGTAAATCAGGCGGATTTCTCCGGATTACCGTCGAACCGCGACGACAGCACCGAACCGCGCATCAACGCTGATGCAAAACGGGCGCCGGTTCGACCCGGCGCCCGTTCGGCGTTCCAAGCTGTCCAGTCGGATCAGGCGGCGTCGCCGCTCCCGGCCTTCTTCTTCTCGGCATAGACGCGGATCGGTTCCTTGCGGCCCTCGACCACGTCCTTGTCGATCATCACCTCGTCCACCCCGTCCATCGACGGGAGATCGAACATGGTATCGAGCAGGATGCCCTCAAGGATCGAACGAAGGCCGCGGGCGCCGGTCTTGCGCTCGATCGCCTTCTTCGAGACCGACACCAGCGCGTCGTCGGTGAAGCTGAGCTTCACATTCTCCATCTCGAACAGCTTCTGATACTGTTTGACCAGCGCGTTCTTCGGCTCGGTCAGGATCTGAACCAGCGCCGCGATATCGAGATCCTCGAGCGTCGCCACGACGGGCAGACGGCCGACGAATTCGGGGATCAGGCCGAACTTGAGCAGATCTTCCGGCTCGGTCTGGCGCAGCGTCTCGCCGGTGCGGCGTTCCTCGGGCGCGGCGACATAGGCGCCGAAGCCGATCGACTTGCCCTGAAGGCGATCGCCGATGATCTTCTCGAGGCCAGAGAAGGCGCCGCCGCAGATGAACAGGATGTTGGTCGTATCGACCTGGAGGAATTCCTGCTGCGGATGCTTGCGACCGCCCTGCGGCGGGACCGAAGCGGTGGTGCCTTCCATCAGCTTGAGCAGCGCCTGCTGAACGCCCTCACCCGACACGTCACGCGTGATCGAGGGATTCTCGGCCTTGCGGCTGATCTTGTCGATTTCGTCGATATAGACGATGCCGCGCTGCGCCCGCTCGACATTATAGTCGGAGGCCTGGAGCAGCTTGAGGATGATGTTCTCGACATCCTCGCCGACATAGCCGGCTTCGGTCAGAGTCGTCGCATCGGCCATGGTGAAGGGCACATCGAGGATGCGTGCCAGCGTCTGCGCGAGCAGGGTCTTGCCGCAGCCGGTGGGGCCGACCAGCAGGATGTTCGACTTGCTCAGCTCGACATCGGCACCCTTGGCGCCGTGGTTGAGGCGCTTGTAGTGGTTATGCACCGCGACCGAGAGCACGCGCTTCGCGCGCGACTGACCAATGACATAGTCGTCGAGGACGTCGCAGATCTCCTGCGGCGTGGGGACGCCACCGTCCTTCTTGCTGACCAGCGCCGACTTGGTCTCTTCGCGAATGATGTCGTTGCAGAGCTCGACGCACTCGTCGCAGATGAACACGGTCGGTCCGGCGATGAGCTTGCGCACCTCGTGCTGCGACTTGCCGCAGAACGAGCAGTAGAGCGTGCTCTTCGAATCGCCGCCACTCAATTTGGTCATTCAATCACCTTTCGCACCAGAAGGGGTGCGTTCCTTTTCCGGGCACATATCCTAACGCGCACCGGTAAACCCACAATAAAAATCCGGCAGCGCTAGCGAAGCGTCACGTCGTTCTGCCGCATCGCCTCGATATAGTCATGCGCTTCCTTAAGCCCAACCCCCGTCCGATCACGCACCAGCTTGATCGCCATGATCGGGTTGCCGGTGTGAATCAGCTTCCAGAGTTCCTTCCGCAATTCCTCAGGAACCTCCATCTGCACGGTTGCTGCAACCGGCGCAGGCACCGGCGACGGCGAGATGGAACGGGCCGATTCGGAGCGCGGCGGAGCGATGAGATCGCCCCGCTCCCCTGCCCTGCGGCGAAGTGCCCAGAAGAGCACCGCCAGCACGGCGATCGCGCCTGCGATCAACAGGGGAAGCGGGATATAGATCGTTCAGTCTCCGCCCGCCGAAGTTCAGGCTGCGCTGCCCTCGCTGCCTTCGGCCGGCTGCGGACGCTTCTCATACACTTCATCGACCAGACCGAAGGCCTTGGCTTCGTCCGCCTCGAGGAAGGTATCGCGGTCCATCGCGGCCTCGATCTTCTCGAGCGGCTGGCCCGTGTACTTGACGTAGAGGTCGTTCATCCGGCGCTTGATGCGCAGGATTTCCTTGGCCTGGATCTCGATATCCGACGCCATGCCCTGCGCACCGCCCGAGGGCTGGTGGACCATGATTCGAGCGTTGGTGAGAGCGACGCGCAGGCCCGGCTCGCCCGCGGCGAGCAGGAAGCTGCCCATCGACGCGGCCTGACCGATGCACACCGTGCCGACCCGCGGACGGATATACTGCATGGTGTCGTGGATCGCCATGCCGGCGGTGACCACGCCGCCCGGCGAGTTGATGTACATCCAGATGTCCTTCTTCGGGTTCTCGGACTCGAGGAAGAGCAGCTGGGCGGTGATCAGCGAGGCCATATGGTCTTCGACCGGGCCGGTGACGAAGATGATCCGCTCACGCAGCAGTCGCGAGAAGATGTCGAAGCTGCGCTCGCCGCGGCTCGACTGCTCGATGACGATGGGAACCAGCGCGCCGGTGACGGGATCGGCGGTCATCTGACCGAAAAGGGGATGCATGTGCGGGAATCTCGTGCGTTTGTGTTTGCCCGCCGACTACATCGGCGCTCGGCAAGCGCGGCGCAAGGGGGCAAGGTGGTGAACGCCGCCGGTTCGCCCGCTTCAGGCACCGGCGCGCGGAAGCCGCACGCGAACGATGAAGACGCCGCCCTCCCGCTCGAAGCCGATCTCGCCGCCATGGCTGCGCACCGCGTCGCGGCTGATGGTGAGGCCGAGGCCGGTTCCGCCGGTCTCGCGACCGCGTGAGCTTTCGAGCCTGACAAAGGGGGCGAAGGCGCGTTCGGTATCCTCAAGCGCAATACCCGGTCCGCGGTCGCGAAAGGCGATCGAGACCCAATCCTCCTCCGCGGTCAGCACGATGTGCACCGCTTCCCCATATTTGCAGCCATTGGCGATCAGATTGGCAAAGGCGCGCCGCATCGCGACCGGACGGCAGCGGATGTCGAAATGCTCAGGGCCTTCATAGACCACATCCTCGCCCAGGTCGTGATGGGTATCGGCCAGGCTGATGAGCATCGTCGCGAGATCGACCGTCTTGGGCGGCTCCTGGTTCGCCTCCTCACGCATGAAGGCGAGCGCCTCGGCAACCATCGACTCCATTTCGGCGACATTGGAGCGGAGCTGGTCGCGCTGGTCGCCATCCTCGACATATTCGGCGAGCAACCGCAACCGGGTGAGCGGGGTGCGCAGATCGTGCGAGATCGCGGCCAGCATCTGGACGCGTTCGTCGATGAAACGCTTGAGGCGCAGCTGCATCGTGTCGAAGCTGCTGGCGATCGCCGCGAATTCGGGCAGCCGCATGTCGCCGATCAGCGTCGGCTCGCGATCGCGCCCCAGTCGCTCGGCCGCACTCGCAAGACGGGTGAGCGGCGCGACGATGCTGCGTGCCATCCAGATCGAGAAGATCATCAGGATCAGGAAGTTGCCCGCAAAAGTCAGCACCATGCGCATCTGGTGCCAGCGGGCATCGGTCGTCCGCCGCGCGGTAACCACCAGCCATTGCCCGTCGGTGCGGCGTACCGCGATCTCGAGCCGGCCGAGCACGCTGCTGCGGTTGCTCGCCAGTTCCTCCGCGGTGAGCAGCGTCGGCACCTTTGGGATGATCGCGACGGCGGTGTCGGACGAACGTTCCCAGGCATTGTCGCTGAACGTATCGGCCCAGACGCGAATGTCCCCTTCGGGCTGCCCCAGCGCGGCGGCGATCGCGCTGCGCAGGCCGCCAGCGAACTCGGCACCCCGCCCGCCCTGCTCGAACGGTGGCGCGACCAGGGTGGTGAACACGAGATAGTTCGACACGTCGTCGGACCGCGGCGCATCGACGGGCGCACGCGCCTCGTCGGCGACGGTCTTCACCAGCCAGCCACGCTCGACCATCAGGAAGGGCGGTGGCGGGATCATCACGCGCAGCGACTGATCGAGCAGGAACGACGCCAGCACGGCAAGGATGATCGCGATGCCGAGCCTGACCGAGAGCTTGAGCCGGGGAAGCCGGGGCGTCATGCGACCGCCGCCGGTTCGACCGCGGCCGAGAAGAAATAGCCGCCGTTGCGCACGGTCTTGATCAGCTCCGGTGCCTGCGGGTCCGCCTCGACCTTGCGGCGCAGGCGGCTGACCTGGACGTCGATGCTGCGATCGATGTTCAGGCTGGAGCGGCCATGGACATAGTCGAGCAGCTGGTCGCGGCTGAGCACCTGTTGCGGATGCTGGACGAGCGCGGCGAGCAGGTCGAACTCGCCGGTGGTCAGTTCGACCAGCGATCCCCCGGGCGAAACCAGGGTGCGCCGCCCGGTGTCGAGCACCCAGCCGACGAAGTGGAAGCGGTCGGCGACAATCTCCGGCGACGCGCTCGCCACCATTGCGGCACGGCGCAGCGCGGCGCGGATGCGGGCGAGGAGTTCGCGCGGGTTGAACGGCTTGGCGACATAGTCGTCGGCGCCGAGTTCGAGCCCGATCACGCGATCGGTATCCTCGCCGCGCGCGGTGAGCAGGATGATCGGAACGTTGCTGCGCGCGCGCAGGCGCTGGCACAGGATGAAGCCGTCATCGCCGGGCATCATCACGTCGAGCACGACGACGTCGAAATTGAACTTGCCGATCAGGTCGGTCATCTGCCGGCCGTCTTCGGCCGCCGTCACGCGCAGGCCATTGTCGCTCAGATAGCGCGCCAGCATCGTGCGGATCTGTCGATCGTCGTCGACGACGAGAATGTGCGGGCTTTCCTGTCTTGCCATGATCGCCAGATAGCGCCCGGCAAAAGCCGAGTCTGTAGCCGTAACAATCTGCAACAATCCGATACCGGCGCGAAATCGGGGGCGGCGGGTCGCGGCGTATAGCGCGGCTACCCCAATTCCCGGGTCCAACCCCTTGGCCCCAATCCCCTGGAGTATCCCCGATGCCAGTCATGCTTGCGCTTCGCTGCCGTGTCAGTCTCAGCAGCCCGTTGCCGCTCCTGATCCTTCCAGCACTCTGCCTGTTCGCGTCGCAGGCCCGCGCGCAGTCGGCCGAGGGCGAGCAGGGCGACTGGCAGGTGATGCTGGGCGCCGGCGCGATCTATGCACCCGATTTCGAAGGGTCGGACGAGTTCGAGGTCCAGCCCTTCCCCTTCATCTCGGTCGAGTATCGCGACCTGGCCTATATCCGCGGACCGGAAATCGGGGTGAACATCATCCGTCTCAAGGCCACGGAGGATTTCAGCATCAAGGCAGGGCCGCTGGTGCGCTATCGCCGCGACCGCAAGGAGAAGCGCAACAAGGATCTGCGCGGGCTTGGCGATGTCGGCACCGCGATCGAGGCGGGCGGCGCGCTGTCGTTCGAATATCGCCAGGCCTGGGTCCGCCTCTCGCTCGCCAAGGATGTTGCCGACGGGCATGGCGGCCTGGTCGGCGAAGGCGAGGCCGGCGTCCGCTTCAACCTCAGCGATACGCTGATCGCGTCGGCGACCGCCAAGGCGAGCTGGGCCGACAAGGACTATATGGGCACCTATTTCGGGGTGACCGCCGCGCAGGCCGCACGGAGCGGGCTGCCGGTCTATCGCGCCGAAAGCGGGCTCAAGGACGTCGGCGCCGGGCTGAGCCTCAGCTACATGCTCGGCCGCAACTGGATGGTCACCGCGGTCGGCGGCTATTCGCGTCTGATGGGCGACGCCGCCGACGCGCCGCTGGTGGTGCGGCGCGGGTCGCCCGACCAGTTCCATGGCGGGCTGTTCCTCGCCTACCGCTTCTAGGAGCCGGCAAGCTCCTCCCTGCCTCCTCCCCCGTCGCCCCCGGCGGGGGAGGTTTTCTATTTGGGGAGCGGTCCCGGTACGGCGAGATAGGCAAGGCGCCGCATCTCCCGCCGCCCGCGCACCACCGTATCGAGGATCAGCCCGGCAAACAGGCTGAGCGCCGAGAGGATGACGAGCCCGGTAGCGAGGATCGCCGTGGGGAAGCGCGGAACGAGGCCGGTCTGGGCATAGGTGAGCGCCAGCGGCACCGCGAGGATCAGCGCCAGCAGCCCGAGCAGCCCGGCGACCCAGCCGAAGAACAGCATCGGCTTTTCGATGCGATAGAGCGTCAGGATCGTGCGCGCGATGCGGAAGCCGTCGCGATAGGTGGAGAGCTTCGACGCCGAGCCCTCGGGGCGGGCGAGATAGCGGGTCTCCACCTCCCCTACCGGCATCTTGAGTTCGAGCGCGTGGACGCTGATCTCGGTCTCGATCTCGAACCCGGCCGAGAGCACCGGGAAGCTCTTGACGAAGCGGCGCGAGAAGACGCGATAGCCCGAGAAGATATCGGTGAAGCTGCGCCCGAACAGCCGCGCCAGCAGCCCGGTCATCGCGCGATTGCCGAGGACATGCCCGCGACGATAAGCGTCGGCGGCTTCGTGGATGCGCGTGCCGACGACCATGTCGAGGCCCTCGTTCAGCACCTTGTCGATCATCGCGGGCGCGGCGGCGGCATCGTAGGTCGCGTCGCCATCGGCCATCACATAAATGTCTGCGTCGACATCGGCGAACATGCGGCGGACGACGTTGCCCTTGCCCTGCATCCGCTCGCTGCGAACGATCGCCCCGGCGGCGCGCGCAACCTCGACGGTGCGGTCGCGGCTGTTGTTGTCGTAGACATAGATGGCGGCGCCGGGAAGCGCCGCGCGAAAGGCCGCGACGGTCTGCCCGATCGCGGCTTCCTCATTGTAGCAGGGCAGGATGACCGCGACTTTGGATTCCATTGCCGTGCCATAGGGCCGAAATCGTAACGATTCGACCACTTTGTGGTGTGGCACCGGGGGGCGCTCGCCTGAAACGAAGAACCCCGCCGCGCCGGGTGGCGAGGCGGGGTCTTCAAAACGCTTGCGCGAAGGAGAGGTTTAGTCGGCCTTCTTCTTGGCCGGGGCCTTCTTCTTCGGTGCCTCTTCAGCCGCGTCGTCGGCCTTGGCGGCCGCCTTCTTGGCCGGGGCCTTCTTGGCAGGCGCTTCGGCTTCCTCGGCCGCAGCTTCCTTCTTCGCCGCAGCCTTCTTGGCCGGCTTCACCTCTTCGGCGGCAGGCGCGTCGTCCTTCTTGGCCTTGGCCTTCTTCGCCGGCTTGTGGTCGTGGTCATGGTCGTGACCGCAGCCCGGGCCGTGGACGTGAGGAACGGCGCCCTCTTCGCTCTCGATCGCAGCTTCCAGTTCCTCGCGGGTCACCTCACGCTCGGTGACTTCGGCCTTCTCGAACAGGAAGTCGACGACCTTGTCCTCGTACAGCGGCGCGCGCAGCTGGGCAGCGGCCATCGGCTCCTGCTGGATGTACTGGACGAAGCGCTGCTGGTCCTCGGGGCGGTATTGCTGCGCGGCCTGGGCGATCAGGCGGTTCATTTCCGCTTGGGTCACCTCGACGCCATTCGCCTGGCCGATCTCCGACAGGAGCAGGCCCAGACGCACGCGGCGCTCGGCGATCGCCTGATAGTCGCCCTTCTCGGCTTCCAGCTCGGCCTTGGCGGCCTCGGGATCTTCCTCGTGGCTCGCTTCATGCTCGAGCTGAGCCCAGATCTGCTGGAACTCGGCTTCGACCATCGACGGCGGAACCGGGAAGTCGTGGCCGGCGGCGAGCTGATCGAGCAGCTTGCGCTTCATATAGGTGCGGGTCAGGCCGCCGGTCTCGCTCTCGAGCTGGCCCTTGAGGATGCCGCGCAGCTGGTCGAGGCTCTCGAGGCCGAGATTCTTCGCGAAATCCTCGTCCACCTTGGTCTCGCCCGCGGTCTTCACTGCGGTGATCTTGAGGTCGAAGGTCGCGGGCTTGCCGGCGAGCGTGTCGACGCCATAGTCCTCGGGGAAGGTCACTTCGATCTGCTTCTCGTCGCCCGACTTCACGCCGACGAGCTGGTCCTCGAAGCCCGGGATCAGACGGCCGGTGCCGATCTCGACCGCCATCGCCTCACCGGTGCCGCCATCGAAGGCGACGCCGTCGACCTTGCCGACGAAGTCCATCGTGACCTGATCGCCCTGCTTCGCCTTGTAGCTGGCCTTGGCGTCTTCCCAGGCCTTCTGCTGGCCGGCGATCTGGGCGAGCTGCGCGTCGATTGCGCTCTCGTCCACCGGAACGAGCAGACGCTCGAGCTTCAGACCCTCGATCGACGGGGTCGGAACGTCGGGCAGCACTTCGAGCTCGACCTTGACCTCGGCATCCTTGCCGGGGGTGAAATCGCCCTCGAGGCTGACCGAAGGCTGCGTCGCGGGACGCAGCTTGTGGTCTGCCAGAAGCTGCTGGACGCCCTGCTGGATCGTGCTGTTGAGCGCGTCCTGGGTCAGCGCTTCGCCATGCATCTTGCGGACGAGGTTCGTGGGAACCTTGCCGGGGCGGAAGCCGGGCATGCGGATCTGAGGCGCCACGCGCTTCACCTCGGCATCGACGCGCGCGTCGATATCCTTCGCAGTGATCTTCAGGGTGTAGGCGCGCTTCAGGCCCTCGTTCAACGTCTCGACAGTCTGCATTTCTTTCAGGCTTCCTGCTCTGGAAGTGGAATCGGTTTAGCGGCATCCACCCCGTGCGCCGGGCGGAAACTGGTGCGGGCGAAGGGACTCGAACCCCCACATCTTTCGATACTGGTACCTAAAACCAGCGCGTCTACCAGTTCCGCCACGCCCGCATTCAGGGACACCGCAGGTCGGCGCGCTCTATAGCAAGGCAGGTGGCGGGGGCAAGCGGCGATGCATGCCGGGTGTGACAGACATGTTGCGCGCCGAGACGTAAGGCGATGAACCAGCGCGCGCGATGATGCGTTGGTCAGGGCAAAGGAGTTCAACCGATGCCCGTCGAACCGCCAATTCCCCCGGCGAAACCCAGCGTGCCGCCTCCGGAGGCGCCGCCGATGCCCCAGCCCGGCCAGCCGGTGCCGGGCGGACCAGAGATCCACCCGCCCCAGCCCGACATCGACGTGCCCGCACCGACGCCCGACGGCGAACCGCCCGCGGCGCCGGTGCAGCCGGTGGCATGACGCGCTACGGCTTTGCCGTCAGATCGACGATCCGATCGCGTTCATAGCGCATCACACCCGGAATCTCGGGCAGGCGTGCGATCATCGCGCCGAAATAATTGGGGAGCTTGCCGACCGGTCGGAACACCGCCGGGCTGCGCTTCGCACTGGCGATGCGCGGATCGACCGGCATATCCGCCGTCGCAGCACGGAACTCCAGCCCGAGTACCGGCGGCCGGGAGCTGTCCCCCGCAGCGGGTGCCTCCACCTCACGCGAAGCGAGCAGACCGACGTCGGTGACCTCCCCCGCTTTGGCATCGAATGCGACGCTGCCGAGGCAGAAGCACGTGCCGCCAGGCAGCCCCGGCGTCATCAGGCCGTAGAAACGGTAGCTGCCAGGCGTCACTTCCTGAAGATAGGTGGAGATCTTTTCCCCGCCCTTACCCTTGGCGAAACGAAAAAGCGGCCCGATCGCCACCCCCGTGAGCAACCCGAACGCGGGATACTGGAAATTCTCCTCGGTCGGTTCGATCGGCTTTTCCGGCAGCACCGGCTTCGCCGAGCCCTTGGGCCACTTGTCATAGGCCGCCTTCGCCTTGTCATAGGCGACCTTCTTCTTTGCGTATTTCTCCCGCGATTCGACCAAGGCTTCGCTGCGAAGCGCATCATATTTCACCTGGTCCTCTGCGCTGGGCATCCGCATCAGATGCAGCGGCAGCGGTGAATCGGAGCGGATGAGAATATAGGCCTTGGCCGGATCCAGCGCGACCGCCGGTTGATCCTTGACCACCGCAGTCTCAAGGAAGACGACCTTGTTCTTCTTTGCGGCAACCGGAGAAACCGTCGCCAAGACCGCCACAGCGGCGATGAGTGCGCGATTCACAGGCCCAGCTCCTTTCCTTCAGGCGTCGCGGACGACGCGACCAGCGCCTGCCGCTTCAAATTGTCGAAGCGGCGCTGTTCCTGCACCGTGCTCAGGCCTTCCTCGAAATTGAATACCTCCCATAAATCCTTGGACAGGCCGTAGCGCTGATAGCCCTTCACGTTCATGCACTGGCGCATGTTCATCCGGCGCATGCGGCGTTTCTCGCCCGAACCGAAGATCGCAGCGGCCATCGCGCTGCCGATGGCGCTGCCGAGCGCCGCCGGCAGCACCCCCGTGAACGGGTAGGGATTCACATAGGTGTAGGTGACGCTGCTCTGCAGACCGCGGGCATAGCCGTCGCACTCGATCACATCACCATAGGCGGTTGCGTAATCGGTATCGGCGCGATGGAAGTAGTAATATTTGTCGTAGTTCTGCTCGTCGCCCGTCGATGGCTTGAAGCTCAGCTTCGGCATCTCAAGCTTCGCGACCTCGTCGTTGCTCACGTCCAGCTTGCCGAAGGGCGACGCGCTGTCGACAAGATACACCGGTGCCGGTGCGGCTGCCGCGACTTGCTCCTGCGCGTCTGCAATTCCCGGTAGCGCCAAGGACGCAATTATCAGCATGGCGCACGCGCGGCGCGCCGGACCTTCGGATCGCATGAATACCCCCATTCAAAGACTTGCCGGCGAGTCGCCGGAAAGCATCCCCACGAGGAAAATTATCGCCGAAGCGGCCCTGCGCAAGCGGGAATGAGCGCGTTCCTCACCAAGGCACGGACGCGATCGCGGACAATATCGTCAGTGCCGTCAGGAATCAGGACCGCACGGCGCAATCGCGATCGGAGGTCTTCAGCGGGTGCAGAAGTCCACGAAACGCTTGATCGCCTGTTTGCCCGCCGCTGTACCGGTCATGCCGGTCGAGCTGCCCGCCGCCGTCATGCGCAGCCAGCCATTGGCGGCGAAGGCGCGGATGAACGGAGAACCGCCCGCAATTTCCTGCGAGGTGAAATGAGGCGGCTCGTCCTCATTCGCCTCGGTCGTGCCGGGAAGGCGCAGGGTTTGCGGGCCCGATGTCAGTACGATCGCCTTCAGCGCCGGATCGCCACCGGAAATGCTTGCGAAAATCCGGTTGCCGCCCTGCTCGCAACTGAAGTTGAGCGGCTGATCGTCGGTGCCGTCGACTTCATAGGCGAGGATCGCGCTCTGCACGCGGCTCTCCTCATCGATGCGGATCGCCCAGTCATAGCCATCGCTGACGGGCGGCGGACCGGCGCGCTGCGCCGTAGCCGGGCCAGCGAGCAGCAGGCCGAGCGCGGCGGCGGGCAGGAACAGTGGCTTCGTCATCGATCCGTCCTTCGCCTGTTCAGCCCGCGAGCGCCTTCTTGAGCAGCTCGTTGACCACGCCGGGATTGGCCTTGCCGCCCATCGCCTTCATCGTCTGGCCGACGAAGAAGCCGAACAGCGCCTCCTTGCCGCCGCGATACTGTTCGAGCTGGCCGGGGTTCTTTGCCAGCACCTCGGCGATCACCGCCTCGATCGCGCCGGTATCCGAAGTCTGCTTGAGGCCACGCTCCTCGACGATCGCCGCCGGGCTGCCGCCGGTTTCGAGCATGATCTCGAACACCTGCTTGGCGAGGCTGCCCGAGAGGGTGCCGTCGGCGACAAGGCCGAGCAATTCGGCTGCCTGCGCGGGCGAGACCGGGCTGTTCTCGATATCCTTGCCGAGCTTGTTGAGCGCGCCGAACAGCTCCGACGTCACCCAGTTGGCCGCCGCCGGCCCCTTGGCGCCCGCATCGAGCAGCGCGTCGAAGTAGCGCGCGGATTCGACCTCGGCGGTCAGCACGCCCGCATTATACGGGGTGATGCCCAGCGCGAGGTAACGCGCACGCTTGGCGTCGGGCAGCTCGGGCAGGCTCGCGCGACAGGCGTCGAGGAACGCATCGTCCAGCTCGAGCGGGAGCAGGTCGGGGTCGGGGAAATAGCGATAGTCGTGCGCATCCTCCTTGGAGCGCATCGACCGCGTCTCGCCCTTGTCCGGATCGAACAGACGGGTTTCCTGGACGATCTTGCCGCCGCTTTCGATCACGTCGATCTGGCGCAGCGCCTCGATCTCCACCGTCTGCATGACGAAGCGGACCGAGTTGACGTTCTTGGTCTCGGTGCGGGTGCCGAATTCCTCGCCGGGCTTGCGGACCGAGACGTTGACGTCGGCACGCATCGAACCCTGGTCCATATTGCCGTCGCACGAGCCGACATAGCGCAGGATCGAACGCAGCTTCGACAGATAGGCGCCGGCCTCGGCGGGCGAGCGCATGTCGGGCTTGGAGACGATCTCCATCAGCGCCACGCCCGAGCGGTTGAGATCGACATAGGAGAGGCGCGGATGCTGGTCGTGCATCAGCTTGCCGGCGTCCTGCTCGACATGGATACGCTCGACGCCGATCGTCTTGGTCGCGCCTTCGACCTCGATCTCGATCTCGCCCTCGCCCACCAGCGGGTGGTAGAGCTGGCTGATCTGATAGCCCTGCGGCAGATCGGCGTAGAAATAGTTCTTGCGATCGAACCGCGACCATTTGTTGATCACCGCGTCGATCGCCATGCCGGTGCGCACCGCCTGACGGATGCACTCGCGGTTGGGCACCGGGAGCATGCCGGGCATCGCGGCGTCGATCAGCGACACCTGGGTGTTCGGCTCCGCGCCGAACTCGGTCGCGGCGCCCGAGAAGAGCTTGGCGTTGGACGTGACCTGGGCGTGGACCTCAAGGCCGATCACGACCTCCCACTCACCGGTTGCGCCTTTGATGCGATATGCGGATTCGCTCATTTCTTCACCTTCGTGCGGCGGCGGGCGCGCTTTGAAAGCAGTTCGCTCGATGCCACGTGAACTCTGCGGTTCCGGCCGAATTTCCTGTCCAGCCCGTCCCGAACACCAACCACGACTTCCTGCTGAATCAGATCAGACAGGAAATCGCCTATCACCACCATTGCTCCGGCTGCGCCGTGAACCCTGCCCGCTGCTCGATAGCCAGCGACGCGTTGAGCACGCCCTGCTCGTCGAACGGCTTGCCGATGATCTGCAGGCCGAGCGGGAGCCCGTCCTTGTCCAGCCCGCCGGGCACCGACATCGCAGGAATGCCCGCGAGCGAAGACGGCACGGTGAAGACGTCGTTGAGGTACATCGCGAGCGGATCGGCCGACTTCTCGCCCAGTGCGAACGCCGCCGAGGGCGCCGTCGGGGTGAGCAGCAGGTCGCACTGCGTCCATGCCTTCTCGAAATCCTGCGCGATCAGCGTGCGGACCTTCTGCGCCTGCGTATAGTACGCATCGTAGAAGCCCGCCGAGAGCACATAGGTGCCGATCAGGATGCGGCGCTGCACTTCGGGACCGAAGCCCGCGGCACGGGTCGCGGCGTACATTTCCTGAAGGTTCGCACCATCGGGCAGGTCGCGCTGGCCGTAGCGCACGCCGTCATAGCGGGCGAGGTTCGACGAGGCTTCCGCCGGGGCGATGATGTAATAGGCCGGGAGGGCGTACTTGGTGTGCGGCAGCGAGACCTCGACGATCTCCGCGCCCGCGTCCTTGAGCCAGTCGATGCCCTGCTGCCACAGCGCCTCGATCTCGGCCGGCATGCCATCGACGCGGTACTCCTTCGGAATACCGACCTTCTTGCCGCGCAAATCGGCGGAGAGGCCCGCTTCCCAATTGGGCACGGCCATGTCGAGCGAGGTCGCGTCCTTCGCATCGAAGCCGGCCATCGCCTCAAGCATGATCGCGCAGTCGCGCACGTCGCGCGCCATCGGTCCGGCCTGATCGAGCGACGAGGCGAAGGCGACGACGCCCCAGCGCGAGCAGCGGCCATAGGTCGGCTTGATGCCCGAGATGCCGGTGAAGGCCGCGGGCTGGCGGATCGAACCGCCAGTGTCGGTGCCGGTCGCTGCGGGCACGAGCCGCGCGGCGATCGCCGAGGACGAGCCGCCCGACGAACCGCCCGGCGCCAGTGCGGCGTTGCCGCCGTCCTTGCGCCGCCAGGGCGAGATCACATTGCCGAAATAGCTGGTCTCGTTCGACGAGCCCA